>NZ_JAQWCQ010000034.1 GCF_028705895.1 Massilibacteroides sp. | reverse complement strand
AGAAGAGTGCTGCCTTTTCTTTGTCTAAAAATTGAGTTATTAACCGAAATCACCTATTTAAACGTGATTTCACAGACATAATTTACGTATGAAAGGAAGGATATCCACCGAGAAAATCCGCTGATCCCATATAATCTAAAATTAACAACAAAATATAAAATACTTGCATTTAATATAAAATCATTTTTAATTTTTATACTATCACATTTTCAATTAACATATTTTATTAAGTGATTTAAAATATTTACTGATATATTTTGCAAATGTTGTGCAACTCATAAAACAAAAATCCCCAAAAGGCTTATAATTAACCGATTGGGGATTTTATTTTTCTCAAGAAGTGACCTGGGAGGGGCTCGAACCCTCGACCCAATGATTAAGAGTCATTTGCTCTACCAACTGAGCTACCAAGTCTTTTTGCTTTTATTGCGGGTGCAAAGATATGTGTTTAATTTTTTCTCTGCAAACTTTTATTTGTTTTTCTCCCGTAGCATTTTATTCAAACACGAAAACTTCTGATGGAGTAGTTCGTTTCAAAACATGTAAAGATATATCCTTACCTACGCGTACGCCTTCCTGAAATAGCCTGATATCTATTGTTTTATATACTAATTCCGGGTGGTTGTTGTCTTTGCTTAGATGGCAAAGCCAAACGTCTTTCAATTCAGGAGTGTAATGTGTCGCAAGAAATTCTGCGGCTTCACGGTTGCTTAAATGACCGGTAGGGCTTGATACACGTTCTTTTAGAAATGCAGGATAGGAACCGAATTTGAGCATCTCTTCATCGTAATTGGCTTCCAGAATGAGTCTGTTTGCTTTACAAAGGTATTTGGAAATTGTTTCCGTGATATGGCCTACGTCAGTTGCTATGGTGAATCGTTGTTCTCCGAATTCAATATAGTATCCTACATTATCGGTACTGTCGTGAGGAACTTCAAATGCTGTTATTCTAAAATCTTTAATCTGAAAAGAAATTTCTTTTTCAATAATTCGTTTAGATTGATAGAGTACTTCTTCTACATAACGGCTTTTTTCTATTCCTCTGTGTACCATCTCTGTTGCATAAATAGGAATATTATATTTTTCGCCTAAACAGCCTACTGTTTTTATGTGATCTGCATGATCATGTGTAATGATAACTCCGATTACACGTTCAAAGTCAATCCCTCTGTCCTTTAATACTTTTTTTATGGTGCGTATGCCAATGCCGGCATCAATAAGTATTCCGTATTCTTGTGTCCCTAAATAGTAGCAGTTTCCACTGCTGCCACTGGCCAAACATAGAAATGATAGTTTCATATCCTAATAATCTCCACACATTTAAATCCTCAACTCTTTGTTTATTTATGCTGGAAGTTCTCCGGAATAGTAATTTCTCCGATAAGAGAACAGTTCATATGCTCAATAACTTCTTCAGGAGATAAGCCATGCCCAAACAAAAACATAAGTTTTGCTACGGCACTTTCCGTTGTGGAATCATAACCACTGATTACTCCGGCTTCCAACAATTTATGTCCAGTCTCATAACGAAGCATTTCCACACTTCCTGCAATACATTGAGACACATTTACTATAACAATTCCTCGTCCAACAGCTTCTTTTAGCATTTTTAAAAGCCATTCATAACTTGGCGCATTTCCACTACCAAATGTTTCCATGACTACTCCTTTTAGTCCCGGTATATTCAAGATACTTTCAACTACCTGTTGTGATATTCCGGGAAATAGCTTCAGAATAGCAATATTCCGATCTAATAAATAATGCGCTTTGAGAGGTTTGCGTAACACAGGATGGTAAATTTGTGTTGTATCGTATTTTATATAGATGCCAGCATGCGCAAGTGCAGGATAATTATAGGAACGAAAAGCATTAAAATTATCTGCATTTATTTTACGTGTTCTGTTGCCTCTAAGCAAACTGTTTTCAAAAAAAATACATACTTCCGGAACTACAGGCATGCCATTTTCTTTAGCTGCAGCAATTTCAATAGCAGTAATCAGATTTTCTTTTCCATCCGTTCTTAACATACCGATTGGTAACTGAGAACCGGTAAGTATAACCGGTTTACTCAGATTCTCAAGCATGAAACTAAGTGCTGAAGCCGTAAAAGACATGGTGTCTGTTCCGTGAAGGATAACGAATCCGTCATATCTTTGGTAGTTTTCAGAGATAATACGAACCAATTTCTTCCAGGATTCAGGACCCATTTCTGACGAGTCCATAGGCGGGTCAAATTGTAGGGAGTCAATGATATACCCGAGTTTCTTTAATTCAGGCATATTATCTTTCAAGTGTTCAAAATTAAAAGACTCCAGTACACCTGTTTCGGAGTTTTCTATCATGCCGATTGTTCCACCGGTATAGATTAATAAGATAGAAACTTTTTCCTGCAGCGTGTTCATGTTTTATCGTTGTTATGTTACAAAGGTAATAAATAATTTACTCTTCTCCCTTTAATACGGGAACGCTTATATGGTATTTAACAGCAACAACACGTACAATAAATACGCTGACGGCTGCCAGAAATTGTGTCAGAGAGTCATCAAGTCCGCAGAGTAGGCATATATAATAAATTATACCGCCAAAAACGCAAGCAAGGGCATATATATCTTTACGAAAGACCAATGGTTCTTCATTAATTAAAATATCACGAGTCATTCCTCCGAAAGAACCTGTTATTGTGCCCATTACAATAGCGACCCACATGGGGAAACCAAAACTTAATGTTTTAGAAATTCCTACCACGACAAACAATCCCAAACCAATAGCGTCAAATGTAAAGAGGGTATTATTCAGTCGGATCAAATATTTTCTGAAAATGATGACGTATAAGAGTGCCAATCCTGAGATAATCAGATAAGAAGGCTGTTCCATCCAAAAAGGACTTGCGTTTAATAAGATATCTCTTACCGTACCTCCTCCGACGGCCGTAACCAATCCAACAACATAGGCTCCGAACCAATCAAATTGTTTAGCAGAAGCAAGTCTGATCCCACTAATTGCAAAGGCAAATGTTCCCAGATAGTCGCATGCGGTTATAAAATCTATCATTCTGTTTTTTTCTGCAAAAATAATGAATTAATGTTTAGCTTATCCATTTATGAAACTATAACCCAATCATAATTTAAACCAAACTAATAATGCCTTGTTTATTATATATAGCTTTGCTTTTTCTAACGATTACATAAAGCGGATGACAAAATATTATCTCATACTACTATTGTTCTGTATCTCTGTCTTTGCCGTGAATGGACAGACAATTCCCCAAGAAAAAAAAAGAAATTATACTTCTGATTCAATAAGGGTCATTCAGAAACAGCCTTGGAAAGCTGCCGGAGAGGTTTTTGGTCTGAACATGGGAGTGTGGGCTTTTGATAGATTTATAATGAATGAAGATTTTGCAAAAATCAATAGTCACTCTATAAAAAGAAATCTGAAGACATTGCCCGTATGGGATACGGATATGTTTTCAACCAATCTTTTTGCACATCCATATCATGGCTCACTGTATTTTAATTCGGCAAGAAGTAATGGTATGAGTTTCTGGGAATCTATACCATATACAATCGGAGGAAGTTTGATGTGGGAGTTCTTTATGGAAATTGAATCACCTTCTATCAATGATATGTTTGCCACGTCCTTTGGTGGTATTGAATTGGGTGAGATAACCTATAGACTCTCTGATCTGTTTCTTGATGATCGATCTTCCGGAGCTGAAAGGGTTGGAAGAGAAATTCTGTCAGGTGTTATTTCGCCGATTCGAGGGTTAAACCGTCTTATTTCGGGCGATGCCTGGAAGTCTCGTGTTTATAAAGGTCGTGCTTTCGAAAAAGTTCCAGTTGATTTTACGGTTAGTCTTGGAGGACGTTATCTGGCAGAAGAAGAAAATTTAGATAATAAGTCGGCAGGAATGAATCTAACATTACGTGTTGATTATGGAGATTTATACGAAGACGATTATTTCTCTCCTTATGAGTGGTTTCATTTAAAACTTGGGGCGGATTTCTTTTCAGACCAACCGCTCATCTCTCAGGTAAATGCGATAGGTGCTATTTGGGGAAAAAATATATGGACAAAAGAAAATAAAAATTTAACAGCTGGTATATTTCAGCATTTTGATTATTATGATTCAAAACTTAAAATGGGAAAAGACGGGGAAGCAATAGCTCCTTATCGTATTTCCGAAGCTGCAGCGTTTGGTGGTGGGCTTATTTATCAAAGAAAAGAAACTCCTTCTAATCCTGTCGCGATTTTTGCAGAAGTTTATGCTAATACGGTGTTGCTTGGGGCTAGTACGTCGGATTATTTTAAAGTGGATAACCGGGATTATAATATGGGAAGCGGGTATAGCCTGAAGAACTCGATAGGTATTACTTATAAAAAAAGTTGGAGTTTTCTCTTGCAAGGTGAGAACTATCATATCTTCACATGGAAAGGGTATGAACCCAATATAGATTGGACTACGGTCGATCCTTTGACATTAAATGTCCAAGGAGATACCGGTAATGCCCGGTTAACTGTGTTTAGCACCAATTTGATGTATTCTTCCCCTCAAAACTGGAATATTCTATTGACAAGCCGGCAATTCTTTCGTCGTACACATTATAGATATTACGAAGACGTAGAACATTCTACGATGGATATTACACTTAGTTTTGGCATAAGAATTTAGTTCTTACGTTCCAATTCGCGTAGATTCTCCATCTTTTTTCGTTGCATGAACTCGTATATCCCCTCTAAATGTTCAACAACTTTTCCGTTGCCGAACTCATAGACTTTTGTCACTAATCCATCTAAGAAATCACGATCATGAGAAACAACGATTAAAGTACCATCAAAGTCTATCAAGGCTTGTTTTAAGATGTCCTTTGTCTTTAAATCTAAGTGGTTAGTTGGTTCATCAAGAATCAACAGGTTAACCGGTTCCAGTAATAATTTGATCATAGCCAGACGTGTACGTTCTCCTCCGGAAAGTACTTTAACCTTCTTCGTTGAGTTTTCACCACCAAACATAAATGCTCCTAAAAGATCCCGGATTTTATTCCGAATGTCTCCTTTCGCTACATCATCAATTGTCTGAAACACCGTTAAGTTTTCATCCAAAAGGGACGCTTGATTCTGCGCAAAATAGCCAATCATTACGTTATGACCTATGGTTAAAGTTCCGTCATGCACAATTTCTTTCATAATGCATTTCACGAGTGTAGATTTACCTTCCCCGTTTTTACCCACAAAAGCAATGCGATCCCCCCGTTCGATGGTCAGGTTGGCATTTGCAAAGATCTTATGTTCGTCGTAACTTTTGCCTACACCTTCAATAATTACCGGATAATTTCCTGATCGGGGAGAGGGAGGAAATTTCAGTCGAAGTGCAGAGGTATCTTCCTCATCCACCTCTACTAATTCTAATTTTTCAAGCATTTTTACACGGCTTTGTACCTGAAGCGTTTTTGAGTAAGTCCCTTTAAACCGTTCAATAAACTCGGTCGTTTCCGCGATCATCTTTTGCTGTTCATTAAATGCCTTTTGTTGTTGCTCGCGTCTTTCTTGTCTTAGCTGCAGATAAGAACTATAGTTTACTTTATAATCATAGATTCGCCCCATGGTTACTTCAATAGTACGAGTTGTGATCCGATCTACAAAAGCCCTGTCATGACTGATTACTACTACAGCTTGTCCGTTATCAATCAGAAAATCTTCCAGCCATTGGATAGACTCAATGTCTAAATGATTCGTCGGTTCGTCTAGTAATAATACATCCGGTTTCTTAAGTAAAAGTTTTGCCAACTCAATACGCATACGCCAACCTCCACTGAATTCGCTTGTGTCACGAGTGAAATCACTACGTTTGAATCCAAGTCCAAGTAAGGTCTTTTCAATATCGGCATCATAATTGATTTCTTCAATAGAATAGAATTTCTCACTTAATGTAGAAACCCGTTCGATCAAAGCATAATAACTTTCGGAATCGTAGTCCGTACGCGTCTCTAATTCTTTGTTGATCTCCTCTATTTCAGCCTCCATTGCATGAAGATGGGCGAACGCCTGAGCTGTTTCCTCAAAGACCGTTCGTCCATCTTCCGTCATCAAGTGTTGAGGCAGGTAAGCAATTACCGTATCCTTTGGTGCTGACACTTTCCCTCTGGAGGGATCTCTTACCCCTGCTAATATCTTGAGTAGAGTAGATTTTCCTGCTCCATTCTTGCCCATTAAGGCAATCCTGTCTTTCTCGTTAATAACAAATGAGATATCTGCAAAAAGCGTACTCCCACCAAACTCAACCGTTAATCCGTCTATTGAAACCATGTATGTATTGCTAAAAGAACGGCAAAAGTAGTCCTTTTTTTTATTTTTCTCAGAGTAACGTGTTTTCTAAATAAAAAAGTATTTTAGCTTTTTGCCGTTTTTATCGGAAGACGTTGCTCTTATCCAATTTATACATTTTACCTAATGCTCCCGATAACCGCTTTTTGTGTCTTATCAAAAATTTCGTCGAAAGATGTGTCTTTTATAGAAATTGGATTGTGAATCGTAAGGCATATTTTATTTCCTAATCCTAACGGGAAATTTCCCCATCTGGTCATTTTCCACGAATTATTTATTGTGACCGGAATCATTTTTGCTGAGGGTGCGTATTTACAGAGAACTTTTAATCCGCTTTCGGCAAAAGGTCGCGGTGCGCCTGTGGTGCTTCTTGTTCCTTCCGGAAATATGACGGCTGAACGTTTGTTCTGTTCGATATATTCTGCCATCTGCTTTACCGCTGTAATGGATTGTTTGGGGTCTTTTCTGTTAATCAGGACTGATCCTCCATGATTCAGATTGTAGGAAACGCTTGGAATGCCTTTCCCTAATTCAATTTTACTGATATATTTAACATGTACTTTGCGCAGAAACCAACCAATAGTAGTGATGTCATAAAAGCTCTGGTGGTTAGCCGCTATAATTAGCGGACCTTCTGTTGGCAGTTTCTCTAAATTTTCAATCTTATATCTGGTTCCTAGAATATAGGTATTGAGAACAAGAAAGAAGCAGAGTGCATCCACGCTTTTTTTATGTGCCTGATAACCGAACAGATTAAAGCATAACCATTGAATTGGATGAAATATAACTAAAGTGCAGCCAAGCATTAAATAGTAAATGGCTGAAAGTGGGTATGATATTATTTTTTGCATATTATATAATCGAATAATTATGACGCAAAACTATAAACTAATAGAATACGAAACAATGCCTAAGGCGAACTAATGACTTTATACGGTTTTCAACACTATACATTAATATATAATAAGGCAAACTATCGGATTCAGAACCGGTTGTAGAATCTTTTTTATCAAAATAGGATGCTTTTGTTTCATCGCTATGGAAAAAAGCTATATATTTGCATTCCAAAAAATTAATAGGTTTAAATCAATTAATTATCTATAGACATGACTAAAGCAGATATCGTAAACGAAATTTCTAAAAACACGGGAGTTGACAAACATTCAGTGTTAGCAAGCGTTGAATCTTTCATGGAGATCGTAAAAGATTCGTTGGCAAATGGGGATAATGTATATTTAAGAGGTTTCGGAAGTTTCGTTGTAAAGAAAAGAGCTCAAAAGACAGCTCGTAATATCTCGAAAAATACTACGATAATCATCCCGGAACATAATATTCCTTCGTTTAAACCAGCAAAAACATTTTTGAGTAAGGTAAAATAATTCACATAAAGTCTAATTTTTAAAACAAAAAAGCAATGCCAAGCGGAAAAAAAAGAAAAAGACATAAAATGTCAACGCACAAGCGCAAAAAGAGACTGAAAAAAAACAGGCATAAAAAGAAATAAAGCTATCTGTTAAAAAGAACTCTGAAGAACAAACTTAATCTATGACCTTTTAAGTTTGTTCTTTGCGTATTATGGAAGGTCATATAATAAACTTTTTATAGAGTGATTAGTGAATTAGTAGTCGATGTACAGCCCAAAGAGGTATCTATCGCCGTACTTGAAGACAAAAGTTTGGTGGAGCTACAAAAGGAAGCCCGCAATGTGTCTTTCGCAGTTGGTGACATTTACCTTGGTAGAGTTAAGAAACTGATGCCGGGCTTAAACGCTGCTTTCATTGATGTAGGATATAAAAAGGATGCATTTCTTCATTATCTGGATTTAGGTCCGAATTTTAATACTCAACAAAAATATCTGAAACAAGCTCTTGGTGATCCCAAAAAGGCGGTTGCTGTGCCTAAGATGCAGATACTTCCGGAAATTGAAAAAGATGGAAGTATTGGTGATGTATTGAAAGTTGGACAGGAAGTATTGGTTCAGATAGCAAAAGAGCCAATTTCTACTAAAGGGCCAAGACTTACTTCCGAACTTTCTTTTGCCGGAAGATACATTGTCTTGATTCCTTTTGCAGATAAGGTATCGGTTTCCACAAAAATCAAGTCTAACGAAGAGCGCGCACGATTGCGACAATTGATACAAAGCATTAAACCGAAGAACTTTAGTGTCATTGTACGTACCTCATCAGAAGGCAAGCGTGTTGCCGAACTTGATCATGAATTAAAGACATTATTGAAACGATGGGAAGACAATATCCCGAAAGTGAGCAAAGTAAAAGCTCCAAGCATTATTTATGAAGAAACAGCGCGCTCGGTTGCGTTGCTGAGAGACATTTTTAATCCATCGTTTCAGAATATTTATGTAAATGACAAAGACGTCTATAATAACCTGAAAGACTACGTTACGTTGATAGCTCCCGGACGTGAAAACATCGTCCAGCTATATTCAGGTGAAATTCCGATCTTTGATAATTTTGCAATCACAAAACAGATCAAGTCCTTATTTGGACGTACTGTTACGTATAAGAGTGGAGCCTATCTTATTATCGAACACACAGAGGCGATGCACGTGATCGATGTAAATAGCGGTAATCGTTCCAAAGGCAGTGATGCTCAGGAGAAGACCGCAATCGATGTTAACACGGCTGCGGCGGATGAAATAGCCCGTCAGCTCCGTCTTCGTGATTTAGGAGGAATTATTGTGATCGACTTTATTGATATGGGAGAACCTGCTAACCGGCAGAAATTATTCGAACATATGACTTCGGTTATGGCTACAGATCGTGCCAAGCATAATATCCTACCGTTAAGTAAATTTGGTTTGATGCAAATTACCCGTCAGCGGGTACGTCCCGAGATGGACGTAAAGACAACGGAGCAATGCCCTACCTGTTTTGGTACGGGAACGTCCAAGCCTTCAATTCTGTTTACGGATAGTCTGGAAGGTAAAATAGATTGTTTGGTAAACAAACATCACATGAAGAAATTCGTCCTGCACGTACATCCGTACATCGCAGCGTTTTTAAACAAGGGATTTTACCCTTTGAGTTGGAAGTGGAAATTTAAGTACTCTTTCAATATGAAAATCATTCCGGATCAGAGTCTGGCGTTTTTAGAATATCGTTTCTATGATTCCGATAAAAACGAGTTAGACATGAATGAAGAAACGGATCTGAAATAATAAAAAAGCCTTGGGGTGTTTCTCAAGGCTTTTTTGTTTATTTTTTGTTTTTCGCTATCTCCAATGCTTTTGTCGTGATATAATATTTTGTAATCATATTCGGAACTTCCCATTCGGGTAGTTTGCCGTCTTTCAGGTATTGCAGGAAGTTTTCGGTAACCTGTCCGAAATGAGCTTCATGCCCTACGCGATATTTTGCCGGTATCTGTATTTGCCACACACCATCTTTGATTTTAGCAATTCCTACACCCGGATATTTCCCTGCCAACGTTTCTATTTCTTTTTGCAGCTCGGTTTCGTAGGCCGCATTATCGGTTACCCCTGTTGTTTCAATAAATAGTTCAGGAGTGTAGTTCTGCTCTTTATCCTGACGGATCACCAAATTGGATTTGCTGCCTTTCATCACTGAGAAATGCGTATCACCACCACCTTCAGGATAAGTGTAATTCCATTTAACAAGCACTTTCGCATGAATTCCTTTTATTTTATAGATGATATCTCCGTTGGCATATACATTTAATGTTTCACCTTTTACATCCTTCTGAAGAAAATCAGGATACTTGTCTTCTCCCGTTACTTCCTTAAACTCAGCAAGCGACATCGGAGTTGCCCAACGATTGGCATCTAATAGTTCAATATCCTTGTTATAATCGATAATCACGCCAGGAAAAGCCTCCCATTGAATCATATCTACCAAGTGGGTCGATACATCCACAATGCCTTCCCCTTGTTGCTCAACATCAAAGAACCAGGCCGGGCGTTTTAGTGGATTTCCGGAAACGACTTTGAAGAAATGATGCACACTCTCCTTCACAATAGCCGGATCTTCAGGAGTGCCGGCTAATTGAGTGCCGTAAACCGTTGGTAAAAGAGATAGCTCACGTTGAAGAATGGTCGTGATCTCATGACGTTCAGTCATAATATCGTACAATAAGACGCCCTTCTCCCGAGCGATCTCAAAGCATTCTTTCAATACTTCAAAATTAGCCGAATTGATCGCCATCGGTTTGTCCGCGAGCACATTTATACCTGCAGCAAGTGTTTGCTTAATGTAATCCGTCTTCTTTCCATTGTTTCCGGCGGTAACCATCACGTTGCCTTTCTTTTCTGTCAGCATTTTTTGCAGGAAATCAGGGCCTGTGTAAACAATCTCATTCCATTCGGTAGGTGACTCTGTACGTGCATTATAGGCTGCAATCTTTTTCAAATGCTCTTGCACGTCATCTCCTTCCGGAGCATAAACATACACATCCTTAGCTACCTGTGGATAAGATGATTTTTGTACCAATGCCGCATGAAAATGTCCGGGATCAAGGGTGATTAACTTTACTTCCCCTTCTTTTCCCGAGAAAGCTGCTTCAGGCGTAGAGTTTGTTTTTTGGGGGGAACAAGATGTTCCAACCATCAGAATAGTCATACATGCAATAAGGAATTTCTTCATATCAATTTATTTTAATGTCAACATCTTCTCGATTCCCGTTTGAAGCCCGTCGATTTCGGCAAGACCTTTCAAACGCCCGACTAACGGGTAACCGGGATTTGCTTTCCGATTGTAATCATCCAGAATACGAATACCGTGATCCGGACGGAAAGGCATACGAATATCTTTGCGTCCTTCTTTTTTTCGTCTTATCTGTTCTTCCAGCAAAACTTTCACAACGGTAAATATATCCACATCCCCCGTTAAATGCCCGGATTCGTAGAAACTACCGTATTCCAGATGAGCCGTATTCCGCAAATGTACAAAATGAATACGAGGTGCAAACTCTTTTACCATAGCAACTATGTCATTATTCCGACAACCGGAGAGAGAACCTGTACAAAAAGTTACTCCGTTAGCCACAGAATCTACCTGTTGTAATATCCAGCGAAAGTCTTCCTGTGTGCTGGCAATGCGCGGTAATCCAAGTAATGGAAAAGGAGGGTCATCCGGATGAATACAGAGGTTTATACCCTCTTCTTCTGCAACGGGAACAACATCCTGAAGGAAACGAACTAAATGCTCGCGTAGCTTGTCGCTGTTGATTTCTTTGTACGTATTCAGATACGACCGGAAACGTTCGATATAATTTGTGCTGTCGTCTCCTAATACACCATGAATAAAAGCTTGTGTCACAACAATTATATTATGAGCCAGTTCTTCCTGTTGTTCAGGCGACATCTTGTCAAGGAGTCGTTTGGCCTTTTCTATAATAGAATCGGGATACTCTTTTTCAGCATTTTCCCGTTTCAACAAGAAAATATCAAAAGCCGCAAAAGTTGGATAGTCGAACAACATCGATTCTCCACCTTTGGCCTCTTTATAATGCAGATCGGTACGAGCCCAATCCAGAACAGGCATGAAATTATAACAAACCGTATCAACACCTTCCTTTGCCAGATTGCGCAGAGACGCTATGTAGTTCGCAATTAGTTTTGGACGATCGGCCGAACAAATCTTGATCCCTTCCGAGACAGGCAGACTTTCTACAACACTCCAACGCATACCGTAAGACTCAATTTCTTGTCTGACTTTCCTGATTTCTTCAACAGGCCAGACTTCACCTGGGGGAATATCATGCAGAGCAGTGACTACCCCCTCAACACCCATCTGTTTGAGTTCAGCCAGAGAAACTGTGTCTTTCCGGCCGAACCATCTCCATGTTTTTTCTAGAGCCATTTCTTATACGCCGCTAAATGAACTGAATCCACCGTCAACCGGGATGATCGTTCCCGTAATAAAACTGGCATGTTCCGAACAAAGAAAATGAACGATACCGTTTAGTTCCGTTATGTCGCCAAAACGTTTCATTGGTGTGCGTGCTAATACTTTATGGCTGCGCTCCGTATAACTGCCATCCGGATTGAGCAATACGGCGCGATTCTGATCACCTATAAAGAAGCCCGGAGCTAAGGCATTTACCCGTATTTTTTCATTGAACTTGATTGCCATTTCCATGGCTAACCATTGTGTGAAAATACTCACTCCGCTTTTGGCGATGGAATAACCCGGTACGCGTGTGATGGCAGAGTAGGTTGCCATAGAAGAGACATTGATAATGCTTCCCGAACCTTTTTCAGCCATAGATTTACCGAAAACCAAACAAGGATAGACCGTACCGTTCAGGTTAAGATCAGTCACCTTATTATAAGCCGCGATATCCATATCGAATACCGTTTGCTGTTCCGTCAGTGTTCCTGAGGGGATATTTCCACCGGCGGCATTAATCAGAATATCTATACCACCCCATTTTTCCGTCAACTTCTGTCTGGTTTCCTCCAGACTGTTCATGTCGAGCACATTACAAACAAGCCCCATTACTTCCCCTAAAGGAGATAGTTCCGCAATCCGTTTGTCCAACTGCTCCTGACGAATATCCAGAATAACGACTCTTACTCCATTCTCAACAAGACTACGTGCTATACTTCCTCCCAGCACGCCTCCGCCACCGGTTACAACGGCAACCTTTCCTTTTAAATTGATTTCCATTTGTACTACTCAATAATGTTTATACTCAAAAATTCTATTCTTTTTATTATTCTCCTTTATATTGTTCGAACAAGGTTTTAATACCCGCCGTTTGCGTATCTCCTGCGTGAACAAAAACCCTGTATTTTAATTTTATTGTTTCTCCTTTCTTTAAGATAGTCGCCTTGTCGTCAGCAGGCCAATACATCGGGGTAGGAGAGATAAACCCATAATCTCTCGTGAACCAAGGAGACGGATACCATTTGTTTGAAGGATGTTGCATGATAACGATCCCTTCAATTCCCGTTTTCCTTTCACCGTAACAATCAATCCAGGGAGAACCCACACCAAAGGTAGCCTTTTCACCTGAAGCACCTTCCGAGTTGACCATCACCCCGCCTTGTTTAACAGTCAGATCCGGATCAATACGGGCACTGAAAAGCGAATGATTGGTTTTCAAAATCGTTACATCCATCAACATCTCCATCTCAATGTCAAAATCCAATTGATATACTCCCTTTGAGGGGGATGAAATTGTGATCTTTCTTCTGTCGGTGATTGGAGCCTGAGCATCCGGACGTTTCCAGATGCATTCGTCTTCTATAACCACACGTTCCCCTTTAGCCTCTACTATCCGTGCTCCGATAGAACGTATTTGTCCCCGTTCCAGTCCTTCCTGCCAATAATTTCCTCCGTTCACTTTGTCGCATCCGAAAAATAATGAACTGTGATGCGGGTATTCGCCATTGCGCATGGAGGTAACCGAACCACCGGATACCGGACCATTTACAGGGAAGAAAAACGGATATTTTTCATCCGGATTAAAATGATAACTGGTGAAAAATTGTTTGCCGATCACTACATCGATGCGATTCCCTACTTTAACTGCCGATATTTCCTGCTTTTGCGCAAAAGAAAGTGTCGCGTAAAATGCGAACAGTAATATATATATAAACCCTTTTTTCATATTCTTCAAGTTTTTACAAATTCCTATTTAATTTAGACCTACCTCTAAATCATTTTAGACCTACCTCTAAATTTAGTTAGACCTACCTCTAAATTTGTCAGATTACTTTATTTTTACTTCAGGAGGATAGGCAAAATCATTCCATAAAGACTCTGCACGTCCTTTTGTCATCTCTCCGTCAAACGTAAAGATGCGGTAACGTAGTCTGTATTTATTACCGGAATTCAACAACCAATCCTCGTTTTTTGTAGGTGCGAAATTCACAAAGGCATCTCCACGACCTCCGTTTGCTTTCTCATCCCAGATACGAAGAGGTTCGGGTGCATTGTAATTTTCAGGAGATCCCATCACTAAAAAACCGGAACGTCCGTTCTCTCCGCATTGTCCGGTAACGTATATCCAACGGGCATTTGTTCCGTCAATTTCCTGTCTGGTCTTTCCTTCAGAAGTAAACATCTCACAATTTTCTTTTGTCCATTCCTGCGTTGCCCGCCAACCAAAACCGGCATAACGATATGCCTTGATCAGAACCGGAAGTGCCGTAGAAGGACTCAAAACCGACTCGAAGTCCCATAATAACCCGCCAGTCACATTCCATGCTTTCACATTCCAAACCTCATTCATAATCACCTTCTCGTTCACAGCAGTGAAAATATAATGATCTAAGTTCGCCGCATACCCGTTGAAAACATCCCCATTATAAGTAGTTCGAATATCACGTGCACGAACCGTGCCCTGTTTATCCCTCAGATTCCAAAGATCATATACCTTTCCCTCATACTCCACGCGTGTCCAGGGATTCCAGATGCCGTAATGATGATAATGGTCCTTAGGCTGAATAGCCGTCAACACGTTTCCCTTCGGAGAATAAGCCGGATGAATAAACCCACTACGCTGATAAGCCGGGTCAACCCCTTCGGGAGGATAAACCGTAGCATAATTATAATGTAATATTTCTGTATCCCCATTCTTCAGAATCAAAGCCTTTCCATTATTAATGGTTTGCATATCTCCCCTTGACGTGTCCTTCTTCTTCGTACGCTTCACAAGATATGTACGCGTAACACCCGAAGCCGTTTTCCCGGACAATACCCAATGAAGAATCCCATCCTCGTCCACTTGACAAGCTGTTTTAATTTTTTTCTTCCCTACTATCTCATAAAGATCAACATCCGTTCCCAACACAGAAACATCAGCCGAAACAACACTCTCATTCCGGTTGTAATCCCCTGCATTGACTGTCAGGATAAGTTGTTTTTGACCGTATGATTTTGTGCCAAGAAATAAAGATGATAATAAGCAAAAAAAGAAAATCCGAATATTCATAGCATACTGTTTTAAAAATTATAAGGAGGTCTGTGAGGTCTGGCAATCATAGAATTGGCTTCATCATCGTCTTTAAAACGTTCAAGAATCGGATCCCAGTATAATTTACGATTCAGTTTCATGGCGATATGCTGAAGTAAGCATGCCGTACAAGAACGGTGAGCTACTTCTGCCGGAGTAATATTTTGTTTTCTTGTTCTTACACTTTCCAACCAATTGCCGTGATGGTCTGTACTAACGTATAGACGAACCGGATCATTATCCGTTAACGGTGAAAGAATTTTAGGGTCAGAAGCCTGAAGAGCTTTGGAGGTTGTGCTGATTGGATCATTGGCCGATGCCTGATAAGCACCACGACTTACGAATATCCAGCCTTTTGTTCCTGTGAATAATACTCCATTGGGTTTCTCTTTGCTATCGGTTGTCCCTGTTACAATTACGCCGTTATCGTAAAGCATTTCCGTTTCATAAGCGCCGTGTACATTCCATAAACCACCTGTGGCAAATTCAGCCTTTCCATATATCTCAACAGGACCGGAGTATTCTTTATCCATTGCCCAATGAGCAATATCAAAATGGTGCGCTCCCCAACCGGTGATCATGCCTGCGCCAAATTGTTCGCAACGTAACCAACCCGGTCTGCTATAACCCTTTTGAGGATGCACCCTATCCACCGTATAAGGAACATAGGGAGTCTGTCCCAGCCACAGATCATAATTAAAACCTTTAGGAATTGGCATTTCTTCCGGGTTCCCTCCCGGAGGATCACCCGGTAAACGAACTTCAATGCTCTTGAGTTCTCCAATACGCCCGTTTCTTACCAACTCACAGGCTACGCGGAATTGTTCCATCGAACGTTGTTGACTACCAATCTGAAGAATACGCCCGCTGGAGTTTACGGCATCACTCATCTTACGCCCTTCTTCTATGGTTAATGACGTTGGTTTTTGCAGATAGACATCCTTGCCCGCACGGACAGCATCTATGGCATTCTTTGCGTGCCAATGATCGGGTGTACTGATCAGAACCGCATCAATATCTTTATTTGCAAGCAGGTCAAGATAATTTTCATATAACGTTACACCAGTATAAGGTTTGCCAAGTTTTTTAGAATAATAACCTTCGACAAGTTGTTTTGCATCAGCCAAACGATTTGTGTCCGGATCGGCAGCCGCAATAATACGCACATCATCATATTTCCAGACTCCCGGCATATCATGATCACGGGAAATACGGCCTACACCGATTGCCCCGATATTTATACGATTGGAAGGTGCATTAGACCCGAATACAGAGGCGGGAACAATAGTTGGAGCAATAAGAAGCCCGGCTCCGACTTTAAATGACTTCTTAAAAAAATCTCTTCGAGTTGTTTTCATAACTATTTTTTTTAGATTAACAGACACAAACAAAGATAGGTTTGTTTCTTTGTTATAGGATACTCTTTATTTGCGGATAATAACATTATATTTGCTGTTGGATAGATCTGTAACATGATATAAAACAAATAAATAAGTGGTGTTATGAAAAATCGCTTCATGCATGAACAGTTGCCAATCAATGAATATAATCCAATCATTGCCCGAAATTATGATTATAACCGTTTTACGTATCCATGGCATTTTCATAGTGAATATGAAATCATCTATATAAAGGAAGGATACGGCGAATATTTTGTTGCGGATCAGACCGGAACGTTTAATTCCGGTGATATATTCTTTCTGGGAAGTAACCTTCCTCATTATATGCGTAGTGCTCCTGATTTTTTTTTAGAGGAAAACACGATGCGGGTTAAAGGCGTTGTTGTACAATTCCAAAAAGAATTTATGACATATGCGATTGAAAATTATATGGATTTAAAACCGATCAAAGATTTGTTTGAACAATCCAAAAGAGGAATTCTTTTTTCCTGTTCCTCTAATTCTGTTAATAAAGAATTGATAGAGAGGGTAGAAATCCTACCTCAGGAAAAAGGTATTAATAGGTTTACAACATTGCTTCTGCTCCTTGATGCTATGGCAAAGCATAAGAATAAGAAGGTGTTGGGTAGCAGACAATTCAACAACTCCTTATCTCTGTTTTCGGATAATCGGTTAGAGAAAATTTTGTCGTTTGTTAATTACCATTATGCTGAGAAGATTGAACTTGAGACTGTGGCAGCGATGATCCCTATGAATGTGACTGCTTTTTGTCGGTATTTTAAAGAAAAAACCGGAAAAACATTTATGGATTATATTCTTGATCTTCGTATAGGCTATGCCTGCAAGTTGCTTTCAGGAAAGCAAATGGATGTCTCTGAAATATGCCTGTCAAGCGGATTTAACAGTATAACTCATTTTAATAGAGTGTTTAAGCGTAAAACAGGCCTTACCCCTTCGGACTATCGTCAACAGTTTTTACAACATTACTAATTCCAAAGAATAGATAATGCCTAAAAAAGTAAACTAAAGAATAGTTATTAACTCTTTTAGGCATTATCCGATTTTAGCTCATCATTGCGGACCTAATACTGTTCCTTCTTTAGGAACAATAAGAGGCTCAATGTTGTTTTCAGCACCAGGATAACCTATATTCTGATTCAATTTGCCTTTTAAATTCGTATTAATTGCGTCAGCAGGAATCGGCCATAGCATGTGATGAACACTTATTTTATACTCTGCCCATTTATGCTTAACTCCTTTATTGTAGAAATTATTTTTTTCAACGACCCAATCATACCAGAAGTTAATGCCGGTTTGCTTAATATTTGAGTTTGTTCCTCCGGGACCTGAAATGTTATCCAGACTGTAAGTCCGTCCTCCAAAAACTTCACAAGCTTTACCTGTCTTTGCATAAGTGAATGCAATACGAGTCAACTCAACGTGTCGGTTTTCTTCGTAATATAATTCTCTTGCACGTTCATCCAAAACACTTCCAATTGTGATCTCGGATGCTGTCAAAGGATCTGCACCGGCTCTTGCTCTAACCACATTAAGCATTTCTGCAGCTTCCTGAGGCTGGCTTTTCCAATAATAACATTCTGCTATCATGAGATAAACTTCCGCAGAACGATAGATATACCAAGGGGTTTCACCTCCGGCCCATTGGGTCTGTAATGGATCTGGTACAAATAATTTGTAATGAGGCCAGGAGAACCAACAGCGGATTGTGTCTTCCACAGACATCGCTGGGTTTTTAACAAAATTCTTACCGTACCATTCATTTTTTCCTTTCAGGCTTGGGTTGTTGTATCTTAAATCTTCGGGGCTTTTCCAACTATCTCTGTTGTTTGGACTACGTAAATCGTTTTTTTCTTTCTCAGTCCATATTGTTTGTTGAAAATAAGCAGTCGGTCTAAGCCTTCCGATTCCTCTACCATAAGTTTTGTTCAGGTTCATTTCGGGATCCGTTTCATCTGATGCTACGCTCACACTTGTTCCTGTTTGCCCGTCAGGAGTTTTTACGGCTCCACTATTCCAGAACGGAACTCCGTTACGCATTGTTTGAATTCTGTCAGAACCATCAATCTCCGGATATGAAACGACATACATTAATCCTTCAGTGTTACTCATGTCCAATTTAGCTTCTACACTATGCAAATCATGCATTAAATTTGTGTTTTCCTTCGTCTTGTTGGCCGTAAAACGTTGAGTCATTAAGGGATGAGCAGCAACAATTTCTTTTCCCACTTCAATAGCCCGGTCAAAATCACCTACGGACATACACAGTTTCATCAATAGCACTCCACATGCCGCCTTGGAAGTTTTTCCTCTATCAACATTGTCAGAAACCCACTTGTAAGCAAACTCCATATCCGGCACTAAACGTTCCAGTATGCTCCAACGATCGTATGTGTAAAAATCATACTTGGGAGCAGTTATTTCCCAATCTAAATAAGGAACATTTCCGAATTGGTGGGTTAACTTGTAATACCTGTATGCCCGCTGAAAATAAGCAGCTCCGAGAACGGCATTACGTTCTTCTTCATTCGTATATTCGGCATCATCAATTCTTGAAATGACGACATTAGCATATTTAATTCCTTTATACCCTTCGTACCAATACCAGCCGACCTTAGTCCTGTCTCCATTATTTAAACTTGCATCAGGTAAAAGAGAAACATCCATATCCATTTGTGGTCCCGCTTTGTCTGTTGTACCTTCTACCGCAATATCGGATTGAACCATTTCTGTAATAATGGGCGATGCGTCACCAAAATATTCATGTCGCATGTTTCGTTCGCAGGTTGTTAATGCGGCATAAAATCCCGCAGCATCTACATATGAATTTTCCGGTGTGTAGAATGATAAAGGTTTAGGTTCTAACCAACTATCGCTACATCCGGTTAGCCCTAATAAAGCTAAAGCGGAAAATCCAATTATATTCTTTTTTATACTATTTTTTGCTTTCATAATTAACATAGATTATAAAGAGAAGTTGACACTGATGTTATATGTTCTCGGAGTTGGCTCACTTTTTTCCGGATCCCAGAAATCCCAGTGTGGAGCAAATACGGCAACATTGCGTACACTTAATGACAGGCGCATATTTTGTACGGACAACTTCTTTAATAGATTCTTAGGAACATTATACGAGAATGTTACATTTTCCAGACGTACGAAAGATTTTTCAAGATAATTGGTTCCAATATTCTTTGATCCAATTCTAGCATAGTCATTGATGGGATTATCCGGCATCCAATGTGGCTGTACATATTCGGTACAACGATCGGGGAAATTAGAAGAGTTCGCTGCTCTGTTAAACGAATCATATTGCCCCCAATAGGAGTACATCATAAATGAAAGTGCAAAGTCTTTGTAGAATGTAAATTCATTTCTCAGTGTCCATCTGAAACGTGGCGTCGTATATCCCTGGAATACCTTATCGTCATTTGTCATTACACCGTCCTCGTTTTGGTCAATGTATTTAAAGTCACCCGGCTGCAAACCAAATTTAGCTGCTTCCTCTTTTTCATCCACTTGCCATACTCCATCTCGTTCGTAATCCCAGATTTGATCCGGGTCACGGCCAATGAACCATTTGTTTTTTACATCATCTGCTTCTTCTTGTCCGATAACATTCCCACTATCATCTAAAACATCAACCATATCACCATATAGTTTCTTGATTTTCCGTCTGTTTAATGAAAAATTACCGGAGGCGTCCCATGCAAAGTTTTCTTTCTCAATAAGATTTGCATTTAATGTTAATTCAAATCCTTTGTTCTGCAGTTGTCCTAAATTGGTTGCTACACTATTGAACCCTAATATGTCTGGTAAAGCGCGATCCACAAGTAGATCATTCGTTCTTGCAATATAACCTTCCATTGATCCGCTGATCTTGTTGTTCAGTATAGAGAAATCAATCCCAAGATTATATGAACCTGTTCTTTCCCATTTCAGATTTTTATTAGCCATTCTGTTGACATATAACTGAGAAGAAATATATAAATTCCCATTTTGATCAATATATGGATGTAAACCTGAAGTCATGTCTGATAGTGCATCATACTGCCCAATATCACGGTTCCCATTTTCTCCCCATGACAAACGTAATTTCCCATAGTTTAACCAGGATTCTACTGGTTTCATAAACTTCTCTGAAGAAAATGTCCATCCTAAAGCCACAGAAGGAAAAGTGGCTCGAGGGTTCGTTTGTCCGAACGCTGAATATCCATCCCGTCTTACAGATGTAGTTATCATGTATTTATCCTTGAACGAATAAAACAAACGCCCCATTAAAGCGTCGCCTGTTTGGTAAGTATCGTTACTTGAAACCAAAGGAACAGCACCTGCTTGTAGGCGATGATAACCCAATACGTCACTTGGCGAATAATTTGAAGTTTTTGCTACAGTTTCCCAATATTGACCTTTTTCAGCATTGGCTAATAAGGTTACTTCAAATTTGTGTATTTTATTAAATTCTTTTTTCCAACGGATAATGTTATCAACTTGCCAGTTGAACTTTTTAGTATTTTTTCTTTCGGAACTACCTCCTTTGTTTGCCCATTCTGAGTTTTTACTTGATTCATGATTATAATATTCATGCCATTCATAATAAGGCGTGAAATTTACTTGATACTCTATGTCAAATGGTAACTTAACGATCGCATACATGTTTGCATTCAATGTATGGTATAAATCTTTACGATCTCTGAATTGATTGTCGTAAAAAGGATTTACGGGAGTTACATCACCTGTTGGTAAGCGTTGATAGGGACTATCCGGATCATCGATATTGTTTGAACCATAAGGAGAAATTCTGACCATTTGTTCCCAGTCGCAAGTCAAGAAACCCTCATCGCGCGAAGAAAAGTTGGAATTTACCCCGATAGTCAAAAAATCGGTAACTTTAGACTCCAGATTGAGTCGTGTACGGAAGTTGGTATATCTGTTACCTGTTTTTATTCCCTCTCTATCCGCATAACCAATAGACCAATAGTATGACATATTATCTGTTCTGTTTGAAATACTGGCCGTATAGTCTTGTTGAAGTCCGGTCTGGAATACCAAATCAGCCCAATCTGTAATTCGTCCGTTTAGATAGTTTTCTATTTCAGGAGCTTTAAGTTCTAATCTGGATAACCATGATCTTACCAAGTCTTCTTCTGTTACCGAACTTACAGGTGTCTTTTGATCATAATTATACCAATCCAATTGGTTAACATTGCTTAGCTGTCTCGGATCCGTAAACATTTCAGGATATTTTGCAAGGTATTCGTCAGAGTTTTTACCAACTTCGTAGTCTTGTCTGTATTTGATAAATCCTGTGGCACTCAGTAGCTTTGGCTGGTTTGCCGATTGTACAACACCAATATTGGAGTTAAATGTAACAACCGGTTTCCCTGTTTTCCCTTTTTTTGTGCTGATCATGACAACCCCGTTTGCTGCTTTTGCTCCATAAACTGCTGCTGAACTGGCATCTTTAAGTACATCTACTGCTTGAATATCATTCGGATTGATGTCTGTTAAAGACCCTTCAAATATAACACCGTCAAGAACGATTAGCGGAGAAGAGCCCGCCTTAAGCGTATTCTTTCCTCTGATCTGTAAATCTGCACTTCCTTTGGCATCAGTTGCCATTGTAATATTAAGTCCGGGAGAGTTTGCTCTCAGAAGATCCTGCACAGAACGAGGTGCTTCTACTTCGAGTTTTTCTGTTTTAATATTAGATATAGCTCCGGTTAAGTCTCTTTTCTTTGCTGTACCATAACCGATAACAACAATTTCATCTAATGTTTCTGTATCTTCGCCCATCTTAACATTTATCTCAGAGCGATTAGCTTTAAACTCCTGAGGAATATAGCCTATATATGAAAATACTAATACCACATTTTTGTTTGGTACAGTTATGGTGTATTTTCCGTTGAGGTCGGTAATTGTACCTTGATGTGTATCTTTCTGTATTACATTTACCCCAGGTAAGGGTTCCCCTATTTCATCCGTTACGGTACCACTTATCACTAAGCTATTCTGTGATGCTGCATCTTGTGCCAGCAGTGGAAATGTATAAAACACGAATGAACAAATTAAAAGCATGCGTATTAATAGCGTTTTCTTCATTTTTTTTAGATTCAAATTAGTATTAAGGTCATGAAAACTAAATCAACTGTAATAGTGGGTGTGCGCGCACATTATCCGTAAAAAAATAATTTCATCATATTTCTGTTTGTTTATTTGTTTAACAATTTTTGTTGATAATATTCAAAACGTTTGTTTTTTTACGTAATGAATCTCTTAGAAAACATTGATAAGAAAGATCAATGTGGAACTTGTAGGCTTGTTTATTCACCCCATCTTTCAATTGCTACTTTTTTTATTTGTTCATAAATATCCCCTTGTTTAGATTTGATTGCATTCGTAACAGTGTTACGATGAATTCCCAAGGTTGTAGCCACTTCCTTTTTCCACCCATTGGGAAGAAAATCAGGCAGTCTTTTTTTATACACATCAGACTTCGACATAACAATTACCTGTAAATTATTCATATCTTTGAGGTTATTGTGCATGTGCACAAAGCGTTTCTGATAATTAATTTTCGAAAGATGCAAATAACGTAAATATATTTCTTTAAACAAAATTAAACGAAATTTATTTCACATGATAAAAGAAAGGGTTACCCAAATTGCTAAGTCTAAGGGTATTAAAAAAGAGATATTTTTTTCCAGAATAGGAACCACATCCGCTAATTTTAGAGGTAAAGCCAAAAATACGCCTTTAAGTTCTTCTACTATCGAAAATATATTATCGGAATTTCCCGATATTAATCTTGAATGGCTTATTACGGGAAAAGGGGAAATTTATATGACCAAACAGGATTCGACTAAATGTTCTGAATTACAATCTTTATCTTCGTTTGGAAAATACCCTGTTAAATTGTATGATGTAAATAAAATTACATCTTTAAAGGCCTTTTTTGAAGGGAAGGAGGGGAGCGTGTTAGATGAAATATATGTTCCCAATGCGCCCTTTTGCGACGGTGCTATCTATATAACAGGGGATAACATGTACCCTTTGCTAAAATCCGGAGATATAGTAATGTATAAAATAATGGCAAACCTGAATCATGTCATTTATGGTGAAATGTATCTCCTCTCTATAAAGTTCGAAAAGGATTCGTATGTTACTGTAAATTATATATGCAAATCTGAAAAATCCGGATGTTATAAGCTTGTTAGTTATAATCCTCATTATTCTCCTAAGGATGTACTTATATCGTCAATAGATGCCATTGCTTTGGTTAAAGTCAGTATTCGACAGAACACGATGGTTTAATTAAATATGTCGGTTTGCTTTTTTTACTATTTTGCGAAAAAAATATTTTTTTAGTTTGTATGTTTTCAATTTGTTTCTTTGGTGTTAATCTGTGTTTTTAGTAATTTCTTATGATAAACAATGTGATATAGCTTTGTTTTTGCTTAGATTAATTTCTTCTTTATCTCTTGAAGTTTACCATTTTGGAAAACTTTTTTGAAAAATAAAAAAATAAATACTCCTTTTTGGTTCACTTTATCGTTTTTTATTTACACCTTTGTGACAAACATATTGGTGTCATTATTCCGCATCTTCGGAGGCGTGATGAAAAGGGAATCAGGTGTAAATCCTGAACAGACCCGCTGCTGTAAGCTCTGCTAAAATAGTTGTATGCAACACCTCAATGCCACTTTAAAAGGGAAGGCCGCAATACAACAGAGTAAGTCAGAAGACCTGCCAATAGGTTTATATCTGCCTTTCGGGGATTAAAGGTACAGATAACAGGTGCAAATTGACCGTAATTATTAAAATATTTTTAAGTGCCATGAATTTTTCAGAAATCACTATCTCCAAACGCGATGGTACGCAGGAGAAATTTTCTATTGAGAAAATCAAAAATGCCATTACAAAAGCGTTCCGGGCAAGCAATACGCCGGACACGGAAAGGGAAATGTATGATATTGCACTGGCAGTAGCTTCTTCTATCAACACAGCAACAACAAGCGTAGAACAAATTCAGGATTTTGTGGAAAAGGAGCTGATGAAGCGCAATCCTATTGTTGCGAAGAAATACATCATTTACAGAGAGTGGCGGAATGTGGAAAGACACAAAAAGACGAATATGAAGCATATCATGGATGGCATTGTTTCAATTGAAAAGAATGATGTTAACCTTAGCAATGCGAATATGTCTGCTCATACGCCTGCCGGTCAGATGATGACGTTTGCTTCGGAGATTACCAAAGATTATGCGGAGAAGTATTTAATTAATCCCGAATATACGTTGGCACATAAGAATGGGGATATTCATATTCATGATCTGGATTATTATCCGACAAAAACAACGACTTGCATACAATATAACCTGGAAGAATTGTTTGAGAAAGGGTTTCGCACGAAAAACGGAAGTATCCGGACTCCTCAGTCTATCCAGAGTTATGCAACTTTGGCTACAATTGTGTTTCAGACCAATCAGAATGAACAACATGGCGGACAATCTATCCCCGCATTCGACTTCTTTATGGCGAAAGGTGTACTGAAAACTTTTCAAAAACATCTGGCATCAAATATTGACTTGTTGGCTCAACTCTCCGGGGTTGTTGTTGGTGAGAAGGAACTTCGTTCGCTTGTAAGAGAAACAATCTTAAGTATTCAGGTTAGTGATGCTGATATAAATATCTTGTTGCAGAAATTGTCAGAAGTTGGTGTCTCCTTTTCTTATAAGCAGTTGAAATTAGCGATTAATCGTTCGGAAGCAACTACGCGGAAGGAAACACATCAGGCTATGGAAGGCTTTATACACAACCTGAATACGATGCACTCAAGAGGCGGAAATCAGGTGGTGTTTAGTTCCATCAATTATGGAACAGATACTTCTCCGGAAGGACGTATGGTTATACGTGAACTATTGGCTGCTACAATCGAGGGATTAGGGCATGGTGAAGTGCCGGTTTTCCCTATACAGATATTTAAAGTTAAGGAGGGGGTGTCATTTAGTGAGAACGATTATAAACTGGCTTTAGAAGATTTCCAGGCAGCACTTAGTGGTAATGTGAAATTTGAGGCACCTAATTTTGATCTGTTACTTGAGGCCTGTCATACCACATCCGTAGCTTTATTCCCTAATTTCATGTTCTTAGATACTCCATTTAATAAACATGAAAAATGGGAAATAAATGATCCGCATAGATATATGTATGAAACAGCAACAATGGGATGTCGTACGCGCGTATTTGAAAATCTACATGGTGAGAAAACGTCTATCGGACGGGGAAATCTTTCCTTTACTTCTATCAATATGCCTCGTTTGGCTATAGAAGCTAAGTTGAAAGCTGAAACTCTATATCCGGATCTGGGAAAACAGGAAACACAAGACAAAGCCCGTGCATTCTTCCTGAAATCGATACATAATATTACTGAAATGGTTGCAGAGCAACTATATGACCGTTATCAATATCAGCGTACGGCTTTGGCTCGCCAGTTTCCATTCATGATGGGGAATAATATCTGGCAAGGTGGAGGTGAACTGAAATCGAATGATGAGGTGGCAGATACGATTAATTCAGGGACTTTGGGTATTGGATTTATTGGAGGACATAATGCTATGGTTGCCATTTATGGAGAAGGGCATGCCAAGAACCAACGCGCTTACCAAACTTTGTATGACGCAGTACTTGAAATCAATAAAGTTGTTGATGAATACAAGGAAAAGTATAATTTGAACTATTCCGTCCTGGCAACTCCAGCAGAAGGATTATCCGGTCGTTTTACGCGTATCGACAGAAAGAAATATGGAACGATAACGGGTGTGACAGATAAAGACTATTATGTAAACTCTTTCCATGTGGACGTAAAAGAACATGTGACTGTCGCAGAGAAGATAAAATTGGAGGCTCCATTCCATGCGATTACGAGAGGAGGACATATTACCTATGTGGAATTGGATGGTGAAGCCAAGAAAAATGTTTCGGTAATTCTTAAAATCGTTCATCAGATGAACAAGGAGAATATAGGTTATGGTTCGATTAACCATCCTGTCGATACTTGTCACCAATGCGGCTATAGAGGAATTATCTATGCTGAATGTCCGATTTGTAAAAGTGAAGATATCGTTCGTATGCGTCGTATCACAGGATATCTTACGGGAAGCTTGGAATCGTGGAACTCTGCTAAACAAGCAGAAGAAAAAGACCGCGTGAAACATGTTTAAGGAGCCGTTACGAATATTGAAGATATACAACGAAACCATCTCAGACGGAGAAGGTATCCGTTATTCTATCTACCTGTCGGGATGCAGTCATCACTGTAAAGGATGTCATAATCCGGACAGTTGGAACCCCGAAAGAGGAACTCTGCTTACAGAAGAATGGCTTGCGGAGATTGTGAATGACATCAATGCTAATCCGATGCTCGACGGAGTGACATTTTCAGGTGGAGACCCTTTTTATTATCCCGCCTCATTCTGTGAACTACTGCGAGAAATAAAAGAACGAACGAGAATGAATATCTGGTGCTATACCGGTTATACGTTGGAAGAAATAAAAAAGAAAACAGAACTGAATGCTTGTTTAGATTATATTGATACGTTAGTGGATGGTCGTTTTGTGCAAGAATTGTACTCTCCTTCACTCCTTTTTAGAGGAAGTGCGAATCAACGCATCATTAAGATCGATAAAAGAAAACAAAGCGTGCCTCAGAGTCTTCTTTTTAATCAACCGATACAAGGAGCTGTGTAAGCAAGAGTATAGTCTTTAAATCTTTTGGTATAGATTTTTTTTCTTTGTTGTCCCTTTGTTTTTTCTTTTTGATGACCATCGAAAGAAAAAACAAAGGGACGACTTTTTAAAAGCATTATAAGTGTTTAAAAATATCAACAAGGACTTCGGAAGACTATACTTTTATATTATGCCGGAAGAAAATAGCAGTGTAGGGAAATAAAAATTGAATTGTGAGTACGTAATAATTCATATCAAAGTGTCTTTTATTATAGGGTGTGTATGCTGTGATATATAATAATTATTATACAACTTATATGAAGCTACTGAAAATAAACACAATTGTATTTCTTCCGGCATTAATAATGTTTCTGACTTCATGTTCCGGCTCTGCTCATAATGCTTTGAGTGATGCTGAAAAGGCGGATGGTTGGCATTTGCTTTTTGACGGTAAGACACTGGATGGCTGGAGAGATTATAATGGAACCGCACTTACCGGTTCTTGGGAAGTGGAAGAGGGAACGATTAAAGCGCATGGGGAGGGTAGTGATACGAATGGCTACATTGTGACTGATCGTCAATTTGAGAATTTCGAATTAGTGTGGGACTGGAAGATCGCAAAAGGTGGAAATAGCGGATTGCTTTATCATGTGGTTGAGCGACCTCAGTTTCCTGTTCCATATCTTAGTGGACCGGAGTATCAGTTGATTGATGATGCCAATTTCCCGGAACCTTTAGAGGATTGGCAACGCTGTGGCGTGGATTATGCTATGTATCTTCCTGATTTTTCAACGATGAAAGTGAATCCCGCCGGAGAATGGAACACCTCTAAAATCATCTTTGATAACGGGCATGTAACCTACTATATGAATGGACAGAAAACGATAGAGTATGATGCCTGGACGGATGATTGGTTTGAACGAAGGAATAGTGGGAAATGGAATAACGCACCCGAATATGGATTGGCACGTAAAGGGGTGATTTGCCTTCAAGACCATGGTTCTGCTGCTTGGTTCAGAAATATAAAGATTAAAGAATTGCCGCGTAAAACTGAGGAGCGTTCACTTTTCAATGCAAATGATCTACAGGGATGGGAAAAATATGGAACAGAACTATGGTATGTAAAAGATGGTTTGTTGGTCTGTGAAAGTGGACCGGATAAACAGTATGGATATCTCGCTACACGGGAATATTTTGATAACTTTGAGCTATCGCTGGATTTTAAACAAGAGGCCGATGGAAATTCCGGTGTTTTTATTCGTTCTTTTATAGAAGAAAATGTCAAAGTAAACGGATGGCAGGTTGAGGTTGCTCCTAAAGGATACGATACGGGAGCTGTTTATGAGTCATACGGTAGAGGTTGGCTCATCCAGATTCCGGATGAGAAAGAGAGTATTCTGAAACCCGGAGACTGGAATAACTTGAGGATACGTGTTGATGGAGATCAGGTAATAACCTGGCTGAACGGAGAAGAAATGGTTAATCTCAGAGACGAAAAAATCGGAAAGGGGCAGGGGCGAATTGCCTTGCAGATACACGATGGCGGAGGAATAAAAGTTCTCTGGCGAAATTTGAAGATAAAGACTTTATAATACGCGATTATTAATCTTATTAAACAACTATACATGAAAAACATTTCAAGAAGAGACTTTATCCGAACCGGGTCTTTAGCGGCTGCCGGTTTGACGATTGTTCCCGGATCAATTCTGGGAAAATCTCATGGATACATTGCACCAAGTGACAAACTGAATATTGCCGGTATTGGAGTAGGAGGAATGGGACGGCGTAACTTAGCCAATATGAATACCGAAAACATTGTTGCGCTTTGTGATGTGGATTGGAAATATGCGGCTAAAACGTTTGCTGATTATCCCAAAGCAAAACAATTTAAAGACTGGCGTGTCATGTTCGACCAGCTGGGTAGTTCTATTGATGCAATTATGGTAGCTACTCCGGATCATACGCATGCCGGCGTTACAGCTCATGCCATTACTTTAGGAAAGCATTGCTATACCCAGAAACCGTTGACTCACTCTGTTTACGAATCTCGTTTGCTTACAAAATTAGCAAAGAAATACAGAGTCGCTACACAGATGGGTAATCAAGGAAATTCATTCGACTGGTGTCGTCAGATTACTGAGTGGATACAGTCCGGTATAATAGGAGAGGTTAATGAAGTACATTGCTGGACAGACAGACCTATCTGGCCTCAAGGTTTGCAAGAACCGAAAGATAAGATAAAGACACCTTCTACTTTAGACTGGGATTTATTTATCGGTCCGGCTCAAAAACGTCCGTATAATCCGGTATATACCCCTTGGAACTGGCGTGGATGGTGGGATTTTGGAACGGGAGCACTCGGAGATATGGCCTGTCATATTATGGATCCGCTTTATTGGGCTTTGGATTTGAAATACCCAACAAGCGTAATCGGTAGTTCGACATTAAGTAATATGTATTCTCCCCCTCATGCACAGGTGGTTACTTATACATTCCCTGCACGTCCGCCTAAAGGAAATGTCAAAATGCCGGAAGTGAAAGTCTTCTGGTATGATGGTGGTCTTATGCCTCCTCGCCCTGAAGAATTAAAAGATGGAGAGATGATGGGAGACGAAAATGGAGGAATCATCTTTATCGGAACGAAAGGAAAGATCATGACCGGTTGCTACGGAATGAATCCTACTCTACTTCCTGCATCAGCAATGGAGAATTTCAATCAGCCGAAGCCAACTATTCCGAGAGTAAAGGGTGGTAATGGGAATATCTGGAATACGAATGCGCATGAACAAGATTGGATCCGTGCTTGTAAGGAATCTCCGGATAACCGTACAGAAGCTTCTTCTAACTTCCAGTTCTCCGGCCCATTCAATGAAATGGTGGTTATGGGAGTGCTTGCCGTGCGTCTTTCCGGTTTACATGGTCTGCACCGTGAACTTCAATGGGATGGCGAGAATATGCGTTTCACGAATATCTCTGCATCTGATAAGATCAAGATTGTAACGGTAGATGACTTTAAGGTCATAGATGGAGATCCAAGATTTGATCGCCGTTTTGCTGAGTTCAGTGCTAAAGACATGGCCGAAGAATGGATCAAACACACGTATAATAACGGTTTTTCATTACCGGAAATGCCGAAATAAGAATAGCGTATGAAAAAGAATCTATTAAAAGCAATATTACTTCTGCTTACAATCCTATTCGTGCTTCCGGCAGGAGCGCAGACTAAAGCAGAAAAGAATGGTTGGAGACTGGGGATGCAATCTTATTCCTTTCATAAATTCACCTTAGTTGAAGCATTAGACAAAACCCAAGAATTGGGGATCAAGTATATCGAGATCTATCCCGGACATAAGCTGGGAGGAAAGTGGGGAGATAAAGTTTTTGATTTTAATCTCGACGCCACAACCCAACGCGAGATTTTGCAATTAGCAGTATCGAAAGGTATTAAAATTGTAGGTTGTGGAGTTTATGTAGCTGATAAATCATCCGATTGGGAGAAAATGTTCAAGTTTGCCCAGCAAATGAAACTGGAATTTATCACTTGTGAACCCGCTTTGGCTGATTGGGACCTGGTAGAACGCTTAGCTAAACTGTATAATATAAAAGTAAGTGTACATAATCATCCTCAGCCTTCGGAATATTGGACACCGGATAATCTGTTAAAGGCGATCAAAAGCAGAAGCCCTATGATCGGATCCTGTGCTGATGTCGGACATTGGCGTCGAGAGGGATTAAATCAAATAGATTGTCTTAAAAGACTTGATGGCCGTGTAATTTCTTTGCATTTTAAAGATATTGCAGAGAAAAAGGCCGGAGAAAAAGAACAACATGATGTGATCTGGGGTACGGGAATTCTGGATGTGAAAGGGATGCTGAAGGAGTTGACGAGACAAAAATTTAAAGGCGTATTCTCTATTGAATATGAATACAACTGGGATAATTCTGTTCCTGATATAAAACAATGTATTGATTATTTCAATCAGGTTACAGACGAATTGTTCTGATTGTTTATACAGGTTGTCTTCGTATAACGAGTAATTATTTATGAAGGTCTCTCAAATGCATCGTATTGTGTAGCTTTGCTTTTGAGAACCTTCATTCTTCTAATTAAATTGGGAATGTCAAAGCTATCTGAAGAAGAAATGATTGCGCTTTTGAAGCAAGGAAACTGGTGGGCTTTCAACTCGATTTTTAACACATATTATCTTCAACTTTATTTTCACTGCCGTAAATATATACCCGACACAGAAGAAGCAAAAGATTTATTACAAAATGTTTTCTTACGACTTTGGGATAAAAGAGAAGAAATTGAAATAGAAATTTCTCTGAAAGCATATTTGTTCCGTTGTGTTCAGAATGAATGTTTAAACGCCATACGATCATCACGTTCTACTATTTCATTGTCCGAGATTGACGGAGAAAGTATAATACTGCCGGATAGAGGAGGCCAATCTTCCCCTGAAATAGATACAGAAGGACGTGAAATAGAAAAGGCAATTGACTCTGTTATTGAAACTTTACCCGAGCAATGCCGGAATATATTTATTCTTAGCCGGATTAAAGGAATGAGAAATAAAGATATTGCCCAACATTTATCGGTGTCTGTAAGAACCGTAGATACGCAGATATACCGAGCCTTGAAGATTATGAAAAAAGGATTAAAAGATTATTTATCTTCTGAATAAAATAAAATCATGTAAGTAATAATTGCGTAACCGGTGTCTTATACAAAGCAAAATAAAAAAGGTATAACAAATTTAGATATGGAAGACCAGTATTCAAAGATTTTAAAAAAGTGTTTAGAGGATGAGGTAAACATCCAGGAAGAATGGACGCGTTTATCTTCAACGATAAAGGAAGAAAAGGTTTCCCGGAAACAAACTAAAAAGAAGAAACAGCTCGTTTTTTCTTTTATGAAATACGTAGCTGCCATTCTTCTGGGCGTTATCATCTCTTCTGCTGCCATTTTCTTGATCAACGACAAGCCGGAGTATGAAACAATGAATAACTATAAACTCCATACAGACAAAGGAGAAAAAAGTTATATTGAGTTACCCGATGGATCTAAAATATGGCTGAATACCTGTACCACAATTGAATACTCTCCTGATTATGGAAAATCCAACAGAGACATTTATTTAGATGGGGAAGCCTATTTCGAGGTAGCCCGAAACAAAGAGATTCCTTTTGTCGTTAAAACCAATGGGATAAACGTAAAAGCACTCGGTACAACGTTCAATGTTTCTGCTTATTCCGACGACCCCAAACTAATCACTACGCTATACAGTGGGCAGGTATCTGTACAACCTACCCTCACAAAACAAGAAATATTGTTAGACCCCAACCAAATGGCCGTATATTATAAAGACCGCCACCGTATTGAAAAGATGTCATCTGTTGAAAAAAAGCCTCTCCAATGGCGTGATGGAATATTGTCCTTCGAGATGATGCAAATGGAAGAGATTGTTCGATTGCTTGAACGAAACTACGATATCATATTCCAATACGAGAACCAGCGCATAAAAAAACTACATTTTAGCGGAACATTTAGCAGCAACGAGTCGATCAATGATATTCTGAAAGTAATAACCACGAATACATCGATAGGGTATGTAATAAATAAAGATACAGTAGTATTTAGATAACCCCATTCTTTTCACCAGTATAACATAAAATTTACACCTACCTCTAAATTCATTTACAGGTAGGTGTATTTTCATTTAGACCTACCTCTAAATTTATTTTAGATAGGTCGTAAGTAATATCTCATTCTGTCGTGTCATATTAGAAAGAGATTATTAGTAATGAATCTATTTAAAATATGTCAGCCTATGATAAACCCAATACTCGATGAAGGTTAACCCACCTTTACTTATCTTTTTTGTAAATCAATATTCATTTCAAAACAAATCATTTATGAAAGAACATTTTAAGAAATTTATTCTTGTATGTCTCTGTCTTACAATGTTTCAATTGCCTACCGTTTTTGCCGCCGGTCAAATGATCACGCTTAATATTGCAAAAGGAACAATGTCTGAAGTGTTCAAAGAGATAGAGAAACAAAGCGATTACAAATTTTTTTACAATAATGAACAGATAAACCTTAGCATTCCTGTCGATGTGAATGTTGAGGAAAACTCTATCGATAATGTGTTGAAACAGGTTTTTTCGGGGACAAATATAACCTATAAAATCATTAATAATCATATTGTTCTAACCAACACAACACATAAGAATATTCCATCTGTTGCTCAACAGGGAAAAACTGTAAGAGGTAAGATCGTCGATTTTCAAGATGAACCACTTATCGGCGTCAATGTGGTTGTGAAAGGTACTACAAATGGAACGATGACTGATGTTGACGGGAATTTTCAAATCGATAATATCCCGGATAATGCAATTCTTGTTTTTTCATATATTGGTTATTTAGCGCAGGAAGTTGCTTTGAATGGGCAATCTTTTGTTAACATAACACTAAGAGAAGATACGCAGAAATTAGATGAAGTGGTGGTTGTAGGTTATGGGACGCAAAAGAAAGTTAATCTTACAGGGTCAGTGCAAAATGTGACCAGCGAAGATTTGATGAAGCGTAATTTGTCAAATACGTCCACTGCTTTACAAGGATTAATACCCGGAGTTTCTGTTCAACAGTCGTCAGGTCGTCCAGGAGGAGATGGCTCTTCTATTACAATACGTGGAACTGGATCAATCAATTCTTCAACAGGGCCTTTGGTTTTAATTGATGGAGTAGAAGGCGATATTAATAATATTGACATGAATGCAATAGAATCGGTCTCAATCCTGAAGGATGCAGCATCAGCATCAATTTATGGCTCACGTGCTTCTAATGGAGTAATCTTGGTTACAACAAAAAGAGCTCAAGGTGGAGGTGTAAAAATTAGCTATAATGCTTACGCAGGATTTAATACGCCAACGGCTATGCCTGATCCGGTAAATGCTGTAGAATATATGGAGGCCGTTAATACCGCACGTAAGAATGCTGATATGGATCCGCAATATTCAGATGATATAATTAATATTTACAAAACTCAAGGTGCGGATAATTTGAATTATTATGATACCAATTGGCGCGATCTTGTTATTAAAAATGCAGCGCTTGTTCATAATCACTCAGTCAGTCTTAGTGGTGGTTCTGATGTTTTCCGGATGTTTGCAAATGCGGGTTATTACTACCAAGATGGACAAATTTCTAATAATGATTATAAACGTATGACACTCCGGGTAAATACCGATGCCCAAGTGCTTAAGTGGATGAAGGTAGGAGTCGATATCAATATACGCCAATCTGATGTAAAACGTCCCAGTATGGAAGAACCGGAATCGACTATAAATAAAGCGTTAACATTTACTCCTGTTTTCTCAGGAAAGAATGATGATGGGACATGGGGATTTGGACAGAATGGAGATAATCCTATAGCTGTGTCAAAAGCGGGAGGTGTTCATACAGGGATAACTCCTGAATTGGGGATAAAAGGATTGGTTTTATTAACTCCCTTTGAAGGCTTTGAAACATTAGCCAGCTATAGTAGTCGAAAAGTTGAATATAAATCTGATTATTTTATTAAACCATACGATACCTATGAAAATGGAAGTTTCAAGACTACTTATCCACCCGATGGTGCATACAAAAATGATTCGTGGAGTCAAACGATAACAAATCAATTTAATTTGCAAATGTCTTATGAGAAGAGTGTTGCAAAGAACTATTTTAAAGTATTGGGAGGAGTGCAAACAGAGGAACGAACGATCCGTAGCTTTGGGGCATCACGAAGAGGATATGAGTTTGATGGTTTTGAGGAGATTAATCATGGGGATGTTTCAACTGCAACAAACTCCGGAGGACGGTTAGAATGGGCGATGGTGTCTTATTTTGGTCGTATTAACTATTCTTTTGCAGAAAGATATCTATTAGAGCTAAATGGTAGATGGGATGCCTCATCTCGTTTTATGAAAGATTATCGTTGGGGATTTTTTCCTTCTATTTCTGCGGGATGGAGAATCTCGGAAGAGACCTTCTTTGCTCCATTGAAAAGCCTTGTTGATAATTTAAAATTAAGAGCTTCTTATGGAACATTAGGAAATCAGGATATTGTTCTAAACGGTAGTGCTGTTTATTATCCTTATGCGGCTTCTATTGGATCAGGATATGGTTACTGGTTTGATAAGACATTAGGTTCTGGTGTTGCCCAAACTCAGGTTGCAAACGAAAAGATTTCATGGGAAAAATCCACTCAGTTGAATTTTGGTGTTGATGGAAGTGCTTTAAATTCAAGGATTAATGTCAGTTTTGATTATTATGTTCGTAAAATCAATAAAATGTTGCAGCAGTTTCCTGTTCCAATGTTTGTTGGTCTGTCATCTCCGTGGGAGAATGCAGGATCTATGAAAAATAATGGTTGGGATTTGTCTGTTACCTGGAGAGATAAAGTGGGTAATGTGAATTACCATGTTACGGGCAATTTATCTGATGTTAAAAATGAGGTTACTAATCTATATGGGAATGAATATATTGGAACGCAGATTATAAAAGAGGGTTTGCCGCTTCGTTCTTGGTATGGGTATGTCTCTGATGGTTATTTCCAGAGTCAGGAAGAGATTGATAGCTATCCTGTTTATGGAGGAAATAAAGACAACGTAAAACCGGGCTATATCAGATATAAAGACATTAGTGGGCCGGATGGAATTCCTGATGGGAAGATCACAGATGATGATCGTCAGGTGATTGGAAATCCATATCCTCGATATGAGTTCAGTTTGAACTTTGGTGCAGATTGGAAAGGTTTCGACTTTGCTGTCTTTTTACAGGGAGTTGGTAAAAAAGATATTCTATATACCGGTAATGGTGCCCGTCCATTCTATGTGGGCCGTACTATCTTCAAAAATCAGTTAGATACTTGGACCCCCGATAATAGAGATGCTGAATTTCCTTTACTACTAATTGATGGTTCAGGGAATAATCCGAATAATATTGTTTCAGACTTCTGGATAAAGAGTGGTGCCTACATGCGTTTGAAAAATCTTGTCATAGGCTATACAATTCCTAAAAATCTGATTAATAAATTAGGAATAAACAACCTACGTTTTTATGTGAGTGGGCAGAATCTATTTACGTTTAGTAGTGCTTATAAAGGATATGATCCTGAGAATTATGTAAGTAATGGGAATTTTTATCCAGTCATGCAGACATTTAGTTTGGGTGTAGATATTCGATTTTAAAAAGTAAACATATGAAAAACTCAATATTAAAAATAACATTGATCCTATTGGTCGGGATAATATTTGGTTCTTGTTCGGATTTCTTAGACAGAGAACCTTCGGATTACTCATCTTCTGGTTTTTATAAATCGGAAGCAGCAATAGAAAATGGGACTTCCGGAGTTTATAATTGTATCTATATGAATATCGGATATAGTCTGCCATTTAATGTCACTCTGGATCATTATACCGGACTTGCAATGGAAAGAGCGGAGAATACGACTATAGGAGCTGGTGGTGCATTGAATCCGGACAATTCAAGTGTACAATCTTTTTGGAGTATGCTTTATGTTTTAGTTGCCAGAAGTAATTCTGTTATTTATGGATCAACAGATTATATGGAAGGACTTGGAGATAAGGCATATCAATATGTATCAGAGGTACGGGTGTTAAGAGCTTTTGCTTATTATAATCTGATTTCAACTTATGGAGATATTCCATTTTTTACTTCACCTGTGACAATTGACGAGTATAAAGATACACGTACATCAAAAGTTGAGGTTTTGGATTTTATACTAAATGAATTGGAAGAGTCCACAGCTTATTTACCTTGGACAGCAAGCGAACGAGGGCGTGTGGATAAGTCGTTTGCTTATGGGCTAAAAGCTCGTGCTGCCTTGTTAGGTGGAAGTCTTGATTATGGAGGGAAAAGTGCTGAATATTTTCGGATTTCAGCAGATGCTTCCTCCAAAGTGATCGGACAAAGACAGTTGGCAAAATCATTTGATGATTTGTTTAATATTACCGGACAAGCTAAATCCGATGTGAGAAATGAAATGTTGTTCGAATTGATGTATTCTAACTTAGGATCTCGTAAAACACATGTTGTTGGATTTGGTCAGGTTTCACGTAATACAGGTCAGACAGGAAGGCATCCATCTATGCTCCTCGCAGATATGTTTGAATGTACGGATGGAAAACGTATTGATGAATCTCCTTTATATGATCCGCATCACCCACAAAAAAACAGAGATCCTCGTTTTCATTCTACATTGTGGATGCATGGTGATACTGTGACAGTAAACAATGGTTCTGTCGTACGCCATGTTCTGAATGCATATGATATGGAAACGCCATTTTATAATTTCACTACAGAAGAGTGGGAAATGAAAAATAATGCAGATATAAATAGTGCTGCTGCTTGGGCAAGTTTTTGTAATGCAGGCTCTGGTTATATCTGGGCTAAATTCAGTAATGAAATAGCTGAAAACATAAGTGCTCAAACTTGTAATATCCCGATTATGCGTTATGCAGAGGTGTTGCTGACTTACGCCGAAGCAAAAATTGAACTTAATGAATTGGATAATTCTGTCTATGAAGCAATAAATGAAGTACGTAATCGTGTAAATATGCCTAATGTTTCTTCTGATAGAATAGGTAATCAAGACAAAATGAGACAGCTTGTTAGAAATGAAAGGAAAGTTGAACTTGCTCTTGAAGGATTGCACCAGGTTGATGTGAGAAGATGGGATATTGGTGATCTGGAAAATGGACAACCAAGTTATGGACTTCCTTTACCCGAAATACGTTATGAAGGACTAAGTGATAATGCTATTCCCAATTTTACGACATCCGAACGTCACAATCTCAATAATATAGCATCCTATGACTCATATAAAGAAAAATTAAAAGTACGCGACAGGAATAGATTTTGGGATAAAAAATTTAACTTGTGGCCTATTCCACAGCTTGAAATAGATCGGAACCCTAATCTAACTCAAAATGAGGGTTATTATTAAGTTAAACGCTAAAATAAGATAATGATAACACGTAGAGATTTTTTTAAAGTGACGGCAGCGAGTGGATGCTTGTCTGTTTTGCCTACATCATTTATTTCTTGTAACGAAACATCGGCGAAGACTGCGGGTAGGGCTAAGGAAATGAAGGCTGATCTGGTGATCGCAGGTGGTGGCGTTGGGGGATGTGCTGCGGCTTTGTCTGCGTTGAGGAAAGGTTTAAGCGTAATCCTTACGGAGGAGACGGATTGGATAGGTGGG
>NZ_JAQWCQ010000084.1 GCF_028705895.1 Massilibacteroides sp. | reverse complement strand
TTCTTAATAACCATTTGTGCATTTTTCTAGTAGAAGAGTGCTGCCTTTTCTTTGTCTAAAAATTGAGTTATTAACCGAAATCACCTATTTAAACGTGATTTCACAGACATAATTTACGTATGAAAATTGTGGCGAAATATAATATTTCATTAGACTCTGTTGTCGGAGACAAGATGCCTGGGACAGCTATGATAAGTACCAATATTATGGAGGTTAGTGATCCTATCGCTTCTTATAAAGAGTACCTGAATTCGCAGATAGAACTGTTTAAGGAATTAAGCAAAAGAGAAAACCCGAAAGCTTATCTGGCCTTTAATCTTATTCCTTATGTGTTTTATTCTTCGCATTATACATTGAGTAAATTCAGACTTTACAGATGGCTGCATCAAATGAATAATTCTGCTAATTTCCCTTCTTTTAAAGAGATGGAATTTTCTGAAGATGTCTGGAACTTACATACTGAAATGATTGGAATATTTTCAGCCTTGCCTGATATTAGTTATATTTTTGATAAATCGTTATTTCTTAAACAGGTAAAAGATATCTTCTTGTTTGTGCAACTTGGGTTGGTAGATGATGATAGTCTGTCTTTATTAAGGCAAGAGTTACTGCAACTTTTAGATGACATAATACAAATGACAAGTATCCCGCTTGACAGTCCGATCAAACGATCGCTTTATGTTGCCAATGTTAGTTTTGAGTCTTCTTATATCTATTTTGAAGCGAAAAATTTTCAGGCATCTTCTATGAGAATTATGGGGATAAGTATTATTACAACTAAGGATCCATTGATCTGTGAACAACAAAAAAAATGGATAGAGTCGCTCAAACGCTATTCAACTTTGATTTCCATGAGTGGTGAGATCGATCGGTTTACGTTTATTAATCAACAGAAAGAATATATCAATCAATTAATCCCTTCGTCAAAAAAATAGACTTGGATTGCAATTAATCATTACGGTTTACGTATTGAGATGGTAAAACACCGAATTCGTCTTTAAAGTATTTCCTGAAATACTTAGGGTTATTAAATCCGACTTCATAGGCAATTTCTGAGACAGTAAGCTGACTCTCTTCCAGTAATTGGGCAGCTCGTTTCAGTCGTATAATCCGAATAAACTCGATTGGAGTTTTACCTGTTAATGAAGAAAGTTTCTTATATAAATGTACGCGACTCATTCCTAATTCACGGCTTAATTCTTCCACCGAATAATCCGGATCAGATAAATGCTTTTCGGTATATTCTAATGCTTTATGTATCAGTTTTTCGTCTAACGAGCTGACGGCAATTTTGGATGGCTCTATTTTTACCTGCTGTTTGAACACTTGCTGGTTATTTCGACGCACTTCAATAATGTTCCGAATCTTAACTTTCAGAATATCCAGATTAAAAGGTTTCGTTATGTAATCCTCAGCTCCTGCAGTAAGACCTTCCAGCTTACTTTCTTCACCACTTTTAGCCGTTAAAAGAATAAACGGAATATGAGATGTCCGAATGTCAGCTTTTAGTGTTTGGCAAAGTTTAACTCCATCCATACGCGGCATCATTACGTCAGATAAGATCATGTCGGGAATTTCTGCAAATGCAATTTCCTGCCCTTCAACCCCGTCTGATGCTTGCAATATGGTGTATTCATTTTTCATTTGATCGGCAAGGAATGAACTTAATTCCGTGTTGTCCTCAACGATCAGAAGTTTAGGAAGTTCATCTCCTATAGGAGGCTCTTGATTTATCTGTTCATGATTATACTCGCCGTCTTCTATTGTCTCGGATTCCATATTTTCCGGACTTTCTGCTGTAATCGGCAAAATAAATTCAAAACAGCTTCCTTTGTCTTGTAGTCTTTTAGCTTGCACTTTTCCTCCGTGAAGTTCCACATACTCTTTAACGATATGTAATCCTATACCACTTCCCTGATTGTTAATGTCTTCTTTTGATGTAACCTGATAAAAGCGTTCAAAAATTTTCTCCAGGTCGGTTTCGGGAATACCTATACCATCATCAGAAACCGTGACAACAAGAGTTTCGTCATCCTTGATTTCTATATTAATAGATACGTGACCGCCTTCGGGAGTGAACTTGTAAGCATTGGAAAGAAGATTGACCATAATTTTTCCCAGTTTATCAGCATCAAACCACATCAATAAAGAAGAAACCTCACTATTACATGTAAATGATATTTGTTTTTTTCGCATTGCTTCATTAAACAATGTGGCTTGTTCTTTAAGAAATTGAATGACATCCCCGTGTGATTTCTGAAGCTTATGAGCGTTGTTATCTAATTTTCGGAAATCCAGAAGTTGATTCACAAGTCTCAATAATCCTCTTGCATTTCTGTCAATAACATCCAATAATCCTTTCTTCTCAGTATCCTTTTCTTTTTTTTGAAGCTCTTCTAATGGAGTAAGGATTAAGGTTAGCGGAGTCCGGAATTCATGGCTGATGTTCGTAAAGAAACGTAGCTTCATTTCATCCATTTCTAATTGTTGATCTACTTTTAATTTTTCCTGAGCATAAGCTAATTTCTTCTCAGCTTTGATAGTCATTCTTTTTCTATACCATAAAATCAGCGCAATCAGAAGGAGTAAATACAAACTCCAGGCTCCTATGGTGTTCCAGAAAGGAGGGCTGACAACAATCTTTAATTTAATCGGATCAATGCTCTCTATTCCGTCGTTATTGACTGCCTTAAGATTGAATAAATAGGTGCCCGGACTTAGGTTTGTGTAAGTTGCTTTTCGGCTGTTTCTGTCAGCTTCGAGCCATTCGTTATTGAATCCTTCTAATTTATAATAATATCGGGATTTATTGGGCATGCAATAATCGAGAGCCGCAAAAGTTAATGAAATATAGTTGTCTGAATATTCCAGTTTGATTTTATCCGTGACGCTGATACTGTTCTTTAATAAAATACGTCCGTGGTACTTCTTATTCGGTTTAATACTTTTGTTGTATATCTGAAAGTCGGTAATAACGACTTTAGGCGAATTATTATTGTAATTAATCTGTGAGGGTATAAAAAGGTTGAATCCGGAGGTTCCTCCAAAGATCAGCTCGGACTTTGATGTCATATAGGCTGCGTTGTAATTGAATTGTTCTCCTTGTAATCCCTCCGAACTATCGTAGTTGGTCAGTTTGAAAAAATATCCGGGGGTATTTACATTGGTGGTTACTTTGATGCAGGTAAGTCCTCTGTTTGTCGCAATCCACATATTACTATCAGAATCTTCAAGAATACTTTGGACAAGATCAGCGGAAAGACCGTTGTCTTCTGTGTAGGATAAGACCTCCCGGGTGTATGGATTGTAAACAAATAAACCATTTCTTGTCCCGATCCACAAAAGTCCCCGACTGTCTTCACACATATTGTTAATGTCGTTACGACTTAACTGAACTTCGGTAAATATCTCCTGTTCGTATAATTCTAATTTATCCTTTTCCGGATTGTACAGATAAAGCCCACTTTGCGCTCCTATAAACATTCCTCCCGATCGTCTTTCTACTAATGAATAGACTGATCCGTTTGTTTCAAAATGTTTCAGGATTTTTCCTGTGTTAACATTCAACACAAAGACACCTCCACGTAGCGTGCCGATCCACATATCCCCATTTTTGTCGCACTTCAATACCCAAGCATTATTATCAGTTAACCCATCAGGATCTTCCGGACTATAATTATAGTTTGTGAATGTGTTCCCGTCAAAACAATCTAAACCATCAAGATAATAACCAATCCAGAGGCGTCCTGCTTGATCCTCTTCAATGCTTACAATCACATTTCCCGAAGGAGAATCAGCCTTTTCCGGATCATGTTTATATAGTGTGTATTTCCCCTTTTTCCGATCAAAAAATAAAAGGCCTCCACCGTTAGTTCCAATCCAGATATTTCCGTCTGCTGTTTCATGGAAACAATTTATGTCTTTATATGGAATCTGAGAAGAAGAGATGAACGACTTGAACTTGTAGATGCTTTCGTGATAATAGCAGACTCCCTTTTTATACGTGCCCAACCACATAATACCCGTGTCATCTTTGTAGAGACTTTTTATTGTGTTTTGCGCCAGGCTGAGCGGATCGTTTTCGTCATTTAATATATAAGAAATCTTCCCTGTTTTCTTATTGATCAGATTTACACCTCCATGATCTGTTCCAATCCAGATATTTCCCTTATTATCCTCCTGAATGGCCATGATAATATCACTTGTAAGCCGGTAGGAAGGAGAGGCAAAAGTGGAATAAACCTGCCAGGTTGAACGTGATGTATTATAATAGGCTACCCCAAGATGCGAACCTACTCCATACACCCAGACATCTCCCGACGAATCGATGAAAAGATTCATGTCTCTTTGGTCTTTTATCGCGTTCTCGCTTAGTTTTAATATCGTGGAATCCCGGCTGATAACTTTGTGCGTTTGTGCGTCCATGCATTCCAACATGCCATTGTCCAACAAAAACCAATAGCGATTTTTCCCTTGTTTTATGGCTGCTATAAGACCTCGGCTAAGTCCGTCGGAGAGCCCTTGTTCAAAAATCTTCAGATTACCGGTTCTACTATCATAGAGGCGAATATCATCCCATGTTACAAACCAGAAGTTTTTTCCTTCATCTATATATACACTCCAAAAATCTTCTGTACCGGCATATTGTTTAAAAAGAGTAGAGGGCGAATCAATAAAACATTCCTGAGCCGGATCATAAACGGTATAACCCAAACGCGTATTAAGCCACAATCTGCCGTTTATGTCTTCTTGAATCTGCCATATGTCATTGTTTGATGAGAGTTCTTCTTTTGTGCTTAAGTCTTGTTTGTAAGAAACGACCTCATAGCCATCATACCTGTTTAATCCCGAAGGAGTACCAAACCACATAAAGCCGGAGCGATCCTTAAAAATACAAAGAACCTCACTATTCGTAAGACCTGTTTCTACATCAATCCGGTTAAATTTATAGTCGTCTGTTCTTGAGGCTCGCAAAACAGGATTTATAATTGATACTAAAAGAAGAAGAATTAAATATTGTCTAATCATGGTCTTTTACTCTGAGAAATGGATTAACAAAGATATATTTTTCTTCTAACAATTCAATTTCAAAACCTTCGAATCAGTAAAATCGTTCTTGTCGGAATCTTTTGATAGCAATAACAGGTATATTCTAAAAAATAAGATACATTTGTGTTCTACTTGTATGAATTTAATACTTTAAAATACTACATGCTATGACATATTGGCAAGCAGAGGTTGAAACGATGAGCCGTGCTGATCTGGAGAAACTACAGTTAGAATACCTGAAAAAAACAATCCGGATAGCGACTAATTCACCTTTCTATAATAAAATCTTCAAAGAACACCACATCACATCTGACTCAATCTGCTCTTTAGATGATTTAAAAAAGATACCTTTTACCACCAAAGAAGATTTGAGAAATAATTATCCGTTTGGTATGGCGGCTATACCTATACAACAGTGTGTACGGTTGCATTCCTCAAGCGGAACGACAGGAAATCCGACTGTTGTACTTCACTCGGCAAAAGATTTGAATGAATGGGCAAATCAGGTGGCACGATGTATGTATATGGTCGGGTTGCGCGATACGGATATTTTCCAGAATACATCCGGCTATGGAATGTTTACAGGAGGACTTGGGTTTCAGTATGGTGCCGAAAAATTAGGCGCATTAACTGTTCCGGCTGCTGCGGGTAATACCAAAAGACAATTAAAATTTATTACTGATTTCGGGACGACATGTCTGCATATTATACCCAGTTATGCAACAAGATTAGCTGAGGTAATGCGGGAGTCCGGTATTGACCCCAGACGAGATACGAAACTGCATACCGTCTGTATTGGTGCAGAGCCACATTCTGAGGAACAGCGCTTGCGTATAGAAGAACTTCTTGGGGTAAAAGCGTATAATTGTTTTGGAATGTCTGAAATGAATGGTCCCGGAGTTGCTTTTGAATGTAAAGAACAAAACGGAATGCACATCTGGGAAGATTATGTGATTGTTGAAATTATAGACCCGGTTACGCTTGAGCATGTGCCTGAAGGTGAAGTAGGAGAGTTGGTTCTTACTACGATCAATCGGGAGGCAATGCCTCTTTTGCGTTATCGTACACGAGATCTTACACGGATAATCTCCGGAGATTGTCCTTGTGGACGTACGCATAAGCGTATAGATCGCTTTAAAGGACGTAGTGATGATATGATCATTCTGAAAGGGGTAAATCTTTTCCCGATCCAGATCGAAACTGTACTCATGAAATTTAAAGAGCTGGGGAATAACTATCTGATTACAATCGATCAGGACGAAATGCAGATAGAAGTAGAGTTGAGTGATTTGTTTACGGATGATTATAGTGTGTTGCAACGGCTGACGAAAGAAATTACGCGCCAGTTGAAAGACGAATTGCTTCTTACTCCGAAATTAAAGCTAGTAGGACGGGGTTCATTACCTGTACAGGAAGGGAAGGCTGTGCGTGTTAAGGACTTGCGTAAATTTTAAAAGATAAACCATCCATTAAAAATACGGTTATGACGATAAATCAAATTTCTATTTTTCTGGAGAATAAGTGCGGAAAATTAAGTAAAGTGTTGAGCATACTTTCTGATGCTCATATCGGGATAATTGCAGCAACGGTGGCGGATACTTCTGAATACGGGATACTTCGCTTGATCGTCACTAATCCCGAAAAAGCGTATGCTCTATTTAAAGAAAATAATGTAACGGTGAGTAAAACAGAGGTGTTGGCAATTGCGACCGACCGATGTGCAGGAAGTTTTGCCAGTGTGTTAGGTTGTTTTACCGAAGCCGGTATTAGCGTTGAATATATGTATTGTTTTTCTCTTGATGGGAAGTCAATTCTTATCTTGAGAACGAATGATCCGGTTCAGGCATACGAAGTTGTTAAAAAGCATAAGTTGGAATATATATCTACAGATAAACTGAATAATATTTAATACAATACATCATGTTTGGAATTGATGATCCCGGAATTTGGCTGGCTTATCTGCTTGCTTTTGCTTGCCTTGTGTTTTCAGTAATATATGGCATTGTAAATTGGAATAAAGATGATGAAAAAGAGAACTCACAAAGGAACCAATAATAAATGAGTACATTACTATTAGGGATTATCGTCATAATCTATGTTTTTATACTGGCCTGGTTGGGTTGGTTGGGATACCGGCAAACAAAAAACTCAAGTGATTATTTATTGGGCGACCGAAAAATAAACCCCATGATCATGGCTTTGTCGTATGGTGCGACCTTTATTTCTACATCAGCCATTGTCGGATTTGGAGGTGTTGCTGCCACATTTGGGATGGGAATCCAGTGGCTTTGTGCTTTAAATATGTTTGTGGGTGTAATTATTGCGTTCCTTTTCTTTGGTGGACGAACAAGAGCTCTCGGAGTGAAACACGATGCGCATACCTTTCCCCAACTTATGGGATATTATTATGATTCGCTGCTGATAAAACGAATTTGTGCAGCTGTCATATTTATCAGCATGCCTATTTATGCAGCAGTTGTGATGAAGGGAGGAGCTGTTTTTATAGAGCAAGTATTCAATTTAGATATAAATATAGCCTTGTTCATCTTTACTGTTGTGGTAGCCATCTATGTAATTAGTGGAGGAATAAAAGGCGTTTTATATACAGATGCATTACAAGGTATGATTATGTTTGCCAGTCTTCTGTTTATTCTCGTTTGGTTCTACAAAATTATGGATATAGGTTTTCTTGAAGCAAATCGTAAACTGACGGATATCGCTTATCTTGTTCCCGACCGACTAAAAGACTTAGGACATCAGGGGTGGACTGCTATGCCTGTCACCGGATCTCCGCAATGGTACACTTTAGTAACTTCCCTGATTATGGGGGTTGGCATTGGCTGTCTTGCCCAACCGCAATTGGTCGTTCGTTTCATGATGGTGGAAAATAATAAACAATTAAACAGAGGAATTTTGATTGGCTGTATCTTTATCTTTTTCACTGTTGGATCAATCTATCATATCGGAGCACTGTCGAATTTGTTTTTTCTCAAAACAGAAGGTATGATTGCTTCAGAATTAGTGTCCGATATAGACCGGATTATTCCCCTCTATATAGACAAAGCCATGCCCGGTTGGTTTGGTGCAATATTTATGCTTTGTATGATGTCAGCAAGTATGTCCACGCTGAGTGCTCAATTCCACACAATGGGAGCCGCCTTCGGTGCTGATGCTTTCCCCAAACTTGGCCGTAGTAAGAATCCTAACTCTACAATAGCTGTACGAATAGGCGTTGTTGTCGCTATAATCGTTAGCTATGCGATATGCTATACCTTAAGTGCAAATGTTATTGCCCGAGGAACAGCCCTGTTTATGGGGGTTTGTGCGGCTACTTTCCTGCCGGTTTACTTCTGTTCCTTATATTGTAAATGGGTAACAAAAGAAGGAGCTTTAGCCAGTATCTGTACAGGCATATTCGCAAGTGTTTTTGCCATGTTATTTCTTCATAAAGCAGAAGCCATACCAATCGGCCTGTGCCGGTCTTTATTTGGATGCGATGTGTTAATTGAATCTTATCCTTGGCCAATGATTGACCCACTTTTGTTTGCTCTGCCCTTGTCAATAACGACAATAATACTCGTTAGTCTGCTTACTCGAAAATAGTGAAAAATGAATTTTTGGAAGTATTTATATTTTATTGTATGCTGTAAAACACTATTTAACGAAAATATTTATGTGATATATTGAAACACCCCTATATTTGCATCGTGGTTTTTTCATAATAGTATTAGATTTAAGGTTAACAAAGTTGGTTAGGGGTTGTCGTGAGACAGCCTTTAATTGTTTTTTGGGGGGGCTTAATTCAGAAAATCTATGGTAGAAAAACGGATCAGGCAAAATAATCAGGCAGTTACAGGATTTGTGACTGTCTTTTTTATGAGCCGTGAAATCATGGTGAAGTCTAAACACACCTAATAGGCACTATTCTACGCTATCCATCAAAAAAATAAAGTTATCATTTCCTCGTCATTCTCGTCATAACCGTCATACCTTTCTCCTAAAGGGGATTTAAAATCCCTTTTAAAACAAACCGGGCAAAGTTCGAAAATAGCACTTTGAACATAAGCTTCCAACAAAATCAAACCCGTTCATATTGTTGATTTACAATACATTAAAATCAATCGAACAGTTTTTATTTTTTGTGTTTTATTTTGACAAATAGATGCTTTTTTCGTCCTTTTACTTACGCGTAAAAAATATCCATTCTTGTCTTTTTATTTTTCAATACCGTTTTAGACCAATATATATTGCATTTAGACTAAAATAGCCCGTTTTTTACCGAAAATATAAAGGTTATTTTCTGAAAAATATCCTTTATCTTCAAAAAAAGAATAGAGTCTTTTTCCAAAAAGAATAGGGAGATTTTATCCATTGCCTTTTTTTGTTCAATTTTGATAATTCAAAAAAACGGGCATGCCGTATCGTGCGTTTTAAGTGTGGTTTTTCAGTGTTTGTTTTTCGGGCACATATATTGTCATTTTATTTAATAAAGCGCGTTAAAACAACGCTGTTGAAGCCGACGACAATTTGTCTGAAAATGACAGATTTTGCTATTATTTTGTTTTTTATTTCACTTTTTTACATATTCCGGTGCTACCCACCCAGCGATTCCGGTGATATGCACCCAGTGTTTTCGCTCAGGTTACTGATAAAATTACCGTTTTTTTCTTAAACTCTCTCCTTTTAACTCAAATCGATGTGATGTATAGACAATTCTATCGATAACGGAATCCGCTATTGTTTCATCCGAAAAGAGATCAAACCAACTGCCTACGGG
>NZ_JAQWCQ010000083.1 GCF_028705895.1 Massilibacteroides sp. | reverse complement strand
GGTTGAGTATTTTATTCTTTAGACACTATAAATATACTCATTTTCAGTGATATATGAAAATCCCTATGCCTTTTTTATGCCTTAATAGCAACTCCTGTTTTTAACTTGCGAAACTTCAATTTCTTATAATTATTATAGATAAAATCGGAAAAAACGTAATCATTATTCAATATCGGATAAAAAAAGTTCAACTGCTCTTCAGGCGAATAAATTCGTTCAATAAGAAACATTAGTTCCTTTATCTTTAGAGAAAAGAAATCAGCATCTGTAAATCCTACAGAAAAGGCTTCTTTTAATAAATCAACATAATTGATCAGCATCGGTTTTATTTCTAAAACATAGAGACTATCCGATAATTGAACATTTCCCAAAAGAGTCTGATTATCTTCCGTTGATTTTATCGCAGAGATATATGAAATATCCAAATGGCTTCTGAAAGGAAGCACCAGCATTTCGGAAGTAGTAAGGGCTACCCTTTCATAATACTTGCCTTTGGGTACAAGAAACATGGAAGGAGCATCTACGTGGAATGGTTTATTCGGCTCAATTTGTATCCGGACTGAACCTTTAGTCAAAAAAACAATCAAATGATTTTTCGTAAACAGGTCAATTTTATCTTCCGGATCAAATTTTGTTAAAACAAAGCGATTCTCTGTATTTTCCAGATTAGAGCAATAAGTCTCTAAAAGAGATTTTTCATTCATAATAACGGCTAAATTAAAAATATCATTCGTGTTAAATAAAGTACGGCAAAAGTATATTTTTCACCAAAAAGAGCAGTGCGAAAAGATGCAACAAAAGTACAACAATATGAATTACAAGAAGATTAACCACTAAATACGAATAAATTTCGTCCTGATATTTTTTTATATATTTGTACTTCAAAAGCTGTTTTAATATCGTTATTATAGTTGAAATTTTATTTTGTTTACAATTTATTAAAAAGAGACTTAATGAAGAACAAATTTTATATAATTGCACTTTTCTTTTTAATTACGACACCCATATCCTTATATTCTCAAAAAACACGATCTGAACAAAAACATATTGTTGACAGTTTGCTGGCTACCTCTTTCCAACATTTCTTAAAAGTAGATTTATTTAAGAACATTGAAACAGCAAGTCAGGCTCTTAATTTAAGTAAAGAATCAGATTACTCCTATGGAAAGGCAAGATCATATTTTTATTTAGGAAGGGCATTAAGTTACCTTGGGGAATACAACAAGTCTCTTGATTTTTTACAATTAAGTGAAAACGAACCATACACACAAGAGAATTCAGATCTGCACTCTGAGATATATCGGATCAGAGGACAAATATTTATGTATCTCGGATTACCTTCTGCTTCAATCAAAGAATTCAGAAGGGGACTTAATGAAGTTATGCTAATCACAGAAACAAAGATAAAACTGCAATTAGAGAGTTTAGCATACGAAAACCTATGTATATCTTACAAAAACGCAGGATTAGACGACTCTATGTTTTATTATCTTAATAAGAACAAGGACATTTTACAAAATACAGAAATACCCTATGCGCAAAGTAACAGATTGAATTTGTACACCTTATACGGTGATTATTATTCAATGAAAAAGCAGTATGATTCTGCAAGCTACTATTTTAATCAATCATTAAAAGTTGCCAGAGAAAATAACCTCAATTACAGGTCTTGGGTATATAGGCACTTAGCAGATATGCAGAATGCAAAGGGAGAACCAGACTCTGCCTTGCTTTATTATCATATGGCTTTGGAAAATCTGGAAGAAACTAAAATGAAAAATGAATTTCAGGAATTGTATGAACAAATTTCCAAAGTTTATTCTGAAAAAGGGTTAAAAGATAGTGCAAAGGTTTACAAAGACAAGGCTGTTACTGTTGAGAATGAACTTTTAAACGCTAAGCAGGATGCAATAGAAAAGGCTTTGAATATAATCATTCAGGAAGAACAACAAGCGGTTAAAAATCGCAGTCAAAAGCTTTTAGCAATGTGGTTTTTGGGTTTTATAGCTATAATTGTTTTAGCTGGAGCTATATGGGTAAAATATAGACGTAGTCATCAAAAAATATTAGAAGAGAAGGAAAAGGAGGTGAAAGTTTTAGAATCAAAACTAAATAACACGATTTTGGATCTTACGGAACTTGCCAAGTCAAACGACAGCTCCTTCATCCCCAATTTTAGAGAAAGATTCCCTGAATTCACAAAAAACTTATTGGCGAAGCATCCGGATTTAATTAATTCGGAATTTTGGTTTTGCGCAATGATCTTCTTAGATTTTTCGTCAAAAGAAATAGCTCAATACAGTTTTGTAGAACATCGTTCAATACAAATAAGAAAAAGCAGGCTAAGGAAAAAACTAAATATAGATTCTGAAACTGACCTATATCTTTATATTAAGTCTTTTAAGTGATAAGAAAGGATTGAAATCATTGTAGCTTTTCATCAATCTTCATTCAACGTATTTTCCGTAATGATCAATTGTTTCCTTAATTTTCCGGGAGGACAACCAAAGCAACCCTTACAATAATTATTAAAATGAGTTGTTGAGCAGAAACCGTATTCCAGACTTATTTCCTTCAGAGGTTTATCTGTTTTTAAAAGGTCCTCATAGATAGCTGTTTTTTTCTGTTCTTTTAACCACAGAGATGCTGATTGAGAAAAAACTTTCCGGAATTTCTTTTCAAATCCCGATATACTGTAATCCATAAGTTCTGCAAGTTGTCTGACACTCTTTGCTCTTTTATAATTTTTCCGTATAAAACTTAAAAAATAAAATTCATTATTAATTATTACCGAGAAAAAGCCTTGTTTTTCTTCTATAGAATAAGTCATATCAATAATAAGCATGAGTTCTGCTATTTTCAGTTTCATATATTCCTTATTCAGGAAACCAAAGCTAAATAATTCATTCAATAATATCAGATAATTTTTCACATACACATTTAGTGGAAGAATAAACTTATCTTTCATCCGGGTTGAAAGATTACTTCTAAAAGGTAATTTAATATCTAAATGATCAATAACAGAAATGATAACTATTGAAGAAGGTAGTAATGCAACACTCCTGAATGCACTTCCTGGAGAAAGCAAAAAAAATGAAGGCTGATCAAGTTCTTTTCGCTTCTCTCCATTAATTGAAAAACGAATATGACCTTCTTTAAAAAAAACAAATGAATGTTTTTCTGCTATATAATCTATTGCTTCTGAAGTTTTTTCATGCGAAATAAAAATTATACCACTATAATCTTCGCCCTGACATGAAGCATATTGATTTAATGATGCATTCATCGTATTATTCTTTAGTTCAATATTAAGTGTAAAAAAACGAGTCTTATACCGGATCCATAAAACAAGTGTAAGGAATCCGAAAACAAAATAAACGAAATCTGTACATAAAACACAAAAACACATCATAAACAAGTTTTCACAGAAGACAGCTTCGTAAAATCAGTTATTCACGTATCTTTGAGGTTAACAATAAAAAAATAAATCTCATATCAATAGACATGAAACAATACAACTTTGACCAAGTGATTGACCGAAAAGGTACTGATTGTATTAAAGTAGATCTCTTGGAAGAACGCTTCGGCAGAGATGATCTGACCGCTTTATGGGTGGCAGACATGGACTTTCGCACACCGGACTTCATAGTTAACGCCATCCGCAAACGGTGCGAACATGAAGTTTTCGGCTATACTTATGCTTCTCCGGAATATTACAACAGCATCATAGAATGGTTACAATACAAACACGGATGGACGGTAGAAAAAGAATGGCTCACTTATATTCCGGGGATTGTTAAAGGAATAGGCTTTGTGCTACAATGTTTTACCAAGCCCGGAGATAAAGTAATTATACAACCTCCTGTTTATCATCCCTTCCGCTTGGTTCCAGAACATATGGGCAGGGAAGTTGTCAATAATCCTCTAAAGCTTATTAATGGTCAATATGAGATGGATTTTGATCATCTCGAATCAATTATTGATGACAAATGTAAAGTGTTCATACTGTGCAGCCCTCATAATCCCGCCGGCATAGTCTGGAAGAAGGAAACATTAGCAAAACTGGCAGAAATTTGTGCAAAGCACAATATATTGGTCATTTCGGATGAAATACATGCAGAGATGGCTTATCCGCAATTCAGGCATCATCCGTTTCCTACTGTTTCTCCTACAGCCGCAGCCTGTAGTATTACCTTTATGGCTCCAAGTAAAACATTCAATATTGCAGGAATAGTAACTTCTTACGCAATAGTACCCAACGACAAATTACGAAACACGTTTTATAGCTTTCTGGAAGCAGGAGAATTATCAGATGGTACCATCTTTGCCTATACAGCTACTACAGCTGCCTATACGTATGGTGCCGAGTGGCTACAACAAATGCGTTCTTATATCATGGAGAACGTCCGGACGGTGGATGTATATTTAAAAGCTTCTATTCCTAAGATTAAAGTCTATCAACCTCAAGCCTCATTTCTTGTCTGGTTGGATTGCAGAGATCTGAACCTTACGCAAGAAGAACTTGTTTATTTATTCAAGGACAAGGCCGGATTGGCTTTAAACGATGGTAAAATGTTTGGTTCCGGTGGTGAAGGATTCATGCGTATGAATGTAGGCTGCTCAAGACTCATCATAGAACAAGCATTGAAAGCATTAAAGGACGCAATCGGTAAAAAATAATATTGTACCTTTGTCCGGATTATTATTATCAAATTAAGATCAAATAAAAATGAAGATTTCAACAAACAAGTCCGTAGCAGTAACATACGATCTGAATGTGGGCGAAGGCGAAGAACGCGAATTAATGGAAAAAGCAACTGTCGAAGCTCCATTGAAATTTATTTATGGTGCAGGTCTAATGCTTCCTGCATTTGAGAAAGCACTAATGGGACTTGTAGAAGGCGATACGTTCTCTTTCTCTCTTTCCCCTGAAGAGGCTTACGGCGAATACAACGAAGAACATGTATTGGATCTTCCTAAAGATATTTTCCTTGTTGAGGGGAAATTTGATGCTGAAACTATAAAAGAGGGTAACACCGTTCCAATGATGGACTCGAATGGAAACAGAATGAATGGTTCTGTTCTTGAGGTTAAAGACGATATTATTATTATGGACTTTAATCATCCATTAGCTGGTGAAACTCTTCATTTCAGTGGAACAGTGATCAACGTACATGAAGCAACTGCTGAAGAAATAGCAGCATTGTCTGCATCTGCAGGAGGTTGCGGTTGTGGAGACGAAGGTTGTGGCTGTGGAAGCGATGAAGAAGAAGGTGGTTGTGGATGTGGATGTGGTAGCTGTCACTAATACATGAATTCTTTTGGAAATATATTCAGACTGACTTCGTTCGGTGAATCGCATGGAGCGGGAATAGGTGGCGTAATAGATGGATGTCCTGCCGGTATCAAGTTGGATATGACCTTTATTCAACAGGAATTAGACAGACGGAAACCGGGTCAGTCACGTATTACCACTCCACGTAAAGAAGACGACGAAGTTCAGTTTCTTTCCGGCATTTACGAAGGAAAAACGACAGGTACACCGATTGGTTTTATTGTATGGAATAAAAATCAGCATTCGTCTGATTATGATAATATGAAAACGGTTTACCGACCTTCGCATGCTGATTATACTTACCAAACCAAATACGGCATACGTGACCCTCGCGGAGGTGGACGTTCTTCTGCCCGTGAAACTATTGCCCGCTGTGTAGCCGGAGCGATAGCAAAATTAGCTCTGAAGCAATTTAATATTAATATACAGGCTTATACTTCTCAGGTTGGCGGGATTAAACTTTCAGGAAATTATACAGATTATGATCTGAACAGAACTGAAACCAACGCTGTTCGTTGTCCTGACCCTGCAAAAGCAGAAGAAATGGAAACATTGATTGCTGAGGTGAAGTCGAAAGGTGACACTATCGGAGGAGTTATTACTTGTGTTGCCAAGGGTGTTCCAACAGGATTGGGCGAACCTGTTTTTGGTAAACTGCATGCCGCTTTAGGACATGCCATGTTAACGATAAATGCCGTAAAAGGGTTCGAATACGGAGATGGTTTTGACGCTGCTCTTTACAGAGGGTCTGAGCGAAACGACCGTTTCTTCAACGATAATGGTAAAATAAATACACGGACAAACCATTCGGGGGGTATCCAAGGGGGTATCTCGAATGGTCAGGACATCTATTTCCGGGTTGCTTTTAAATCGGTTGCGACTATTCTTATGGAGCAAGATACCGTCAACAAGGAGGGTGAAGAAACCATCCTGAAAGCAAAAGGAAGGCATGATCCGTGTGTGTTACCGCGTGCTGTCCCCATTGTGGAAGCAATGACGGCTATGACCTTATTAGATTATCTTTTGATACAAAAGACACATCAATAAAAAAGGATTGCTATGAAGCAATCCTTTTTTTATCTATTCTTATTTATATACAGGTCCGTATGTGTTGCATGCCCGATAGTCCGAACCTTCCGCATCCGAGCCAAATGCACTCCACGCAGAAGGGCGGAAGATCTGAGATTCTTCAATATTATGCATACTAACAGGAATACGAAGCATGGAAGCTAATGCAATAAGATCGAGGCCAATATGTCCATAACTGATTGCTCCATGGTTTGCTCCCCAATAATTCATAACAGAGTAAATGTCTTTGAAACGCCCTTTCCCTGTTATTCTCGGAACAAAGAATGTGGACGGCCAGGTTTTATCCGTACGTTTATCGATCAGATCAAATACATGATCGGGGAATCGGGCAGTCCATCCCTCGGCTAATTGAAGAACCGGGCCAAGCCCTTTTACAAGATTCAAACGACACATGGTCACGGGCATATTTTCTTTGGTCAAAAACTTTGAAGAATACCCTCCTCCGCGAAAATATTCCAGATTAGCTGGATACCACTTCGTAGATTTAAGCATTTTATCCACTTCAGTTTCAGTAATCTCCCAGAATGGTTTCATTGCCGGTTTACCATCTTTGGTTTGCTGACCGGTTCCATCAAGAGTACAAGAGCCGGAATTGATCAGGTGAATGGCACCATCTTTAAGCAATCCATCCGGCTTCCATCCGCTTATTCTTTCAATAGCATCCGGACTCCAATACGTACGTACATCGGCAAACATCTGCGAAGTATTGGTTAACAACTGATTAAAAAGCATACTGAGTCCATTTAAATGATCGTTTTCTGTTGCAAACGTAAATGGTTTCCGGATTCCATTCCAATCGAAGGACGAATTCAATATCGCCTCCGAGAAATCACCATTCGGCAGGAAATCCGTCCACTGTCGTTGCCCTTGAAATCCACCACAAATAGCATTATGCCCCATAGCTTCCTCTTCATAACCCATCTTTGCAAGTTTTGGATTCCCGATTAACAGATCACGCATAATAAGCGTCATTTTCACGACAAATTCCCAATCCTGCTCTTTTTCCTCTCTGCTTTTTTTCAAATGCTCGGGATTATAATCTTCTCCTTCATTTACCACGCAGTGTTTTTTTGTCCATTCCAAGGCTTTATGGTATTCTTCTTTGTCGTAAATTTCCAGTTTAATACGACGACTTAATTCGGTGGAGTCAACAAATTCTGCTCTTAAACCAAGATACTCCTGCAGAAAGTCGGGATCAACAATCGAACCTGCGATACCCATAGATACGGCTCCAATAGCGAGATAAGATTTACCTCTCATCAATGCAACAGCTAAACCGGCTTTCGCAAAACGAAGCAATTTGTCCTTTACATCATCCGGAATCTCTTTCGAATCAATATCTTGTACATCTCTGCCATAAATACCAAAACAAGGAAGTCCTTTTTGCGTATGCGCCGCCAAAGCAGCTGCCAGATAAACAGCACCCGGTCGTTCGGTTCCATTAAAACCCCAGATTGCTTTAGGTATAAGAGGATTCATGTCAATCGTTTCCGAGCCATAACACCAACAAGGCGTTACGGAGAGACTAAGACCTACATTCTCTTTTTCAAACTTGGCAGCACAATCCGCAGCTTCTTTTACACCTCCGATACACGTATCCGCAAGGATACATTTTACAGGCGAGCCATCGGGGTATTTTAAGGTTGACGTATATAATTCAGCTACGCTTTTGGCCAGATTCATGGTTGTTTCTTCTAAGGCTTCCCTCACACCTTTTCTTCGTCCGTCAATAACCGGACGGATACCGATCGTTGGATAATTCGTATTCATAGCGTTATAATTTAAAGTGATTAACAATATTCTTAGAATTTCAGTTGCACATATTTTATTTTCTCCCGGTTATAAGTATAAACGGCATGAACTATACCTTCTTTATCTTGTATAATAGCCGGATAACTGAACTCTCCCGAAGAATGATCTTCCAAGTCAACTAATTTTTCCCAAATTTTCCCGTCATAGGAGCCTGCAATAGCTAATTTGTTTCTCCCCTCTGTTATTGGATTATAGATAATAACCTGCAAACCATTTTTTAATGTTACAGCATCTGTTCCTGAGTTATTATTGGGCAACTCAGTAGGCATTAATTTAGACCAGGTTTTACCATTATCCTGAGACCAGGATTCGACTACATATTTATCTTTTGTACGACAAAGTATTTGCATAGCACCATCTTTATAAAAAAGCACAGATGGCTGGATCGCGTTAAACCCGTTATTGTCTATTTCTATTTTCTCCCAGTTGGTCAGGTCTTGATTAGACATCTCCATATAAACATTCCATTTTCCAACTATCTCGATACTGGTAGGATAAAGGATTTTATGTCCCGGAATACTTACGGGTTTATTTTTGATCGGTCCGAGACAACCTCGCGGAATAGCAGTTGATGAAGACCATGTTTTACCTTCATCGGTTGATATTTTATATTCCCCCCACCAGGTACTGGGACTCGGCCCTACTTTATAATAAAGAATAAGATCTCCATTTTCACGTTTAAATAATACCGGATTCCAGGAAGGGTATCTTTGTGATTCATTCTGAACGCCATCAGCTAACATAACCGGATCACTCCATTGTCCGTTTTTAAAACGAGAAGAATAAATGCTGACATCAGGATGCCTTTCATAACTTCCTCCAAACCAAGCAGCCAATAAACCATCTTCTGTTTCAACAATCGTTGAAGCATGCGCTGAAGGAACATCTTTCGGAGCACGGATAATCTCAGACCGTATAAATTCCGGCTTAATAGTACGCAGTCGCTCTCGCTTTTTCTCATCTAATAACTGTGAGGCTTCCTCGGCATTATCTGTGAATTTATCATTTGTTGCACGTACATCTGTAGCAACAATATCAACTCCCCGCCAGATCGCTTCACGACAAGAAACTCCCGCGAACAACTGTCCGACAGAGATCAGTAACACGGACAAGATCAGTCCTAATTTAGTGCTTCTCAAAATCATAAAATATAAAACTTTAGGTAGTACATCAGAATTATAATAAGTAGATAAAACGAATTATACTAACAAACCTATCGATAAAACACTTAATCAAAATCGCAAACCAAATGTTATATAACATCATTTCTTCATTATTCCGGATCAGTCCGAAACCCCGGTTGTTATTACACTTGGATTATGTCGTTTTTAATGGGATTACCTCGATAAGGTAAAACAAATCATGGACAGCAAATATAAAAAAGTGAAATAAAAAACAAAATAATAGCAAAATTTGTCATTTTCAGACAAATTGTCGTCGGCTTCAACAGCGTTGTTTTAACGCGCTTTATTAAATAAAATGACAATATATGTACCCGAAAAACAAACACCGAAAAACCACACTTAAAACGCACGATACGGCATGCCCGTTTTTTTTGAATTATCAAAATTGAACAAAAAAAGGCAATGGATAAAATCTCCCTATTCTTTTTGGAAAAAGATTC
>NZ_JAQWCQ010000033.1 GCF_028705895.1 Massilibacteroides sp. | reverse complement strand
TTGCTCTTTGGATAGCTATTTACTTCCTTGATTTATTGTAATGTACCTGTATTTATTGAACGGGATATCTTATTTCAATTTCCCTTCCTTCTCTATTCTTACAAACAGAGATATTGTACTACTTTTTTGTTGTTATGTAAATCTTTCAAAGATCGCGCTTTCGCTCTGCAATAATAAGGATTTTACCTTGATTGCGGGTGCAAAGATAGATGTTTTTATCTATACAATCCAAACAAAACTGCAAAAAAAAACATCTTTTTCATAAGGGTATGATAAAAAACCACTTATAAAATTATTATTTAGTTTTTACTTTACCATTTTTCTTCTTCGTTTCATCATTTAATGTCTCAAGAAAACGCGTTGCAGGTTTAAATTTCACGCTTAATCGAGGCTTAATTACACATTCCACTCCAGTACGAGGGTTACGACCAATACGTTCTGTTTGTTTCCATGGAGAAAACACACCAAATCCTAATAAGGATAAATTATTATCTTTTTTCAATTCCTCACTTAGTATTTCTTGAAATGTATCCAGGAATTTTTGAGATTGAGATTGAGTTACTGACATCCTGTTAGCCAGATTTTTTGTTAACTCTGCTTTGTTCATGATCTGATTTTTTAAAATAACTAAATTAATACAATTATATCTAACACAATAAAATTCTAAATTATAATCAGGCAAGTGTTGTTCAAAATACATTATAAAAAATCACATTTTAAAGCAACTCTATTTCATACAAATGTAAAACATAATCTTTTAATACCAAATGTAAACATTATTTATTATCAAGAGATTATAAGCATTACAAACAAATAAAACAACAACAAAGTTTAAAGTTACACCAACACCTATGTGCTACCGTAGCAAATAAAGAGCTTCACAAACAAACAACATCATTGAATTTCAATAAAAGTAGCTATCACTTGTAATTATAAGAGTATTCATACCTTTACTATGCCCAATAAACTTATTTTTTATATAACAAGTTTTCAACTGTAAATGTTATAAGTTTTTATAAACAACAACGGAAATTTACTCTCAAAAAGAATATTTTTGAGAAACGGTATCAGAATAATTCGGTCAATATATTATTCAAGCAGGAGTTAAGGCAAAATCAATTCTTTAGTAATTTCTCAATTTCTTCAATTGAAGAACGAAATGATTTATTTGTTTCAATTTGGTCTTTTATAGTTTTACATGCGTGAAGAACTGTAGCATGATCCTTTTTACCTACAATTTTACCAATATGAGAAAAAGAACAATCAGTATATTTCTTTGCTAAAAACATCGCAACCTGACGTGCTTGTACAATTTCTCTTTTTCTGGATCGAGTTTGAATAGCTGTTAACTCAAGATTATAAAAATTGCAGACAACCTCTTGAATCATTTGTACAGAAATTTGTTTCTTTTCCATGCGTACAGCCTGTCCGATTACTCTCTTCGTTAACGGAAGATCAATTTCTCTATTATTAATGACTGCATTGGCCATCAAAGAAACCAATATTCCTTCTAAATCACGAACATTTTCGGTCACATTATCAGCAATAAAATTAAAAACCTCATCAGGTATTACAATACCATCATGATTAATTTTATTTTTTAATATCTTCCTTCTTAAATCCGGGTCAGGTCGATACAATTCAGCCGTTAATCCCCATTTCAAACGAGTAACTAAACGTTCCTCCATTCCCATCAAATCTACAGGGGCTTTATCAGAAGTCAGAATAAGTTGTTTTCCTAATTGATGTAAATGATTAAATACATGAAAGAATGTATTCTGTGTTTTATCCATCCCTATCAATTCCTGAATATCGTCAAGGATTAAAACATCTATATTCTGATAGAAATTCAAGAAATCATTTGTTGTATTTTTTCGGATTGCATCAGTAAACTGAATACGAAACAGATGAGAGGAAACATATAAAACCTTTTTCTCAGGATGTATTTCTCTTATACGTGTTCCAACGGCATGGCATAAGTGTGTCTTACCAACGCCAGAAGGACCAAATACAAACAAAGGATTAAAAGTTGTTTTCCCCGGATTTTGGGCTACAGCCTCACCGGCAGTACGCACCAACCGATTGCTCGTTCCCTCAAAATAATTATCAAACGTATATTTGGGATTTAATTGAGGATCAAGATCCTGAGGAGCAGGTTGAACAAAAGGATTGGGAGCTTTATTAATATCTTTAGGTGCTACTTTCTTAATTACCATAGAACCATTTTCTGCTGGATAATCAACAGTTCCTCCTGTTGTTCTATCCACCATTACACGATAATTAAGAATTGTCCCTTGTCCTATTACCCTATACAGGGTCACTTTCAATACATTTACATATTTTTCCTCAAGATATTCATAGAAGAACTGACTAGGTACCTGAATGGTAAATTTATTTTCTTCAAATGAAAGAGGTGTAATAGGTAAAAACCAAGTATTAAAAGCGGCTTCAGGTACTATATCCTTAATAACGGCCAAGCATTTGTCCCACAATATTTGGTAATTAGTCTGCATCTTTTCAACTTCCAACAATAACTTTTTCTATAAACGTATCACAAAGTTTAGAAATAAATTCCAAAAAAAAAAGGACTATTTTTTTGTGTTTTTTCATATTTCAATAGGCTATTTAAAGTCAATGACTTAGCACATCTTAGTTTAAAAGCTCACTGTTTTATTGAAGAACACAAACAGTTCGTTGAATTAAACTGCTTATCACCACGTTTTAAGGAATTATCAACGATAAAAAAGCAATTCTTCACAAACTCATACTTATCTTATTTATAGGAGTTTAAAGCAAAACATTTTTTTTATTTAAAATAGAACCATTCTAAATAAGAAAAAAAGGCCAAAACTATTCTTTAATTTTAAAAGATAGAAAAATGAACATATCGTTTAGGATTTTCACGCAAGTCAAACAACAATTTCGAAGCATTACTACTTGTTTCATTTAAATTCAGATATAGTTCTTTGTCGTTCAACAACAATCCCATACTATTATCTTTTGAATTAAGTTTTTCAGTCGTTAATTTCAAATTTTCAATTGTTGTATTAACAAGATTCATTGTTTCCGGGAAATTAATACTCTTCAATCCTTCACTAACTTCAGTAAAATCAGAGGATATTGTTTTAAGATTTCCAACAATAACAGGGATATCATTGCGAAGAATAGTATTTAGCTGAATTGCTGATTGGTTAAGGTTTTTAGTCGTATTTTCTATTTGCGTAAGAGAATTTGTCAAAGCAGGATGATTTAGCACTAATTGTAAACCTGACAATATTGAATCAATTTTTGGTAATAGCTGTTCTACACTTGGCAATATTTTACCTTGAACCGAAGCCATCATATCTTCACCATTCCGTCCTTCAATAGTAGAACCGGATTTCAGATAGTCATCTACATGTTTATTCAGATGCAAATGCAGTTCTCCACCGCTCAACAAACTCTTTTCAATAGAGATATAGCTACCTTTATTTATCTTCATTTCTTCTTCAAGGCTTATCTCTACAATAATTTTATCTGTGGACTCATAATCGTATGAAATAGCACGAACCAAACCAACTTTAAAACCTTCAACAAAAACCGGGCTGGATATAGTCACTTCTTTTACATTTGAGCAAGACACAAAGTAATGATTTGAAGGTTTAAAAAGATTTATTCCTTTTAAATAATTTATCCCCATATAAAGCAAAGCAAGACTGATAATAGTTACTAATCCTATTTTAGCTTCTTTTGTAAATCTTAGTTTCATCTTATTTAATTATATTATACCTTTTACCTATTAACTTTTACACCATCCACAAACTCGATAATAAACGCATCTTTAAAATCTTTAGCCATTTTTCGCCTCAAAAGACGAATCTCGTTAAAATCCGTACTTTCTCCGTATGTATATTTATAAAGACCTTTTTCTTTATAGAAATCTATATTTTTATACCCTTTAAATTCTTTAGAATTATCCGCTATTTTTTTATCGGATGCTAATATTTGTATTTTATAGACCACCTTAGCTGCTTTTTGAGGAGTTATCACAGGTTTTTCAGAACTGACATCTGTGAAATTGTTTTTTGTTGATTGACTTTCATTCACACTCAACACTCCTCTTTTCCGGTCATATTCACTTTTAAACCTTGTAAAAGCACTATATAAAGCTTTAGCTAATTTCTTCTGTCCGGAGACAGATGCCATAAAACGTTCTTCTTCACGATTAGAGATAAAACCCAACTCAACAAGAACAGCAGGCATACTTGTCTTTCTCAATACAAGCAATCCTCCTTGTTTAACTCCCCGGTTTGCTCTTTTCTGTTTAACAAATTCCTTTTGAATCGAAGATGCAAAATCAATACTTTGCTCCATATGTTTATTCTGCATAAACTCAAATATGATATAAGACTCTGTCGATGTAGGATCAAAGCCTTCATATTTTTGCAGATAGTTATCTTCTAAAAGTATAGCTGAGTTCTCACGCATTGCAACTTCAAGATTTTCCTGCGTTCTTGCCAATCCTAAAGTAAACGTTTCCGTTCCACTCACAGAACTTCCACGTTTAACAGAGTTTGCATGAATAGAAATAAACAAATCTGCTTTATTCCTATTTGCAATATTTGCTCTTTCATCTAATTCAATAAAACGATCCGTTTTCCGAGTATAGACAACCCTTGTATCCTGCTGTTCCGTTTCAATCATATCTCCCAAAAGCAAGGCTACAGCCAGATTTATCGTTTTTTCCTTTGCCGAATAACCGATAGCTCCGGGATCTTTTCCACCATGTCCAGGGTCTATTACAATAGTAAATGTCTTCTCCTTGGCGTGCGCCTCAGGTATAAAAACAAATACAACCATCAGAAGATTGATATATAAAAGAAGATATTTACGCACGATTACTTCAAACTTATATTTTCAATATGGCAAATGTAGCTTATTTTAGGGATTCCGCATGAGTTTTATCATTATTTATGAAAGACAAAAATCTACCATCAAAATAAAGAAACCGGGTATCATAAGAAAACTTATAATACCCGGCATTTATTTTACTCACCCTACTGGGGGAAGCATATTCTTTTATTATTCAGAAACTACTTCAAAAGGTATTTCTACAGAAACTTCTTTGTGTAGTTTAAGAATAGCTTTATAACTTCCTACTTCTTTAACAGCTTCTTTGATATAAATCACCTTACGATCAACCGGATGACCAGCTTTTTCCAAAGCTTCTGCTATCTGAATATTCGTTACAGAACCAAATATTGTTCCTGAAGAACTTGTCTTTGCTCCGATTGTTAAAGAAACACCTTCTAACTGTGCAGCAAGAGCTTGTGCATCTTCTTTAATCTTTGCCAATTTATGAGCGCGTTGTTTCAGGTTTTCAGCCAGCACTTTTCGTGCTGATTCAGAAGCAATAATTGCTTTTCCCTGAGGGATTAGAAAGTTACGTCCGTAACCATCTTTCACAGTTACGATATCGTCTTTGTAGCCTAAATTTACTACATCTTCTTTCAAAATAACTTGCATATTCTGTCTCCTCTCTTTTAAATTATTTCATTAAATCGGTTACATAAGGAAGCAATGCCAAATGGCGTGCTCTTTTCACTGCCTGAGCAACACGACGTTGGAACTTCAAAGAAGTACCGGTAATACGGCGTGGAAGGATTTTACCCTGTTCGTTCAAAAACTTCTTCAAGAATTCAGGATCTTTGTAATCGATATACTTGATACCGCTTTTTTTGAAACGGCAATATTTCTTCTTTTTAACATCTACTGAAGGTGGTGTTAAATATCTTATTTCTGATTGAGGTGCTGCCATAATTAATTCTCCTTTACTGTTTCTTTAGATGATCTCAATGCTCTTCTCTTAGCGGCATATTCTGCGGCATATTTATCTTGACGGAATGTCAAGAAACGGATTACACGTTCGTCACGACGGAAGTTAATTTCCAACATCGCAATTGTTTCCGGGTTTGCCTTAAACTCTACCAATTGATAAAAACCAGTGGTTTTCTTTTCAATAGGATAAGCTAATTTTCGCAGGCCCCAATTTTCTTCATTCACGATTTCAGCTCCTTCTGCTTTTAGAAGGCTCGTGAATTTTTCTACCGCTTCCTTCATCTGTGCTTCAGACAAAACGGGAGTCAAAATGAAAACGGTTTCGTAATTATTCATACTACCTTAATTATTTATATGATTAATAAAATTTGCGGTGCAAAGGTAGAGATAATTATTTGTACAACAAAACCTTTTTCCTATAAAATCTGTCACACTTTCTTAGTGCAAAGATAAAGCATCATCACAAGAACATGTATAAACCCATTTTTTTACCTATTTTTGAAGTCCTATTAGTGAAGAGGTAATTTGAAGATGAGACAATATATATATATTACATGCCTTTGTATTTCGAGTATTTTATCGGGAAACGCCCAAGCTGACCCGGATTTATATGCCAAAACAGATACAAAAAAGATGAATCATTGGGTAGATTCTGTTTTTGATTCGATGACATATGATGAACGAATCGGACAATTGTTTATGATAATAGCCGATCCGAAATCGGATAATCGGAATATGCAGAAACTTCTACGTTATATAAATGATATAAAAATCGGAGGAATATTATTTCACAAGGGTAATCCGGTTACTCAGGCATCCGTTACTAACCGTTTGCAAAAGGCATCTAAAGTTCCTTTATTTATATCCTTAGATGGTGAATGGGGACTTTCTATGAGATTAAGTGAAACTACTCGTTTTCCTAAAAACATGATGTTAGGAGCTATTGAGGACGATGGATTAATCCGGAAATATGGAGAAGAGGTTGCTCGTCAATGTCAAGAGATGGGAATCCAAATCAATTTTGCACCGGATATTGATGTAAACAGTAATACAGACAACCCAGTAATCGGACTCCGGTCATTCGGAGAAAATCCGCAAGCTGTAGCAGATAAAGGAATTGCTTACGCTCGGGGGTTAGAAAGTGGTGGAATAATTGCTGTTGCCAAACATTTCCCCGGACATGGTGACACAAATGACGATTCTCATTATACATTGCCGGTTGTCCGTCATGGAAGAGAACGCTTAGATAAAATAGAGTTAGCACCATTCAAACAATATATATATGAAGGATTCTCGGGAATGATGACGGCGCATCTATCCATCCCGGCTCTTGATAACACCAAAAACCGACCTACGTCCTTATCTCCTAAAATTGTGAACGGACTTCTGAAAAAGGAACTTGGATTTCGTGGTCTATGTTTCACTGATGCGTTAGCAATGAAAGGAGCTTCAGCAAATAAGAAAGACAATCCTTCCGTGATGGCTCTTTTGGCAGGTAATGATATTTTGTTGGCTCCGGCAAATCCTATTTCAGATTTCAAAGCAGTAAAAGAGGCTTTAGAAGAAAACATTCTCGACATAAAAGATATTGAAGATAAATGTCTAAAGATACTTCGCTACAAGTACATTACCGGACTTAACAACTATAAGGCTATAGAATTACAGGGTTTGGAAAAAAGACTTAATTCTCCTCATGCAGCATGGATAACAGCCCGCTTAAATGCGGAAGCCTTAACTTTATTAAAAAACGACAATAATATTGTTCCACTAAAACAACTCGATAAGAAAAGCATTGCTGTTTTATCGATAGGGAATGACACCGGAAATCCTTTTCAGGAGATGTTGAACAGATACGATTCAGTGGCGTGTTTTAGCATTGGAGTTAGATCAACAGAAGCTCAGGTCAGACAGGTTTATACTCAATTGGCAAAATATGATATGATAATCTGTGGGGTTCATACAGTCCGTGTACCTGAAAGTGAAGCGTTGCGTAAACTGGCTGCCGAGAAAGAATTCATTTATTCATTTTTTACGATCCCCTATTTTTGCAAGTCTTATGCGAAGAGCATAGAAAAGGCTCAAGCAGTGCTTATGGCTTACGAAAGTACTCCTTTAGCTCAAGAATATGCAGCTCAGCTAATTTTTGGAGGAATACAAGCCAAAGGGAAACTCCCTGTGACCATTCCGGATCTTTATATACCGGGAACAGGGTTATTCACTGACAAAACTCGCTTAGGTTATCATGAAGCAGAAGAAGTCGGTTTAAACGCGGACAGATTAGATGTTATTGACAAGATTGTGGAAGAGGGATTAGAAGAAAAGGCATTCCCGGGATGTCAGGTTCTGGTAGCTAAGGACGGAATGATTGTTTATAACAAATCATTTGGGTATAAAGATGATGGATTCGATCATCCGGTAACAGAAAAAACAGTTTACGATATAGCTTCTATGTCAAAAGCCGCAGGTACATTACTCTCTGTAATGAAAACATATGATGATAAGAAATTTACACTCAACAATAAAATTTCAGAATTTCTTCCTGAACTTAAAGATTCAAACAAAAAAGATTTAACAATAAAGGAGTTACTATATCATCAATCCGGACTGAAGTCCTCAATTAACTTTTATCTTAGTGCAATTGATAAAGAAAGCTATTCGGGTAGTTTATATAGTAAAACCAAAAACTCGACTCATCCCGTACAATTTGATTCACGTACTTACGTGAGAAATGACTTTTCATATTTGCCATCTTTAGTCTCCCCCATTTCCAAACCGGGTTTCACTACTGAAGTTGCAAGAAATCTCTTTGTACATGATTCTTTTAAGGATACCATCATGCAAACAATAAAAGAATCGAAACTATCTAAAAGAGGCAAATATGTTTACAGCTGCATCAATTTCATTTTATTGAAAATGATAACAGAAAAGGTTTCAGGAATGGCTATGGATAAATACTTAGAAACTAACTTTTTTAAACGGCTCGGCACACGCTACACTTTTTATAACCCTTTACATTATATAGATACAATGCAGATTGCTCCTACAGAAAAGGATGGTTTTGTCAGGCGTCAGTTACTTCAGGGATACGTACATGATGAAGCTGCAGCATTTCAAGGAGGAGTATCGGGTAATGCGGGACTATTCTCCACCGCTAACGATATCGCAAAGATATCACAAATGCTGCTTGAACAAGGAACTTATGGAGGTGAACGTTTTTTGTCTGCAGAAACAACTCGTTTATTTACAAGCTCCAAAAGTCCAGTCAGCCGTCGCGGATTAGGATTTGACAAGCCTCTTGTCGGAAATCCGAAGATTTCACCTTGTGGAGTTCTTGCGCCTCCTTCGGTTTACGGGCACACCGGATTTACGGGCACATGTTTCTGGATAGATCCTGACAATAAGTTGATTTACATATTTCTGAGTAATCGCGTATTTCCAACGCGAGCCAACAACAAACTGGGAACATTGGATATACGTACACGCATACAGGATGCGATCTACAAGTCAATTGAAACCCTATAGGGTATAAACACAAAAAAGCTATTGCGTTTCCACAATAGCTTTTTTATGTCTTAAAGGAGATAGTTATTCCTCAAGTCTTTTATTTATCACAATATGACCAAGGTAACCCAAAATAATTGTGATAAAACCTACTATAAGAATAGTATTACTCATAGAACCTTGTATAGCTGGTATTGCAAGAATTGCAACACCTATTAAAAGAACTATAACTCCAAGATACTTCATTAACTGTTTCATGGTTACAGAATTTTATGTAATTTTTTTCTTAGCACAAATAAAGCAATAATAACCCGATTGCAAAAATATTTTAGACGAAAAATAATGAATCCGGTCATTTTAGAGTTTATATTTGTAATCAAATCGCACTACTATGTGGAGGCTTATCTATAAAATATATGTTTGTTTAATTTTTGTTCCAATATTTCTGGTGCTCACCATACTAACAGCTATTACAGTTATTGTAGGATGTCTGTTGGGTGGAGAAAAAATATTTGCCTATTATCCGGGCATGATCTGGTCGCGATTAACTTGTTATCTTGCCTTATGTCCGGTTAAAGTGCGCGGACGAGAACACATTGATAAAACCCAATCTTATATTTTTGTAGCAAACCATCAGGGAGCATTTGATATTTTTCTTATTTATGGTTTTTTGGGAGTCCCGATCAAATGGGTTATGAAAGCCGGATTAGGAAAAATTCCCTTTGTCGGTGCAGCTTGTCGTGCAGCCGGATTTATCTTTGTAGATAACTCGACACCCAAAGCTGCAGCAAAAACGATATTGGAAGCCGAACGTTCATTACGAAACGGAGCATCAATAGCAATATTTCCGGAAGGCTCCCGTACTTATGACGGAAAGATGATCCGCTTTAAGAAAGGAGCATTTCAGATGGCCGTAGATCAGCATCTTTCAATTATTCCTATTACATTAAACGGCCCTTATGATGTACTTCCGATTAATTCTCTAAACCTAAAAAGACATTCGATGGAGATGATCATCCATCCTCCTGTCAGTCTTGAAGGAATCGAATCTTCGCAGAAAAAAGAGTTACAACATATTGCTGACGAAACCCAGAAAACGATAACCTCTGCACTTTGGGAAAAATACAAATAAAGTACTTTACTAATTTTTCAATATCCCTTCTTTACGAATAGACAAACTAAAACCCGCATTCTTTTCAATCATATCACCGGTATCAAAAGCAACCGCTCCTCCAAATTTCCATCCCTCAAGTTTCGGATGAGTATAGTACACTTCAGCTAACGTAGCGACAGAAGATTTTGTTTCTAAAAAAGGTTTTGAAGCACGCCCCCATCCCGTCATCGTTGTTAACAGCAAGCGATAAGACAGTTGTGAAGAAAAGGAGCCTTCAGCACCTAAATGCCAGCTTTCCATCCGATTATTCTTAAATCCTATCTCTCCATTTCCATTATATTCAGGTGATATAATTAAAGGTGAACCCAAAGCGCGATTAAAATAGGATGCCCCGGTTGAATATTCTCCATTATTAAAATAATTATCTGCACCTCCTCCACGACCGGGGTGTTTTTCTCTGTCAAAACTGATAAAATGCATCGGGCCACTCTGATTTTTTGTGGTAAGAAATTCCACAACGATCTTTTTTAACCAGGATATATGATTTGTTTTTAGCTCAACTCCCCACAGACCATCGATACCGTTAGATAGTTCCATTCCCGATAAATCTTCAAAAAAATGTTGATGATATGCCTGTAAAACACCAAAATCACGAAACTTATACCCTAAACCAAAATAATAACTTCCGAAATGATTACCCAAGACATTGATTGAATCTGAGGCAGTGGCTCCCTTCCCTCCTTCACTACCCGTAATAACGCGTATAAAATCTTTTACGGATTGAGGTTGTTTCCCGATTTTGGGATTTGTTGAAGTTCCTCCCCATTGCGCCCAATGTTCAAGACCAAGAATACCGAACAAAGGAGCGTCATTTTCTGTATCTTCTATCCGCAAGAACCCTGATTTATGATGCCACAACACATCATTTACATACGTTATTGTATTATCGGATGTAGAGGTATAATTCTCAAGATAGTTTTTGTCAAAGGAGCGTCCTACTGCAAAATCACCTTTTACTTGTAACCACCCTTTTGAATAAGGCAGATTTGTATATTCTGGAATACTAAAGTTTATTTCAGGAATAGGACGAGCATTGGGCGAAAACACCATATCACCGGAACTTAATCGTTTATCCACAATTGAATTATAGCGTTCTTTGCTGCCGAGACTAATCAGAATAGCTTTATAGCCTAATTCCACATATAATTGTTGTATATAAACATTTCGATAACGAGGTGTTACGCCTACCAAATCAAGTCCGGCAGTCCAACGGAATCCATCTTTCAATGTCTGTTGATGAAAAACACCGGCACGCAATAATCCATTACCAGATTCTAATGGAACAACCCCATTACGATTACTGACAATCCAAAAAGGCGTTTGTTCTCCACTTGCAGCAGATCCCATAGCCTCCAAAAAATAGTTTGTTTCTCCTGACGGTTCACTATCATTCTGACTAATAATATTTTGAGAAAAAAGCGACAGTAATAAACAGAGGATAAATATGAATTTCATCTTCATTCTTTCGATATATTATTAGGGCAAATATAGATATATTTATTCAGGAAAGGTTGAAGAACAGCAAGACAGTAGAATTAAACATAGAAAAACATCGCTCGTTTCAAAAAAAATGGGCATTTTTACATATCTGAAAAATCAAAAATATGAAACTCGCTGAGAAAAGACATACAAACGCAGGATTCGGGGTCGCACCTGTTTTCTTAACTGCCATTTCCACAATACTGGGAGTGGTCTTATTCTTACGCTTCGGCTACGCTGTCGGTACGCTCGGTTTTTGGGGAGCTATATTCATTATTTTACTCGGGCACCTGATTACAATACCGACAGCCTTAGCTGTATCGGAAATTGCAACAAATACCCGTGTAGAAGGAGGTGGAGAGTATTTTATTATATCCCGGTCGTTTGGTTTAAAAATCGGTTCTACAATAGGTATTACGCTTTATTTTTCGCAAGTTATAAGCCTCGCCTTTTATATAATTGGGTTTACTGAGGCATTCACTCCCCTATTCAACTGGTGGTTAGCTACGTTCGGATATGAATTACCACGCCAGATAGTTAGTATTCCCTCGCTGTTGCTTCTCGCTTTACTCATGCTACAAAAAGGATCCAGCATGGGGGTTAAGATGCTTTATGTAGTAAACTTTATCTTATTTGCCGCCCTACTTCTTTTTTTCCTTGGTAAGCCAATAGAACCTACAGATGAATTTGTTGACGCTGCTTCACCCAATCTATTTAGTTTTATAAACAAAGACAGCTTCTTTGTTATTTTTGCCATTTGTTTTCCGGCATTCACCGGAATGACAGCCGGTGTCGGCATGAGCGGGGATTTAAAAAACCCAAGTAAATCTATTCCTATCGGAACGATGGCCGGCACTATTACCGGGCTGATTGTCTATATTTTAGTTGTCTGGAAACTGGCTACATCTGCACCGCAGGCAGATCTTATAGCAGATCAATTTATCATGTCGCGTATAACAATATTTGGAGAATACGTCATTCCGTTAGGTCTGGCTGCCTGTACATTATCTTCAGCCGTAGGTTCCATCATGGTAGCTCCCCGTATATTGCAGGCAATAGCTACAGATAAAAACATTCCATTTCCTAAACTCAATCAATTTTTAGCCAAAGGGAAAGGAGATAAAAATGAACCTTTTAATGCAACGTTGGTCTCTATTGCTATCGCTTTTATATTTGTCTCCCTCGGTAATATCAATGCTGTAGCCAGTGTAATCACCATGTTTTTCCTGATTACCTACGGTACATTATGCCTCATCTCATTTTTAAACCATTTCGGCTCCTCTCCTTCCTATCGACCACGTTTTAAATCCAAATGGTATTTCTCACTTGGCGGTTTTGTCCTCTCCGTATGGGTAATGTTCAAAATCGACTCCATCTATACTGTACTTTCTTATTTAGCCATCATTATTATTTATCTTTTTATCGAGCATTATAATAAGAGCGAAAAAGGAGTTGTCTCTATTTTCCGGGGGGCATTATTCCAGCTTAATCGGTTATTGAGAGTTTATTTACAGAAACAACAAGACACGATGGACAATGAAGAATGGAGACCGTCTGTTATATGCATCTCTCCTAATTCATTCGAACGGGATAAAGTGTTGATTCTAATGAAATGGATTAGTCATCAACATGGCTTTGGAACTTATTTTCATTTTATTGAAGGTTATTACAGTAAACAAACCTATGCAGAATCCAGAGAGACTTTACATCAACTTATAAAGAGTCAGCACGGAGAAGGAAGTGCTCTGTATATCGACACAATGATATCACCGTCATATACTTCAGCCATTGCTCAGGTAATACAGACACCTTCAATTTCAGGGATGGAAAACAATATGGTTCTTTTTGAATACAACAAAAACCAACCTGAAGAATTAAATCGTATTATCGACAATATAAACTTGACAAGAGCGGGTAATTTTGATGTTTGTATTTTTGCTCAATCAACCTATCCTATTCGTAATAAGAACGATATTCATGTGTGGATACGGGCTACAGATGAAAAGAATACAAACCTGATGATTCTGCTTGGGTATATAATTATAGCTCACCCGGATTGGAAACAGAGCCATATAAAACTATTTATCACCAGTAATAAAGGAGAAAGCGATCTGGTTAAAGAAGGTTTATCAGAGCGAATTGCAGAGGGAAGGCTACCAATTACTTTAGCCAATATTGAAATAGTTACACTTGGTGAAGGTCAGTCTCTAAACAATCTTATAAGTCAAAAATCCCGTATGGCAGGCTTAACTCTTATAGGCTTCAGAGAAGAGATTATCAAACATGAGCCTATGGATTTCTTTAGTGAGTTCAATGAGATTGGGGATGTATTATTTGTGAATGCATCCCAATCGAAAGAAATAATATAAGCCAACACCTTTTATATAGTCACTTTTACCATATAAAAAAGCGTTAAGGTTCTAAGTGGCTGTTTTGAATTTTACGAATCTTTTTATATTGTTCGTAACTCTTTCATGTTCTTTCATTTGAAATTTAAGAGCCTGTTTAAATTTTTATTCGTGGCTTATTTCGATTTGTTTTTTGTTTAGTTGTATATCCGCATGAATGAGCATAGCGGGCTATGTGATTAAATGCGGAGATGCAGATAAGCAAAAAAGAAGACGAAAGAAGACCGAAACAAGCCCTCAAGAAATATCCTATAAAAATTTAAACAGGCTCTTAGATGCGTTTGCTCTGAGCTATTGGTTTGAAAAAATCAAAATGTTGGCAAATCACCTGTTTTTGTGTCGGATTGACATCAATCGCAAATGAGGCTTTTTGGGCTGACTTCTCTAACAAAACAACGAAGTATGTGCCTGAAGAGCTGAGTTCGGGAGATGTTGTTTAAATTACATTATCCGGCATGTCCGTTTTTTTAAGATTTGCAAAAAGTAAAAAATCCAAAATTACGCTACTCTTTTTTGAAGATAAAGGATATATTTCGAAAAATAACCTTTATGTCTCGGAAGATAATCTTTATATTTTGGAATACAACCTTTGTGTTTTTGGTGAAAAAACGGTCTTTCTTTGTCATTATGAAATATTTATTGGTTTGAAACTATATAAACGAAAGAAAAATGAGGTTAAGTGCTTTTGAAGTGCGTAAGCAAAATGGTTAAAATAGTTTCTTTTTGTCTTGTCTTCACATGTTTCGCCAAATACCAAATCAGGTATAAAAAAAACAGAGAATAAATTCAAATTAAAGATATTGTAAAACACATCATAAGTGTAAACAAACACACTTATTTGTTTTATTTTTACAACTTCATTAAGAGCCTGTTTAAATTTTTATTCGTGGCTTATTTCGTTTTATTTTTTGTTTAGTTGTATATCCGCATGAATGAGCATAGCGGGCTATGTGATTGAATGCGGAGATGCAGATAAGCAAAAAAGAAGACGAAAGAAGACCGAAACAAACCCTCAAGAAATATCCTATAAAAATTTAAACAGGCTCTAAATCTATTGGAAGTTAACTAAATAAATAAAACACTAAATCATGAAAAAAAACGTCTTTAGGGCATTGAGCTTATTTCTTTGTCTTGTTGCATGCCAAGTAGTAACGGCGCAAGAAAATTATGAGTTTATCCTCAATACAAAAAAGATTGGCGCTCCTGTACAATCAACAATGTATGGTTTGTTTTTTGAGGATATCAACTTTGCTGCTGATGGAGGACTTTACGCTGAATTAGTCAAAAACCGTTCTTTTGATTTTCCTCAAAGTCTTATGGGATGGAATATTTTTGGCAAGGTGACTGTTCGTAATGATAAATCGCCTTTTGAACGGAATCCGAATTATTTGGTTCTTTCACCCTCAGGACACGCACATAAACACACAGGTATTGAAAACGAGGGATACAGAGGAATGGGATTTAAAGAAGGAGCTTCTTATCGATTTTCTGTATGGGCTAAAAAACTCAGAGGTGATGGAGAACAGAAAATCCGGGTTGAATTTATTGATTCTCATAATGATGTAATTGGAAAACAGGAATTAGTCATCAACTCTTCTGATTGGAAAAAGTACACAATGGTAATGCCGGCAAAGGCGACAGAGGCAAAAGGGAGTTTACGTATTTTCTTCACGACTCAGGGTTCTATTGCTTTAGATCATGTGTCTCTTTTTCCCACAGATACGTATAAAGGCAGAGAAAATGGTTTAAGAAAAGATCTGGCTGAAGCATTAGCTGATATAAATCCGGGTATATTCCGTTTTCCGGGAGGATGTATTGTTGAAGGCACCGATCTTGAAACGCGCTATGATTGGAAGAAAAGCGTTGGCAAGGTTGAAAATCGACCGGTAAATGAAAACAGATGGCATTATACGTTTACAAATCGTTTCTTCCCTGATTATTTTCAGAGTTATGGTCTTGGTTTTTATGAATATTTTCTATTGTCTGAAGATATAGGTGCTGAACCGCTTCCTGTTGTAAACTGTGGACTTGCCTGTCAATATCAGAATGATGGCGAACATTGTCATGTTCCTGTCGGTGAATTAGATTTGTATATTCAGGACGCTTTGGATCTGATCGAATTTGCTAACGGAGACAAATCGACAACTTGGGGAAAAGTACGTTCTGAAATGGGACATCCAGAGCCTTTCAACCTTAAATTCATCGGTATTGGCAACGAACAATGGGGAAATGAATATCCTGAACGACTTGAAAGGTTTGTGAAAGCAATCAGAGCAAAATATCCCGAGATTAAAATAGTGGGTAGTTCAGGTCCTGCTGCTGAAGGAAAAGAGTTTGATTATTTATGGCCGGAAATGAAACGACTGAAAGTCGATTTGGTGGACGAACATTATTATAAGGAGCCTGATTGGTTCTTCAACAATGCAGCCCGATATGACAATTATGATCGCAAAGGGCCTGCGGTATTCGCCGGTGAATATGCTTCGCATGATCATGCAAACAAGAAACAGAACAGTTTTCTGTCGGCTCTTTCCGAAGCTGCTTTTATGACCGGACTTGAACGTAATGCTGATATTGTGCACATGTGTACTTATGCGCCTTTATTTGCTCATGTTGATGCCTGGCAATGGAAACCGGATATGATTTGGTTTGATAATCTCCGGATGATGAAAACGCCTAATTATTATGTGCAGCAAATCTATGCGCAACACAAGGGGACAAATGTAATGACTCTGACAACAAAGGAGAAAAAAGCGATAAGTGGACAAGGCGGGTTGTATGCTTCTGCTGTATATGATAAAGACCAAAAGAGCTACATCATAAAAGTAGTGAATACAACTAATGTAGTAAAAGATATTGCAATCAACCTGACGGGTGTTAAGAAAAGCACCACTCTTTCTGTCGGAGAATGCATTATGATGCATCATGATCTGAAAGCCGTGAACACATTGGATGAACCGCAAAATATTATTCCACAGAAAACATCGGGAACAATTGAGAATAATACTTTATCTATAAAAGCACAACCACAATCTTTTAATCTTTACACTATAAAACAACAGTAAAAACCAGATGAAGACCACTCGGATTTATATTTTGTTTTTATCCTTCGCATGTGCTTTTACGGGTACTGCTCAAACCAAAAAGAAAATCGATTATTTCGATTTACATGCAGTCAGATTGTTGGACAGTCCTTTCAAACATGCACAAGATCTTGATAAAGTGTATCTTTTGGAACTTAATGCCGACAGATTACTTGCTCCTTTCTTACGTGAAGCCGGTTTGCCACAAAAGGCAGAAAGCTACACCAACTGGGAAAACACCGGATTGGACGGTCATATAGGCGGACATTATTTATCTGCACTGTCTTTGATGTATGCATCCACAGATGACAAAGAGATTGGAGAGCGGCTCAACTATATGCTTAGCGAATTAAAGCGATGCCAGGAAGCGAATGGGAATGGATATATAGGAGGCGTTCCGGATGGAAAGAAAATCTGGGAAGAGATAGCGAACGGCAATATCAGAGCTGCTGGTTTTAGCCTGAATGACAAGTGGGTACCTTTATACAATATCCACAAAACTTATGCGGGATTACGAGATGCCTATTTGTATGCAGGAAGACAGGATGCTAAAGAGATGTTGATTAAGATGTCGGACTGGGCGATACGTCTTGTTGAGAATTTGTCAGATACTCAGATGCAAGATATGCTGCGTAGTGAGCATGGCGGACTGAATGAAGTCTTTGCGGATGTTGCTGCGATAACGGGTGACAAAAAGTATTTGAAACTGGCACATCTGTTTTCTCATCAATTTGTTTTAGAGCCACTTCTTAGTCATGAGGATAAGTTGACCGGGATGCATGCTAATACGCAGATTCCGAAAGTGCTGGGTTTTAAACGGATTGCGGATATTGAAGGAAATGAATCCTGGTCTGACGCTTCCCGTTTTTTCTGGGAAACAGTTGTTGAACACCGGTCGGTCTGCATCGGAGGGAACAGTGTGCGTGAGCATTTTCATCCGACAAATGACTTTTCGGGAATGGTAAAAGAAATCGAAGGACCTGAAACCTGTAATACATACAATATGCTTCGATTATCGAAGATGCTCTATCAGACTTCTCTCGACAAAAAATATATGGATTATTACGAACGAGCATTGTACAACCATATCTTATCCACCCAAAATCCTGAAACGGGCGGTTTGGTTTATTTCACACAAATGCGACCGGGACATTATCGTGTTTATTCTCAACCGCAAACAAGTATGTGGTGCTGTGTTGGCTCGGGTATTGAGAATCATGCAAAATACGGAGAAATGATCTATGCGCATGGTGTGGATGAATTATATGTCAACTTATTTATTCCTTCTACTTTGTATTGGGAGGACAAGAAAGTTGAAGTTACACAAAACAACTCGTTTCCTGATCAGGCAAGTACGGAGTTAAGTTTTAATACGGAACGGCCAACAAAATTCACATTAAAGATACGGTATCCGTCATGGGTTGAGGCCAACAATGTGGAGGTGTTTATAAACGGAAAAGGCATTAGAATAAATCAGACCGACGATGGCTATATTTCAATCGACAGAAAATGGGTAATGGGTGACAAGGTCGTTATACAGATGCCTATGCATATCGTTGTGGAACAGTTGCCCGACCAGACAAATTATTATAGTATTCTGTACGGACCGTTGGTTCTGGCAGCTAAAACAGAGAAAGACGATTTAGCCGGTCTTTTTGCCGATGATAGTCGCGGAGGACATATAGCTCATGGCAAGAAAATACCATTAAGAGATATGCCTATTATCGTTTCAGACCCGGATAAGATCAGTTCCTGCATACAGCCTGTTACAGGAAAACCTTTGACATTCACGTTAAGTAACCTTTATTCTCACAAATACCCGAATGAAATGGAACTTATTCCGTTTTTCCGGTTGCACGAATCGCGCTATATCATTTATTGGCCTCAAGCTACGACAGAGGATGTTGCCAAACTTCAGGAAAGAATCATGATTGAGGAAAAAGAGAATGAACGGTTAGATAAAATAACTTTAGATAAAATAACCTGTGGAGAACAACAACCCGAATCCGATCATTTTATTCAATCCGACAAATCTCGCACCGGATTTGATGAAGGCGTACATTGGCGTGATGCTCAGGGTTGGTTCGGTTATCAACTGAAAAACGTGAACAACGATGCAAAATATGTATTCCTGAAATACCTTGATTTGCAGGAACCTTCAGCATTCGACATCCTTTTGAATGACAGCATCATAGCTTCGGTAACATTAGATGGAACTGGCGGAGAAGAAACATTCTCACAAGTAATTGAAATACCTTCTTCTCTCTCTGATTCTGATAAATTATCAATTAAAATTCAGGCAAAAGATGACAGAAAAACAGCTAAAATAGTTGAAATAAGACTTTTAAGTAAAAAATAATTTATAGGAAAAGATTATTATAGTATATTTGCCCACCATAAAAACGTGGCAAAAACACTTAAACTCTAATGACATCTCAACAATTTTATACTGAACAAGAGAAATTCTATATATCCGTAGATTGTATCATACTTGGTTTCAAATATGATAAAATATATCTTTTGATCTCGAAACGTAAGTTCGAACCCCTAAAGGGACATGACACTCTTATGGGTGGGTTCTTGCGTTCGAATGAAAGTCTTGATGAAACTGTAACGCGTGTTGTCCATGAATACACCGGCATTCAGAATGTATATATGGAACAAGTGGGAACATATGGAGACATCAACCGCGATACGGGTGAACGTGTAATCTCCGTTGTTTATTACGCTTTAATTGACTTAGAATTATTCGACGAAGAGCTTTGTAAGGTTCACAACGCAAGATGGGAAGAGGTCGATAGCGTAAAAGATCTGGTATTTGACCACAATCAAATGCTTATTGACACATTAAAAATTCTGAAAAGAAAAGCGGCTGTTCAACCGATAGGATTTAATCTGCTTCCAGAGAAATTTACATTACCGCAACTCCAGTCTCTTTATGAAGCAATTTATCAAACGACTTTAGATAAACGGAATTTCAGAAAGAAAATATTGGAAATGAATATTCTCGAAAAACAGGAAGACAAAGACAAATTAAATTCCAAACGGGGAGCTTTTTATTATAAGTTTGACAAAGAAAAGTATGATCAACTTTTAAAGAAGGGTAATTATTTTTCCTTATAATTAAGGCTTTATCCAAAACATAATAGAGTAAGCATTCGGTGTAGTCCGTGTTTTTCCGGCGGTAGTACCAACTCCTATAGCTCCACCAATAGCCATGCTTTGACCGATACCTTTGAAAGAGTTTCCAAAAGCGATTTCAAAGCTTTGGCCTTCCAACAAACCGGCAGTCGTTCCTCCTGCCACATGACCCGCTGCAGCCGCTATTGGCGAAACGGTCTTCTATACAAATAGAAACAAGCTCTCCAGCGGCATAAATATAATGATTTCTATAAACAAACCACGCTAAAAATTCAAACACAATCCCATGCCCGAGGAGGAGGCTTCCAGATGCAAGGAGCAGGCGGTGTTTTCTCCGTTAAAAAGGTTTATGGCTTTTTTCATCTTCGCCTCTCCCAACAAGTCGCAAACGATACCGCCAACGGCAACAACGCCCCCACCTATCAACATGCCCGTATTTCCTTTTCCTCCTCCAATGCGGGACACCAAATCATAACCGAAACAAAAGCCTCCCACGGCACCTAACACAACACCTGTCGTGTTCAGATTCTTTCCGGACTTAAATACTTGGTAAGCATTCTCCTTTTGCTTCACAATATTCGTAAACTCTTTCGACGTAACCTTTTCTTCACCAACATAAAAGGACGTACTCCAAAACCCCGTATTCATCCGGAGCTCTTTTCCCGGCTCATCGCTTTGAGCGCTTACGGTCAAAGCTGTACAGAGCAATGCAACAATAGTTAAAACTGTCTTTTTCATGTAAAACCATTTAATTTTATAAGATAGAACCATGTTATTACCCGTTATTCCGAGCTAAACATACGCTATTTCTATTTCACAATAATCTTTTCCCATTCCCCTCCGGCAATCACATTCTCTAAGCTTTCTACACCATACTTTTTCAATAAATTAGAGAAATAGGTTTCTCCATCTTCTTCCTTAACTCCTGCTTTCGAGAATGACAGTTTCTTCAATTTACCATTATTTAAAGCCCATAATTCTTTCATCGGATAGATACGAAAGACTTCAACATCGCTCCGATCTTGCAAATAAGCTTTAAAATGAACGTAATTAAATTTTTGATCGGAGTTTCCTAATTCTATCGTAGAAGAGACTGAAAGCGTAGAGTCACTATACCCCGGAGGAATACGATAGTCTTCAAAATCTTTCTTTTCCAAATTCTCCATCATTTTTTTCTCCCATCGTTGGCAAATACCTTTATGTATATACAGAATCTCCACAGAAGTCTTTCTTCCTATAAACGTCAGTTGAGAATAAGGATCATAATTATAATCAATCAAATCAATCAAACGTAAATTATCTACATTACCATTATGGGACAAAGATTTAAGCGTCAGAATCGGTATAGAAAACTCAATGTTTGCAGTATCTGTAAGTTGAAATTTTTCAGATTTCTTTTTATTTCCTGAATAAGTATTTGACCAATCAATGTCTTCATTATATTGTTTAATCCCCTGAAGAAAGATTTCTTTTGCAGCTTCTTTAAATAACTGTTCATCAAAGGATGATTGAGAGAACATGCATGGATGGTACATGGATACACTCAGTAGTATAAACAAAATGCGAATAGGATTTTTCATACGTTATTAATTATTTGTTTCACTAAGGTCGTATGGAACTCGCAAGATTTTTAATATCATGGTCTTGTGTGATTGAATAAAAATCAGGCTTCGTTTCATACGTAAAATTATTGTTTTGTTGAGCTATTGTTTTTCAAACGTTCCCAACAAATATCCTCCTATAGGGTTGGTCAATTCTATAGTATATGCTCCAGCATCCATATGGGTCACATCAATTACAATAAGAGCTGTTTCCAGAGCCGGATAGGTATATTCGTGCATTTCTCCGTTTTCTCCTGTTATCCGAACAGTCAGATCCGAAGAAGTCCTTACACACTGAATGATAAGCATATCTCCTTCTTTGTCAACCAAAACGGGTTGCTCTACGACCGCAGATCTTAATCCTTTGTCATCCCAATCTCCATTTAAAGGGACTTTTTCGGCTTTTGCTAATTGCATTGTTATAAAAAATGAAACAATAACAATCAATGCGCCTGAAAGCTTTTTCATAAAAATTAATTTTAAAAATTTACGTTTTGTTTCCTATATATAGAACTATAGACAAGGCAAAATTACATATAGACAAAGGTTCACAACGAAAAAACAGGTGGACAAAACGAACATGTAAAAACCGACATAAGGAGCTATTTGTCAGAGACTTTAAATAAACACAAACAAAAAGAGAAGTGGACATTTTCAAATCAGAAATGAGAAAGATAGTCTGCTAAAGCTTGAACTGTCTTTATTTGTTCATCCGGATTTGTATTGATTTTATCTCGGATACGTTGTTTTCTTTTGATCACCGACTGAGGAGAAATAGCAGCCAGCGTAGCGATCTGTTCATTCGACAAATTGAGTTTAATAAAACAGCAGTAACGTATGTCCATCTCGTTGAGTTCAGGGTATTGAGCGGATAAACGGACGGTATAATTATTGTACAACTGATCCAGACTTGCTTTCAGCTTTTGCCATTGTTCTTCCGACATAACTTTTCTCGCCTGCCGGATTTCATGAATAATCGGACTTTTATCTTCGAGCTGTTCTAATAATGTTTTTTCTCTTGAAAGGAGTTTAAAAGTAGCATTCTCACGTTTTTTCAAATCGTCATTATAACGAGCAATTTCTCTTTTATGTTCGGAGATTTCTCTCTGCAAGTTTTCGTTGGCAAACAAAAGTTGGTCTACGGCCTCCGTTTCCCTGTTTTCCGTTTCTTCTATTTGAGTAGAAAGGCGATTTATTAATTCTTTGTTTTTTTCTATTGTCGTGATATGGCTGTCGATGGTTTCGAAAAGTTGCAGGATTCTATTCTTTGTTTGTTGCAATAGCCGTTCTTTATTCAGCAGCTTCCGCTGGTATAAATAAATTAAGGCAGCAACAATCAGTACAATCGTCAGCAACCCCATAAGCGAAATCTTTATCCATCGATCATGTCGCATTTTCAACTGATTGTTTTCGTTAATCAATTTTTCATGTGCATACTTTTCTTTTATTTCGAGGATTTCTTTCGCTTGTTTTTTTTCGTTTATAGAATCAGCTAATTCAATATACCGCTCTTTATGGAAAAAAGCTTTATCGAAATAGTCGTTTTGTTTATTAACTTTAGACAAATACCAATAGGCATCTCGTCGTGTGTTCATATTGGATGATTGTAAAGCCTTCTCCAAATAAAAAACAGCCGAGTCATAGCTGTTTTTCTCCACATAAATATTGCCAAGCGATAAATAAGACTGCTCGAGCCCATAATAAGCATAGCGTTGTTTAAGATCAATCGATTTATGAAGACAAGCGAAAGCCTTATCCTGTTCTCCATGCCAAGTATACAGATTGGCCACCTCTGTCAAAGCCATCGCCAAAGCCCGGTATTGCTTGCTGTCTTCTTCTATGCGGATGGCTTTTTCGTAGTAATGTATTGCGCTATCCTGTTGTTCATAAACACGGTAAATACGCCCTAATTCCAAAAAGGAATTGGCAATATAATTGCTGTCGGTTGTTTGTAAGGCATAGTGATTTGCTTCACGAAGAAACGCTTTAGCCTGCTCTTTCAGTTCCGGACGGTAGGCATAAAGCATCCCCAGATTAGAACAGATCAGGCAGGCAAAACGGTAGTCCGTTGTTTTCTTCACTTCGTCAAGTGCCTGCACATAATATCGGGCAGTAGCCTCAACCTGATTCATCTCCCGTTGCACCTGGCCGGCATAGAAAAAAGCCTGTGCTTTACGACGCGGATGGGGCTGCTTCTCGAAATAAGCCAAAGCCACATTAATCAACGAATCCGACGTTTCTTCTATATACATCTTATTACGAGCCTGGGTCACTAATAAGCACCAAGTCGCATAATTCAGTTCATTTTCCCGTTTGGCTATATCCATCTTTTCCAAAAGCATCAACGCACTATCCGGGTGGCCCCACATAAGTTCCTCAGCCTGTTGTAATTCTATACGTAATTCCGGCTCCTTTTTCGCACACGAAAAAAAGAACAGGAGCAACAATAGTCCTGCAAAGTAATTCATTCAATAATACAGCATTCTGTTTTGAAAGCAAATATACACGATTGACAACAAAACAAAAGGAAATAATTTGTTTTATTTTCAAAAGAAAACAGTACAGGGAAACTGAAGCAATACATACTACATTTTAAGCACTTCATCAATGTAAGCATTCGGGGTACCCTGTCTTTTTTCATGCTTTATCTGATTCTACCTTTGCTCCCAAAAACGTTATGTGGAATCTCAAAGAGTTTGAATCTATCTATTCGCGCTACCAATCAAGTGGCCTGAGAGTCAAAAACTTTTGTTGTAACGAGTGTATCTCCTTATCTTGCTTTTTCTATTGGCAGAAGAAGCTCAAGCAAGATCGAAAAGAATTAGAGCACCCTTCGGGCTTTGTTCCGTTAGTATTAAATTCCACCGGTTCTCCGGGAAAGTGTTCTTCTGATTATTCTCCTCAATTGGACTCCTATCCGGTAGAGAGAAGTATCTGCGAACTAATCTATCCCAACGGCGTAAGACTTCGCATGCCTCTGGGTAGGGATATCAGAGAAATGAATGAATCCATCCGCTATTGGTTGTATCCTTTCCCCACCGATACGCGCAAAAGCTTTTATACCCTAAGCGGGCTCGTGACCGATCAGATGGGTGGAAATATCCGTAGCGGTGATGCCTTTATTTTTATCAACCGACATTGTACCTCCATGAAAGTATTACATATGGAGACCGGTGGACTAGTCATCTACCATTTACGGCTTGAGGAGGGCACCTTCCGGCTTCCGCACTTTGAAGAAGAAAGCCACTCCTGCCTAAGTTCCTGGAAAAACCTAATGCTGATGATACAGTTTTGGACAAATGCGATTGTTTGTACCAAGAGAACCAGCGACTGAAAGGCAAGCTGGAAGACTGTACGGACGTTGATGCCCTGAAGAGCTTCTACGAGCAAACAATCTCCCTTCAGAAGGATAAAATCCTCACCTTAGAAAGCCAGGTCGCCTACCTGAATCGCCGTTTGTGGGGAAAGACCAGCGAACGCTTCATTAATGCGGATCCTCTTCAACGTCGGTTAGACTTTGAAGGGCTGGATGTCCTACCCGAAGAGAAGGAACTGGCCGAGAAAGCGGCCGAAGAACTTGTTTCTTCTAAAGAACGACGCACGCGTGAGCGAATAAAAGAAAAACCTGTCCGCAAGCCATTGTCGGAAGATCTACCTCGCAAAGAAGAGCATGTTTACCCTGTTGTAGATAATCTGGACGATAAAGCCGTTTGGCATGAATTAGAACCTGAAGTAACTAAAGTGTTGGAGTATGAGCCGGGCGGCACAGAAAGTGGTATTGCCTTTACTCAAAGACTTCCGGGGAGCTTTACAGACGGACGGTTATGAAGTCTATAAAATGTACGAGGATAAGCAAGGAGTTTTACCCCTTGGTTGCTGGGCACATGCCCGACGCAAGTTTGAAGAAGCCTTGAAAGAAGACAAAGCCAGAGCGGAATTGCTCCCGCACAATTGGAAGGGAAGAGAATCCAAATAAAACTCCAAGAAAATCTGAAACAACTCCGAATGTTTTCCAACTTTTTGAAAGTTTAATTGAAAGTAAGTAGAACCTTTTAATCAAAAGACGGGGTACACCGAATGCTTACATTATAGACGTATTAAAAAAGGCTTACTTCAAGGAATAATTGAAGCAAGCCTTTTTGATTTTGTGTTCTTTAAGTTGTTTATTCAGTCAATTTACCGATCAATTCAGCCAGCGATTTCTTTGCATCTCCTTGCATCGTGACAACTTTCTCTTTCATTTCATACAATGGATTCGGTACGCCGGCATAACCGGGTTTCAGATCGTAATTACAAATGATAACATAGTTTGATTGATCCACATTGAGAACGGGCATACCGTAAATTGGAGTACCTTCTGCATCACGGGCAGCAGGATTCAATACATCGTTAGCGCCGATGACGACTACCAGATCTGTTTCCTTAAACTCATCGTTGATCGCATCCATTTCGTATAATTGATCATAGGAAACATCGGCCTCTGCGAGAAGCACATTCATATGTCCGGGCATACGTCCGGCTACCGGATGAATCGCATATTTCACAGCAGCTCCCTTCGATTCGAAGAGGTCGGCTAACTGACGTACCTGATGTTGTGCCTGAGCCAGCGCCATGCCGTATCCCGGAACGAGTATTACCTTACGGGCTGATCTCAATACGTTTTCCGTATCGGCATTGATCGGTGAGGCATTACCGACTGTCGTTTTTTCAGCATCGATTGTGCGCATAAGTTTGTTTAACGAAACCTTCGCATCACCTTGCATCACCACAACTTTGTCTTCCATTTCATATAATGGATTGGGCACGCCGGCATAACCCGGTTTGAGGTCATAATTACAGATAACGATGTATCCTGCCTGATCTACATTCAGCACAGGCATACCATAGATAGGGGTACCTTCCGCATCACGCGCAGCAGGATTCAACACATCGTTGGCTCCGATAACGACTACCAGATCCGCGTCCTTGAATTCATCGTTGATAGCACCCATCTCGTATAGTTGATCGTAGGGCACATCCGCTTCTGCCAGAAGCACATTCATGTGTCCGGGCATTCGTCCGGCTACCGGATGGATAGCATATTTCACAATAGCTCCTCTCGACTCAAACAAATCGGCTAATTGCCGCACCTGATGTTGCGCTTGCGCTAATGCCATGCCGTATCCGGGAACGAGTATTACCTTGCGAGCCGATTTTAATTTGTTTTCATCTAACTCGGCCTTATTCTCTGCGACAATACCTGTAGCAGAATTTGTAACAGATACATCTCCTGAAGTCTTACCCAATAGGATCACCATTAATTTCCGGTTCATCGCTTTACACATAATCTGTGTCAATATCAGTCCAGATGAGCCAACAATTCCACCAATAGACACTACCAGAATATCTCCTATGGCCATTCCGGCAATGGCAGCTGCAATACCTGCCAGAGAAGTCAACAGGGATATGGCGATCGGCATGTCTGCTCCTCCGATACGAATGGCAAACATCCACCCGAATAAGGATCCGAAGATAGCTCCAAGTAGCAAGATGAAGTATGGATCGGCAAAAAGAGTCGTGTTATTCCCTATGATAAATGAAAGGGCAACAGTAACAACGGACAGTAAACCAAGTAAATTGGTTATTAACTGATGGTTCTTGTAAACAACCGGCTTCTGAGGCAACAGCCGATGCAGTTTTCCGGCTGCAATCATACTGCCTACAAAAGTAACCATCCCGACAATCACCGCCAGATCAGCTGTAAAATTGACAAATAGAGGATAGGCAGACGGTTTTACTCCCACTCCGATCAGTGTCAGTCCCCCAACAATTGCACCTGCCAACCCGCCCAAACCATTTAGCATAGCTACAGTTTGCGGCATTTCAATCATTTTCACTCTATACGCTAATACAACTCCGATAAGAGTTCCCAACAGAATGAAAATATAGATTGTGGATACATCGAAAATATCATAGAAAAGCAATGTCACCACAAACCCCGCCAGTAAACAAAATGAAAGCAACAAATTGCCACGCACGGAAGAGGTTACTTTACTCATCATAGAAAGACCCAACAAGGCCAACAACGATAAGACGCTGCATACAATGTAATAAATGGTTTCCGTCATCATGGTTTTTTGTTTTTCTTTTTAGGCTGAAACATTTTCAGCATCCGGTGAGTAACTCCAAAACCGGCAATCACATTCACTGTCGCCAAGACAATTCCCAAACCTCCCAGAATCTGTCCGATCAGCAAACCGTTACCTCCGGCCTGATAAGAATATCCTACAGTCACAACCGCACCTAAGAGACAAATTCCCGCTAATGCGTTCATCCCCGTCATAAGTGGCGTATGCAAAAGACTGGGAACGTTCTTTATAATAAGGTATCCCAATAAAGACGATACCAGAAATATCAAAATCAAAAAAACTGGATTCATTTGAAATAGAATTTAAGGATTACTTATTCATCGCCTCCAACGTTCCTTCATGAACAATCTTATTGTTGGTCGTCACCAAGATAGAACGAGCTATTTCATCATTCATATCCAATTCAATCTTGTCGTCTTTCATCAGATAATTAACCAGATTATATACATTATTGGCAAACATCCAAGTAGAGCTGGTTGGGAGTAATCCCGGAATATTCTTAATACCGATCACCGTCACCCCATGTTTCACTTCCGTAGTTCCCGGAGGTGTGATAGCGCAATTTCCTCCCTGATCAATCGAGATGTCAACAATAACAGATCCGTTTTTCATCTCCTTAACCATCTCTTCCGTAATCAATATCGGAGCAATCTTGCCCGGCACCAAAGCACTCAGAAACACGATATCCATCTCTTTCAGGACCTCACGTAGTTTCTGGCGCTCTTTTTCAATCCATTCAGCAGGCAGATCCTTGGCATAACCACCTTTTGCTATAGCCAAATCAGCAGGCACAGCCGGATCGATCACTTTAGCACCGAGGCTCATCGCATGTTCCATTGCCGCAGGACGTATATCCATTGCATAAGTAATTGCACCCAGACGTTTGGATGTAGCCAATGCCTGAAGACCACCCACACCTACCCCGATAACTAATGCTTTTGCGGGCTGAATAGAACCCACTGCGGTAAACATAGGAGGAATGAACTTAGCCATCGCATTGGCAGCCAAAAGAATCCCTTTATAACCGGCACACGTACTCATGGATGTCAAAGCATCCATATTCTGTGCTCTCGAAATGCGGGGAACACTATCCAACGTAAGACTAACAACTCCCTTTTCTGCCAGCATTCTCACCATGTCATGATTAACCGGAGATGCCGGATGAATAAATGTGATCAGGAATTGCCCCTGGTGCATCATCTCAACCTCATGTTTGTTGAATTTTGTATTGAAAAGTGGTTCTTTAACTTTAAGGATCAGATCTGCCTTCTCAAATAATTCCTCTGCTGATTTAATCACTTGGGCACCCGCCGCTACATAGTCTTCATCAGGATAAAAAGAGCCAACTCCCGCTCCTTTCTCTATTAAAACCTTAGCCCCATCAGCAACATACTTCTTCACTGTATCCGGAATAGCAGCCACACGCGCTTCGCCGGGCATAATCTCTCCGGGAATTCCAATAATCATAGTAATTCAATTTAAAGTTAACAATTACCAAATGTAAGCATAAAAGAAATAGAAAGGTGACTTATCCTAAATAAGGTTGACAGATTTCGGTACTGTTTACCATAAAAGTTGACATCCTTTGTGTACTAAAAGACAACAATTCTATGCTTTAAACTGAAATAGTAAGTAAGTGATAATAAATGTTGTATAACATGCAAAGAATAAGTGTTTACATGAACACTTATTAGTAATATCGCAAGTATCTTTGGAACACTTATCTACGAGCATACAAATTATATTAAACACAATATGTTAGACGCATTAAAAAAAGAAGTTTTTGACGCAAACATTGACCTGGTGAAACACGGACTTGTTATTTTCACTTGGGGGAATGTCAGCGGCATCGACCGGGAGAAGGGATTAATCGCCATAAAACCGTCCGGAGTCTCTTACGACACAATGACGGCAGATGATATGGTGATTCTGGATATGGAGGGAACGATTGTGGAGGGAAAACTGAAGCCTTCTTCAGATACACCAACCCATCTCGCTCTATACAAAGCCTTCCCTAATATCGGAGGGATAGTACATACTCATTCAACTTATGCCACAGCGTGGGCACAGGCAGGTTCTGCTATTCCTAATATAGGAACAACTCATGCCGACTATTTCAAAGAGGCAATTCCTTGTACACGGTCAATGACTAAACAAGAGATTTACGGAGATTATGAACTGGAAACCGGTAATGTTATTATTGAGACTTTTCATAGCACCAACCCCGACCATACACCTGGAGTATTGGTGAATAACCACGGCCCTTTCTCCTGGGGAAAGGATGCCCATGATGCGGTTCACAATGCCGTAGTTTTGGAACAGGTTGCTAAAATGGCTTTTATTTCGATAAACATTAATCCGACATTCAGCATGAATGAAGCGTTAATCGATAAACATTTTAGCAGGAAACATGGTCCGAAGGCTTATTACGGACAATAAGTCTCTTTTATAAACAAGCAACAAAAGAATAAAAATAATAACCTGGTTCTTTCAGGAACTTCTTAATACCTATTGAAAGAACTCAATAAAAAATTAATATCATGAATTTTAAAGATTTAGAAGTATGGTTTGTAACCGGAGCTCAACTCTTATATGGGGGTGATGCTGTGGTAGCTGTAGATGCGCATTCTACAGAAATGGTAAAAGGGTTAAATGATTCGGGGATACTACCGATTAAAGTGGTATATAAAGGTACTGCCAATTCTTCGGCGGAGATTTCTGAAATTATGCGTGCAGCAAACGGAGATACAAAATGTGTCGGAATGATTACCTGGATGCATACATTTTCTCCTGCCAAGATGTGGATACATGGTTTATTGGATTACAAGAAGCCTCTTTTACATCTTCATACGCAATACAATAAAGAAATTCCTTGGAGTGAAATCGACATGGATTTTATGAATCTGAATCAATCAGCACACGGAGATCGTGAGTTCGGTCATATTACCAGTCGTTTGCGCAAACCCCGTAAGGTGGTTGTCGGATACTGGAAAGAGAAAGAAACTCAAAAGAAAATAGCCGGTTGGATGCGTGTATGTGCAGGCTGGGCAGATGCACAGGATATGCTTATTATCCGCTTCGGAGATAACATGAATAATGTGGCCGTTACTGATGGTGATAAAGTTGAAGCAGAAATACGCTTAGGATATCATGTGGACAATGCACCTATTGCAACTCTTGTACCTTATGTGAATGCGGTAACGGAAACTGAAATAGATGCGTTAGTTGCTGAATACGAAAAAACATATGACTTCGCTGACGATTGTAAGAAAGGGGCAGAGAAACATTCGTTTGTCCGCGATGCTGCAGCACAGGAAATCGGACTTCGCCGCTTCCTGCAGGACAATGGAGCCAAAGGGTTCACAACAAGTTTTAATGAATTAGAAGGCATGTCTCAGTTAATGGGATTTGCATCACAACGTTTGATGGCTGAAGGATACGGCTTTGGTGCTGAAGGCGACTGGAAATCGGCAGCTCTTGTACGCACAATGTGGATAATGGGACAAGGATTACCGGGTGGACAATCATTCCTTGAGGATTATACCTTAAACTTTGATGGCGAGAATAGTACGATTCTTCAATCGCATATGTTGGAAATAAATCCGGACATAACGGGAGTAAAACCTCGTATAGAAGTCCATTTCTTAGGTATCGGAGATGCACGTACATGTGCTCGTCTTGTTTTCCAGGCACATAAAGGAGAAGGAGTTGCCGCTACTATCGTTGACATGGGCAATCGTTTCCGTATGATTGTAAATGAAGTGATGGTGGAAGAACCCAAACCGCTTCCTAAACTTCCTGTTGCATGTGCGTTATGGAAACCTATGCCTAATTTCGAAATCGGAGCCGGGGCGTGGATTCTGGCAGGTGGTACGCACCACTCCAGTTTTTCTTATTCTGTAACAACAGATATGTTAGAAGATTATGCTGAAATTGCAGATATCGAATTGCTGATAATTGATAAAGACACAACTATCCGTCAGTTCCGTCAAGACCTTCGTAATAACGAAGTATATTATATGCTGAATAAAGCATTAAGATAATAATAGTAACGCCATGTAACGGATTCACGTTACATGGCGTATGTACTAACCTTCAAATCAATATAGCATGAAATATGTAATAGGATTGGATTATGGATCGGATTCGTGCCGGGCTATAATCATTGAAGCAGAAACCGGAAAAGAAATAGCTTCATCCGTAAAATACTATAAGAGGTGGATGCAGGGAAAATATTGTAATCCGCAGCAAAATCAATATCGTCAACATCCTTTAGATTATATAGAAGCTCTTGAGGAGTCAATTAAAGAAGCACTTAATAATTCGCCGGCGCATGTAGCAGAAAACGTTGTCGGTATGTCTTTTGATACAACAGGTTCCACACCGGTACTTATTGATAAAGAAGGGCTCCCCTTGGCACTTCGCTCTGAGTTTTCTGAAAATCCAAACGCAATGTTTGTCTTGTGGAAAGACCATACAGCAGTAAACGAAGCAGCTCGCATTAATCAATTGGCAAAAACCTGGGATATAGATTATACAGCCTATGAAGGCGGAATTTATTCCAGCGAATGGGTATGGGCAAAGATGGCTCATGTACTGTCAGTTGATGAATCGATACGTGAAACTGCCTACAGTTGGATAGAACATTGCGATTGGATGCCGGCACTTATTACAGGAGTGATTAAACCGGAGAAAATAGTAAGAAGCCGTTGTTCAGCGGGACACAAAGCCATGTGGCTCGAAGAATGGGGCGGGCTTCCTCCCGAAGAGTTCTTAGTTGCCATCAGTCCTTTACTCAAAGGATACAGGGAACGTTTATACGAAAGCACATACACAAGTGATACTAAAGTTGGCCAGCTTACACAAGAATGGGCTGACAGGTTAGGTTTGTCAACTCGTGTTGCCGTTGGCGTAGGAGCATTTGATTGCCATATGGGAGCTGTCGGAGCAGAAATCGGACCAAAGACGTTCGTTCGTGTGATCGGCACATCGACCTGCGATATCATGATTGCTTCGTATGAAGATATGGAACAAAAACTTATTCCGGGTATTTGCGGACAAGTGGACGGCTCTGTCGTTCCTGGAATGATCGGATTGGAAGCCGGACAATCCGGATTTGGAGATATCTACGCCTGGTTTAAATCAGTTCTTGCCTGGCCATTGGAAAACCTGGTCGGAAAGTCTGATTTAATTGACGATCCAACCAAATCCAAACTAATCGAAGAAGCACTTGATAAACTAATCCCTGAAATATCCGAAGAAGCGGCGAAGATTCCTGTGGCAGAAAGTTCACTGCTGGCAATTGACTGGATGAACGGTCGTCGCACGCCGGATGCAAGTCAGTTGGTAAAAGGGACCATTACGGGTCTCAATTTAGCCAGCACAGCTCCGCTTATATATAAAGCATTGGTTGAAGCCACCGCATTTGGTTCAAAAGCCATTGTTGATCGTTTCCTTGAAAACGGAATCGAGATAGATCATGTTATTGGCATCGGAGGAATTTCTCAAAAATCCCCTTTGGTTATGCAAGCACTTGCTGATGTACTGAATATGCCGATTAAAGTGGCCAGGACAAAAGAAGCTTGCGCATTCGGTGCTGCGATGTTTGCTTCTGTCGTTGCAGGTATTCATAAGGATATTTTCACAGCGCAAAAAGCAATGGGACAAGGATTCTCTAAAGAATATATTCCAAATGAAGAGAACCACAAAATATACATACGTCAGTATGGGAACTATCAAAAATTAGGCAGCTTTACAGAAGCTGAATTATTCTCTTAAATCTACACATTGTTATGAATTGGGAATCACACGAGTTTTTATGGATTGACTGGGTAATTATCGTAATCGGAATAGTGCTTGTATCCTGGGCTGTATGGCGTTCGATACAGAAAGACAAACGTTTACAACAGGGAGCGAACAGTGAAGATTACTTATTTGGGAAAGGTGAACCCTGGTATATTATTGGTGCGGCTATTTTTGCGGCCAATATCGGCTCGGAGCATCTCGTTGGTCTTGCAGGCACAGGTGCAAAAGCAGGTGTCGGCATGGCACATTGGGAAATGCAAGGTTGGATGATCCTTCTCTTAGGTTGGCTTTTTGTTCCCTTCTACCAGCTTATGAATAACAAAATGGGGAAAATCATTACCATGCCTGATTTTCTCAAATATCGATACACACCGGCAACAGGATCATGGTTATCCATAATCACACTCGTTGCTTATGTCTTAACAAAGGTGAGTGTTACGGCATTTACGGGTGGTATATTCATGGAAAGCCTTCTTGGTTTACCTTTTTGGTACGGGGCTATCGGTTTAATTGTTCTAACCGGAATATTCACTGTTTTGGGTGGTATGAAAGGAGTTATGACACTATCAGCCATTCAGACTCCTATACTCATTCTGGGATCTTTCCTCGTTCTTTTCCTTGGATTAGCAACTCTTGGTGGAGGAAATATCGGTGACGGTTGGGCGGCGATGATTGATTACTCCAAAACGCTGAATGTGGGTGAAGATGGCGTTGCATACGGAACAAATCATATGTTCCATTTCCAGACAGGAGATCCATTATATGATGAGTATCCGGGATTCTGGGTATTTATTGGAGCATCTATTATCGGATTCTGGTATTGGTGTACCGATCAGCATATCGTACAGCGTGTACTCGGGCAACGTAAAGGCGAATCGAATGAAGCAGTTATGAAACGGGCACGCAGAGGCTCTATCGCTGCGGGTTATTTTAAAGTATTACCCGTATTCATGTTTCTTATCCCGGGGATGATTGCTGCGGCCTTAGCTGCTCATCCGGACAGTGGATTTACGCTGGAAAATCCGGATACGGCGTTTGGTGCTATGGTTAAATTCGTATTACCGGCAGGAGTTAAAGGTATTGTTACTATTGGCTTTATTTCGGCATTGGTCGCTTCTTTAGCAGCCTTCTTCAACTCTTGTGCTACGCTGTTTACAGAAGACTTTTATAAACCTATGTTCAAAAATAAAAGTGAAGCAACTTATGTTTTAGTTGGTCGTATTGCAACTATAGTTGTTGTAATCCTCGGTATTGTGTGGATACCTATTATGATGAGTCTTGGTAGTCTTTACGATTATCTGCAGGGTATCCAATCATTACTTGCTCCGGCAATGGTTGCAGTATTTGCCCTGGGTATTTTCTCCAAAAAGATCACCCCTAAAGCAGGTGAAGTAGGTATGATCGTTGGATTTATTCTCGGTATGTTACGTTTGATAACGAATATTTTCACGAATACCGGCAAAGATCTGATGACGGGTTGGTATTGGGATTATACAGCTTGGTTCTGGCAGACAAACTGGCTTATATTTGAAATCTGGCTGCTCGTATTTATCATTTTGCTGATGGTGGTAGTTTCATTCTTCACTCCGGCTCCAACAGCCAAACAAATAGAAGCGATCACATTCACATCAGATTATAAAACGCAGATCAGAAAGAGCTGGAACTGGATCGATGTAGTAGCATCTATCGGTGTAGTTGCTTTGTGCGCTGCTTTCTACTGGTATTTCTGGTAATTCTTATAATTTAGTTGGGGTGTATTATGCACCCCAACTAAAATCAATTTATCACGTGTTTTCCGGCTGTTACTTTTTTAGGTTTCTTTTTCGGGAGAACCAATGTCGCTTCTGTTCCTTGGGGAACATCAACAGCAAGACTAATCGTTGAACCTTTCTTCTTTATATCAACACGGATAAAGCCGTATTGTGTTTCTACGGTAGCAGAGGCTTCTTTTAGTGAGCCTAAATCCGGTTCAACTTTGAACGTCTTAAAGCCTGGCGATGTAGGTTCTATTCCGCACAATTTCTGACTAAGGATAGTCAACGGCCCCCCACTCCATGCATGGTTAATCGTTCCGCCACCAAAGCCTTCAGGACCTACATCCCACCCTTCAAACAAGGTGGTATAAGGATAATTCATCATCTTACTATAGCGTGATTTCATACGTTCAATAGCAAAACTTGATTGTTTCATCTTAAACAAGGCTTCCAATACATATTTTTCCATATACGGACTTGCGTGATATTCTTTTTTCAGCACTTTTGTCAAAGCCGGATATTTGTCTGTAGAGGCCAAACCGGAAACAATTGCCATTGCCTGAGAGCGATCATCTGTCTCTCCTTTATATCCCGGAGAACGGAAGCAGGTTCCTGTCCAGTATTTTGTATCAAAACATTTCTCAATCGTTTGCATCATTTGCAGATTTTGGGCGGCATCAATGGTTTTGCCTAATTGTAAAGCAAATTCCCGTTCAGCTTTTAATGCAAGATAATACCAGCAAGTAGTAAGAACCCCCATATCTATATTTTCTCCCCAATCGCCCCACGTCCAATTGCCATTACGTTCGACGGGAAGTCCGCTTGCATCTACTTTCCAAACATCATGTAAATAGACATGTAAACGATCATATATAGGAGCAACAAAACTACTGTCTCCTGAAAAATAATATTGCGTATAAAAACCATACCAGCTCACAGAAGCCAACATTTGCAGCGGTAATTCTTTAAACCAGTTGCCCGCGGGAACAGGAGCATAAATCACCCCATCTTTACGTTGGAAGTTCATTAATTCATGAATTCCTTTTTCGGCTAATTTCCAGGAAGAAGGAGATAAAGCATAAAACGCTTCGCCTAATTCATTGACTTCATCGCCCCACCATTGAGACCGTTCACGATCCGGACAATCCATATACGTGTCGCGCATAGTTACATAAAGCGTCCTCGCCGAACGCTTCCACAATTCATTCAGGAAAGTATCATTACTCTGGAATGAGCCTGTAAACTCCGCATTATAGCCGGTTTCCCGAAACTTTACATCCAACACATCAACGTCTTCGGGAATAATATACCACATCTCGTGACCATTCATCCAGCCTAAACTTTCATATTCCTGAATGCCTTCACGCGTAATGTATTCCGCACGCACATTTGGAGTACCTCCTCCTTCATAATTATCAGTAAGCATATGAATTGTTTTTCCCGCAGGTGCTTTTACCTTGAGGTAAGGAGTCACATGGCAGTTATAAGGTAAACGACAGAACAGGGTATCATTATCTGCTGACTTTCTCACGTTGGGATAAGCTGTTAAACCATAATCTTTCCACAACGGGATTGGTCGTTCTACGAGTTTTCCTAAAGGAGCATCCCCTGCATCGGCAATTATAACTGCCTGAGGCAGGTTTCCTGAGAATGAGGCAGTAGTCCAACCCTGCATTTCCTGACGTGCATCAAAACGAATATTACTTTCAGGCAAACGAAAATTCGGGAAAGGAGCTTCCGTATTCTGATACGCACCATACACCGCACTACGCCAGGTATCATCGGATACAATCTCTACGCCTTCTCCCTGTGCATCAAACAACAACGCTGCTTTTCCACTATTTACATGGCAAAAACCATCTTTTCCGAAATGCCAGACAAGTATGGCAATTAAATTTTCTCCTTTTTTCAAGTAAGGCGCAATCTCCACCTTATCAAAATAGCTGTCATGCATACTTGGGCCTCTTTTCAAACCGCCTTCGAAGACAACTAACCGACCATTAATCCATAACCAGTACTTTGTATCGGCAGCAATTTTCGCCGTCAGGCTTTCAGGCACATTTTTCAAGTCAACCGTCTTACGAAAAGCCAACCAGGTATTCGTTGCACTTTGACAATGTTCGGTATTTATCCATCGCCCTTTCCAATTTTCGGCATAAACGGAAACAGCACTCAGATAGCAAGTGAAAAAAAAGAGCAGTAAAATCTTTTTCATGATAAGAAGTCTGTATTTTTCATTATGTTAGCAATATTAACAAAAATAACATCGAAAAAGATATAAGCCAACATTTATCCTATTTTAATTTTATTCAGAGCCTGTTTAATTTTTTATTCGTGGCTTATTTCGTTTTATTTTTTGTTTAGTTGTATATCCGCATGAATGAGCATAGCGGGCTTTCAGCCTTAAAACCAAATCGAATAGCTTTGATTTTTTGTGTTTTATTTTGACAAATAGATACTTTTTTCGTCCTTTTACTTACGCGTAAAAAAATATCCATCCTTGTTTTTTGATTTATAATACCGTTTTAGACTAATAAATATTGTATTTAGACTAAAATAGCCCGTTTTTTACCGAAAATATAAAGGTTATTTTCTGAAAGATATCCTTTATCTTCAAAAAAAGAATAGAGTCTTTTTCCAAAAAGAATAGGGAGATTTTATCCATTGCCTTTTTTTGTTCAATTTTGATAATTCAAAAAAATGGGCATGCCGTATCGTGCGGTTTAAGTGCGGTTTTTCGGTGTTTGTTTTTCGGGTACATATATTGTCATTTTATTTAATAAAGCGCGTTAAAACAACGCTATTGAAGCCGATGACAACTTGTCTAAAAATGACAGATTTTGCTATTATTTTGTTTTTTATTTCACTTTTTTTATATTTGCTGTCCACGATTTGTTTTAACCTATCGAGGTAATCCCATTAAAAACGACATAATCCAAGTGTAATAACAACCGGGGTATCGGACTGATCCAAAAGAAGACGAAAGAAGACCGAAACAAGCCCTCAAGAAATATCCTATAAAAATTTAAACAGGCTCTCAAAGTATTCAAAAAAGAAAACATTCTATATTAAAAAGAAAATTATATTAAAATTCAATGATTTATCCTATTCTTTTACGATATTGTAAATTCACTAATTTAGATAAGCTATGGATAATATTAACCGTATTTTTTTAGACAATCAGAAATGGAAAGCTGAGAAATTAGCAGAGGATCCCATGTATTTTAAGAATCTTAGTGAGGGACAAAATCCGGAATATTTTTTTTATTGGATGTTCAGATAGTCGTATTTCTGTGGAACAACTATTGCAAACTGATATAGGTGATGTATTCGTACATCGTAATATTGCAAACTTAGCACCCAATAATGACTTTAATTTTATTT
>NZ_JAQWCQ010000003.1 GCF_028705895.1 Massilibacteroides sp. | reverse complement strand
AATCCAGCTTAGGCTGGCTTTATAAACAGGGGGTAGGGTTTCGAAAAAAAGAAATATAACACGATACAGACCGTGTAATTAAACAAATCCGACTGTCTGGAATTTTAGTCGGTTAATAGTGATTTATAAATTAGATTTATGAAAAAAGTACTATTTTTTTTCGCTGTGGGATTGGTTTTTCTTTCTACAGGTTGTAAGGAAAAAACGATACTTGGAGATGTTGATCTGCAAAAAAACTCTTATACACCAACAACATTGTCCTCTTTTCTGGGAAATCATCGCGTTGTCAAACTAAAGAGAGACAGTGCGCTTCTTATATCTGCCTTTCCGCGCGTAATAAAACGACAAAACTTTTTCTATATCCCGACCAGTGAATTCTGTGTTGTTTATGATATGGATGGGAATTTGGTGAGAAAAATAACTTATCCTAACCCTTTGGAAAATGAGAACTCATGGGTAACCGGCTATGATATTTGTATGATCAACGGAACACCGGAATTGTGGATTGCCTCAGGCTTTAAAGAACAAAAGTTATTCCGTTTTTCATTGGAAGACGGACAAGGGAGAGGGGTGATAAAAACAGAATATCCATTTTTTGATTTTAGAGTGATTGAGGAGGATAAAATACTCTTAGTTTTGGCTAATAATCATTATCTGATGGGGGTATCAGACTTTAATGGAAAGATAAATACGGTAGGGTTAAAAAAGAGAGATAAAGACAGTTTCGACAGTAATGTTTTTCTTTCTTATGATGAAAATTATTATGTACAGTATTCTCATACAACTTTGGTCGGTTGTTACGACAAGAAAACAAATCAAATTAAAGAGAAGTTACTTATTGAAGATAATCCCTACACCAGCACCCTTGAGAAATTGACAGAATTGATAAAGAAACAAGGAGCCAGAAAAGGCACCCAATCTGCTTCAAATAGTTATTATTGTATTACGAATATCGCGAAGAAAGGGAATGTGGAATTGCTTGGATTCAGTTATAAAGAGAAAGAATTTCTTTCTATTCGAAGAAATAATAAGAAGTTTAATACGATGGAAACAATTCCCAACAAGCATAATTACTTAACGAATGATATCTACCCTCAAAAAAATGATTTTCTACAACTATCGCATAGTGCTGATGGGAGAACAGACAGTGATAGTTCAATCCTTCTCTATCTATTAGACGACAGATCCGATCCGGTAAATCGAAAAGAGAGGGAAATGGTAATTATTGAAATTCTTGAATGAGGTTTTTGGAATAAAGATGTTAAAACATAAAGCTTTTGGTGAAATATGCGTTAAATATTAGCATGTTATAGCCATCTGATGGATGCTGCATAGAAATAAATACTATACATTAGTAAACATCTATGATGTTACCCCATGATGAAGTTTCTGAAAGTAAGTCTTTTTTTTTCTGTTGTATGGTTTTCGTTTCCTGCCTTGGCCAGTGTGTTTGTTATTGATGCACGAATCAGCGGGGTCAAAGATGGAACTATATTCAATCTAAGGCAGTTTGATACACAACGTGTTATTAATGCAGGACAAATCGAGAAAGGAAGATTGGTTATTGTTGGAGAATTAGCCGATGTGCCTCAGCATCTATGGCTTTGTACTACTATTGATGATGTGTTTCACTATTGTGATTTGTTGCTTGATCGGGATACGCTATATATTGAAGGCAGTATTACCGATTTTCCCTATTATCTGAAGTTTCGGGGTGCAAATACGCAGGTAGAGTATGGACGCTATCTTGATTTAGTCAGTGACCTTAATCGGCAACGGGATAGTTTACATGTTCTTTCCACATTGTTTCACGAGTTGGGAGCATGGGGCACAGGGAAGGGAAAAGCAGGAGTCGTAAATAGCCCGTTCAGGAAAAAGAATATAAGCGCAGAAAATAGTGATAAGCGAATGGGGTTAGACGTGGATTGGGAGTTGAAGGATGTTGAACATCTGCGAGATTCTATACGTTTGGATTATGTCTATAAACATATGGATACCTATGCGGGACAATTCTTGCTGACACGTTTTATGAAACAAGTCTCGATTGACTCTTTGAGGCAATTCTACCGGCTGATACCGATGGATATGAAGCATTCGAAATTTGCCCGTATGCTAAGTAATCAGATCAATCCTTATGCAGAAGCCTGTATTCGTCAGGCTAACGACCTGTTGTCGATGAAAGCGAACACTCCGGCGGAAGAATTTCGCTATGTTGAAGAGGCTTTCAAGCTATACGAACAAGGTGTCCGTCTTGATCCTGACCGATTGGATGGCTATATTGCTATTGGAGGTTTGTATGATCGTTTGCTTTCTTGCCGGGGTATCGAAGCGTTTGATATTTCCATTAAATATCTTCAATTGTTTATGTCGGCCCCTAATGTCAGGGAATCCGAACGGGAGGTCGTGCAGAAACGGATTGATGAGATAATTTATCGAAAAGACCTTGCTACGAATACGAAACCTGAAATGTTACAAATAAAAGGAGGTACTTTTGTTATGGGTTCTACTTATCCGGAAGATAATAATCCGGAACATAGTGTAGAAGTCGGTGATTTTCAGATTAGCAAATATGAAATCACGAATAACCAGTTTGCTGCTTTCTTGAGCGATTACAAAAGCAATAAAGTAAAAAACGGTGAATACACGGGTGAAATACTTTACTACGAATGTAATTGGGGAATTGAAGGAGGAAGGCCAGTGAAAGGTTATGAAGCACACCCTGCGATTTATATAACTTGGTTTGGAGCCAATGAATATTGTAGATGGGCAGGAGGTCGGCTACCAACGGAAGAAGAGTGGGAGTATGCTGCACGAGGAGGCCATAGAGGTAACAAAGATCACCTCTATAGCGGTGGTATGGAGTTAGACAGTTTGGGCTGGTACGAGGCCAATTCTGAAGGGAAACCTCATCCTGTGGGGATGAAAAGTCCGAATGAACTGGGACTTTACGACATGAGTGGTAATGTCTGGGAGTGGTGTTCGAATATATTTTTTCAGGACGACCGACTGTACGCTCATGTCAGAGGTGGTTCATGGTTTATTGAACGAGCCATTTGTCGCCCGACCTGTCGTTATTACATTTATGCTTCCAGCAAACATTTTAACAATGGCTTCAGATTGGTGAAAGACATTAATCCCACCAATGTTTATGACTGACGGCATACTTGCCACCACCGGTAAATACTAATGTCAATGCCCCGAAGAAGTACAATCCTAATAATTCTACAGCCCATCCTCCGTGTTGACTTAATGTAAATAGTTCTGCTCCATGCGCCAGGAATACGGCAAATAAACAATTAATGGCGAAGATCAAAGCAGAAAACCGCGTGGCATAACCCAGAATCAATAGGATCGGTACAATGATTTCACCTATATACACTCCGTAGGCAACAAAAGAAGGTAGATCTGCACCAACAACAATCTGTTCAATAAACCCTATGCCGTGAAAAAGTTTCGATACGCCATGTAATAACATTAATATACCCAGGCTTAACCGAAGCACCAATAATCCTAAACTGGTGTTTTTATCTAAAATAGTCATGATAATTTGAGTTTATAATTCAATTTAAACAACAATAAGTTTGTCTAAGTTGTTCATGTCTGCTTTTATGAAACCACATAATATTCTTTTTTAGGCTCTTAATCTCTATGTAATAATAATGGGGCTTTTCTGTAATATCAATTCCTGTTCTTTGTTGCGAAATATTAACGATCATTCACTTTTTAAAATAATTGAACAAATGAGAAGGTTTTTGCCGAAGCAAACAATCTGACCAATCAGCCGTTGCGTTATTATCAGGGAGATAAAGACCGCATGATGCAGTTGGAATATTATAAACCTTCATTCACCGTAGGATTAAAATTTGATTTATAAATTCAATAGAATAAAAGCTATGATTAAGAAGTTTAGAGAATGTGTCTTATTCGCATTTGCGATTGTATTAAGTACTTGTGTTCAATCATTGAACGCGCAAAAGTTAAGTGAATTACCTGATAATAGTTTTAATTTCATCATCGCGACTGATCTTGGTCGTAACGGGTATTACGATCAGAAGCCGATAGCGCATCAGATGGGTGAAACGGCAGACCAATTGGGTATTGAGTTTGTGATTGCCTCTGGTGATGTGTTCCATTATGATGGTGTTCAGAGTGTGAACGACCCACTGTGGATGACTAATTTTGAATCGATCTATTCTCATCCGGAACTTCAGGTAGAATGGTATCCGTTACTGGGAAATCACGAATATAGAGGAAATACACAAGCGGTGATTGATTATAGTCAGGTAAGCCGTCGCTGGTGTATGCCCGACCGGTATTACACGCAGTCGTACGACTTGGAGAACGGCGCAACGCTTCGTATCGTCTATATTGATACTCCTTCGCTTATTGACAAATACCGTAACGGAAAGAAAAAATACCCGGATGCAGGTCATCAGGACATGGAGAAACAATTAGCCTGGATTGATTCTACACTGAATGCTTCAACAGAAACCTGGAAAATTGTAGTTGGTCATCATCCGGTCTTTGCCGAGACCTCGAAGGACGAAAACGAAAGAACGGATATGCAGGCACGTGTGGCTCCTTTGTTGAAGAAATACAAGGTTGATTACTACATCTGTGGACATATTCATAACTTTCAACATATCCGAAAAGACGGATTTGATACGGACTTTGTCGTTAACACCTCTGCGTCACGTAGCCGAAAAGTGAAACCTATCGAAGGAACAGTGTTCTGTAATCCTGAAACCGGATTCTCCGTTATGTCGGCTACCAATAAAACACTGGACCTGTATTTGCTAAACAAGAATGCTGAGGTATTGCATAAAATAACGAGAACCAAGAAATAAGATTATTTGTGTTTCCCTTTTTCCATATATATGGAAAAACTTTTCGACAACTGTAGTAAAGTTTTTCGACAACTATCGAAAAGCTTTACTACAGTTGTCGAAAAAGAGAATAATAGAACCAATAAATATTCCTTTTCAATGTGTTAAAGCAGAAATACATTTTTTAAACCTGTCCCTTTCAACGACTATTAACGTTTCCCCCTGTCGGTTTTTTTGACAAAGGGTTATATTTGCATAGTTATTGTTAATCCATAAATGGGTTTAGTCAAATGTTAAGACAGCATTTACAGCAGAAATTACAGCAAAAGCTTTCCCCGCAACAGATTCAGTTGATCCGTTTGCTTGAGCTTCCTGCCATTGAATTGGAAGAAAGGATCAAACATGAACTGGAGGAAAATCCGGCGCTCGAAGAAGGGGCTGAACCAGTCGAAGATTTTGATATAAATGACGAAACAGGAGCCGATGAGCTTTCTTCCGGTGATTCTGATCTGGATATTTCTCTTGGAGACTATCTGACCGAGGATGATATTCCGGATTATAAATTGAGAGAAATGCGTGAGCGAACGGAACAGAAAGAAGATATTCCTTTTTCTGTTAGTCAGTCGTTGAATGAAAGTTTGCTTCAGCAACTCGGTCTGCGTGATCTGCCGGAAAAGAATCGAAAAATAGCCGAATATATTATAGGTAATATGGATGACGATGGATATCTGAGGCGTGACCTCGGAGCCATTGCAGACGACCTGATCTTTCAGGAAGGGCAGGATGTGGATGAAAAGGAGGTAGAGGAGATGCTCTACGTAATTCAGGATCTTGAACCGACCGGGGTAGGGGCGCGTACGTTGCAGGAATGTCTCCTGATTCAATTGGAGAAAAAAGAACCGACATCGGTTACCGATCTGGCTATTCAGGTCGTAAAAAACTATTTTGAGGAATTTACCCGAAAGCATTATGATAAAATACTGAGAGGGCTCTCTATTGACGAGGAAACGCTTAAAAAAGTGTTTCACGAGATAACTCTGCTTAATCCGAAACCGGGCGGCTTTCTCGGGGGAGCGATGGAGACGGCGATGAGTCGTGTTACTCCGGATTTTCTTGTAGAAGCGGTAAATGGTGAATTGTTCCTGAGTATGAATAATCGTGGAGTTCCGGAAATGCGCGTAAATCGTGAATATACGGAAATGTTTCAGGATTATGTGGCGAATAAAAGTAATCAGACTTCTGAAATGCGTGATGCGGTGCAGTTCGTAAAACAAAAACTGGATTCTGCACAATGGTTTATCGAAGCTATCAAGCAACGAAACGATACCTTGAGACGCACGATGGAGACTATCATGGTTTTGCAACGGGATTTTTTCCTGACCGGTGATGAAGCCTCTCTGAAACCGATGATTCTTAAAGATGTGGCTGAGCGAGCCGGATATGATATATCAACTATTTCGCGGGTAAGCAATAGTAAGTATGTGCAAACAAACTTCGGCATATACCCGTTAAAATATTTCTTTTCGGAATCGATGCAGACCGATAGCGGTGAAGAAATATCTACCCGTGAGGTAAAAAAAATAATGAAAGAACATATTGAAGCGGAAAACAAACGGAAACCGCTGACGGATGAAGAGATAACCGCTATCCTGAAAGAAAACGGGTATGTTATCGCCCGCCGGACTGTTGCCAAGTATCGGGAACAGATGGATATTCCTGTAGCACGCTTACGTAAAGAAATCTAAATAACATGAAACTTTTTGCAAATATAGTCTCCACCGTGTTTCATCCTTTATTGATGATTACTTATGGTATGGTTTTGACGCTTTTATATACCTATCTGGCAATCTATCCGGTAAACATGAAATTGATTATGATTGGCGGAGCTTTTGCTTGTACGACAGTGATCCCCGGATTGTTTATCCTTCTGCTTAAATATAGCGGCAGTATTTCAGATCTTGAACTTACCGACAGGCGTGAGCGGGTACTCCCTTTTTTGATTATGATTTTTTCCGTACTGGTTTTTGTGTTTTTTATCCGAAGGATGCAAGTTCCATTCTGGCTGATTGGATTGTTGATTGGGGTTGCTGCAGCACTACTATTGTCTCTGTTAGTTAATTTTTATTGGAAAATCAGTATTCACGGAGTCGGTATCGGAGGATTGATCGGAGCCGTTATGGGAATAGCCCGGATTCATATGATGAATGCTTATTGGCTGTTCATTATTTTGATCCTTACTGCGGGATTAGTAGCTACCGCCCGGATAATTTTAAATAAGCATACGCCAATGCAGATGTATGCGGGTATTTGTTTGGGATTTATATGTACATTTGTTGCATCTATATTTAGTTATATATATTTATTAATCTAACTTAAAAACACGGAGATTATGAATTTTCCTGCTGAATTAAAGTACACGAAAGACCACGAATGGATTCGTGTGGAAGGTGATGTGGCTTACATCGGTATCACGGATTATGCGCAAGGCGAACTTGGCGAAATCGTTTATGTTGATATAACAACAGAAGGCGAAACGGTAGATAAAGAAGAAGTGTTCGGAACTATTGAAGCCGTTAAAACGGTATCTGATTTGTTTATGCCTGTCAGCGGAGAAGTACTTGAAGTAAACGCAGAGCTGGAAGACAAGCCGGAATTAGTAAACGAAGACGCGTATGGTAAAGGCTGGCTGATCAAGATTTCAGTAAAAGATGCAGCAGACTTGAACGAACTATTGTCGGCTGAGGACTATAAGGCCTTGATTGCAAAATAAGATATTTATTATAACCCCTAAATCCCCTGAAGGGGACTTTGTTTGTTGGTTTCAAAAGCTCCGAGCATATCCAATCCAAAGTTATTACTGACTATCAGGAGACTTTGTTTTTGGGCTCAAAAGCCCCAGACACATCCAACGCAAGGTTTCCTACCTATCAGGGACGTTTGTTTGTTGGTTTTTCAAAAAGTCCCCTTCAGGGGATTTAGGGGTCATCTCTTAAGTAAACAAAAAATGACTCCAATCGTAAGTATAATAATGGGCAGTACTTCGGATCTGCCTGTAATGGAAAAAGCAGCTAAGTTATTGGATGAAATGGAAATCCCGTTTGAGATCCATGCATTATCTGCGCATCGTACCCCCGAAGAAGTAGAGGCCTTTGCAAAAGAAGCAAAAGGTCGTGGTATTAAAGTTATTATTGCCGCAGCAGGTATGGCGGCTCATTTATGTGGGGTTATCGCTTCTATGACGACTTTGCCTGTTATTGGAGTTCCGATTAATTCTACACTTGACGGAATGGATGCCCTATTGGCGATCGTACAAATGCCTCCGGGTATCCCCGTAGCTACGGTAGGAATCAACGGAGCTTTGAATGCGGCTATTCTGGCAGTACAAATACTCTCTACCGGAGATGAACAATTGCAGGATAAGCTTGTTCTTTACAAAGAAGATCTGAAGAAAAAGATCGTGAAGGCTAATGAAGAATTGGCCACTGTAAAGTTCAAGTATAAAACCAATTGACATCTTATTTCCTCTATGGATTATTTCAATTATAAACGCCGCGTATCTTCTGTTACCCGTATAGGAGATACACCGCTGGGAGGCGAAAACCCCGTTCGTGTTCAGTCCATGGCCAGCGTATCTACAATGGATACCGAAGCCGCAGTACAACAAGCTATACGTATTATTGATGCCGGAGCAGATTATGTGCGTTTCACGGCTCAGGGTGAGCGTGAGTCGCGTAATTTAGGCGTGATCCGACAGCTTTTAGATGAACAGGGATACCGTACGCCCTTGATTGCCGATATACACTTTAATCCACGTGCTGCTGATGTTGCCGCTACGACAGTCGAGAAAGTACGCGTGAATCCCGGTAATTATGTGGACAAACAAAAGACGTTTAATCATATTGAATATACCGAAGAGGAATACGCCGCAGAATTAGAAAAAATCAGAGCGCGTTTTGTGCCTTTTCTCAATTTATGTAAAGAACATCATACCGCTGTGCGAATCGGAGTGAACCATGGTTCGCTCTCGGATCGAATCATGAGCCGCTACGGTGATACCCCTGAAGGAATGGTGGCTTCGTGCATGGAGTTTCTGAGGATATGCCGTGATGAAAATTTTCATGATGTGGCCATCTCCATGAAGGCTTCGAATACGGTATTGATGGTTCGTGCCGTACGCTTGTTAGTTCGCACGATGGATGCGGAAGATATGCACTATCCGCTACATCTGGGTGTGACGGAGGCTGGCGACGGAGAAGACGGACGTATCAAAAGCGCCGTAGGTATCGGTACTTTATTGGCTGATGGGATAGGAGATACAATCCGTGTCTCGTTAAGCGAAGAACCGGAGGTAGAAGTGCCGGTTGGAAGGAAACTGCTGGCTTATATCGAGAAAAGAAAAGGACATGCTTCGATCAACGCAGAATCCACTCCCGGGTTTGATCCGATAACAACGGAACGTCGTCATTCCCGTGTAGTTAAAGGAATTGGTTTTCCCCATCCTCCTGTAGTGATTTCTGATCGTAGAAATGGAAATTATGCAATAGATAAAAATGCTGTTCCTGATTATTTCTATACAGGAACGATTGTCCCCGAAAACTTACCTCAAGGCGTACCGTTGATCTTGGATGGATCCGCATGGAAAGGAGAGAAGGACACGTATCCTTACTTCAGAGCCGATGAAGTGGGGAGCGCTGTTTCCTGTAAAGCAGAACTTAAATTCATTCGGCTCTCTTATGATGATCTGTCTGAAGAAGTAATTACCTTCCTTAAAGAAGATGAAACAGCCGTTGTTATTCTGACAACAAGCCATGTGAACGGGTTAGGTCACCAGCGGGCAGCTATGCATAAATTATTAACAGCCGGATGCGATGTCCCTGTCATTCTGAACAGAGAATATACCGAAGCCGATAAAGAATCCCTGCAACTTGAGTCAGCTTCCGATTTCGGAGCACTTTTCTTGGATGGATTTGGAGACGGAATCCTGCTGCAGGATGAAAACTTAGATGCATTAGTCATTGATAACTGCATGTTTGGTATCCTTCAGGCAACGAGAACAAGAATCAGCAAGACCGAATTTATCTCTTGTCCGGGTTGTGGACGAACATTATACAATCTCCAATCCACTATTGCCCGCGTAAAAGCAGCCACCTCGCACCTGAAAGGCCTTAAAATAGGAATCATGGGCTGCATCGTTAATGGTCCCGGAGAAATGGCTGATGCCGATTACGGCTACGTTGGAGCCGGAAAGGGCCAGATCAGCCTGTACAAAGGAAAGACCTGTATCGTGCGCAGTGTCCCCGAAGCAGAAGCCGTAGAACGCTTAGTTCAGTTAATAAAAGAGAACGGAGACTGGCAAAACTAAGCTGTCAGAAATTTCTATCATGTCCTTTCAGTACGAAAGATATAGCCATCATTACCTAACGTAAATGTATTAGGCTGGTTAAATGATTCCTCAGTTCGATAAATAAAACGTATAATTGAAATAAAAATTTAATTTGAAGCTTTGCTTCGTTACAAGGTGTGAAAAACTGTTCATTTCATAAGTTTTCTCACTCAAAAACAGTATATTCGCAACGAAAGGAGAAAATGTTTCACATGAGTATCGGAGAGATTAAAAACGTCGTGTTTTCGGTTGATAGTTTTTATGACTCAATCTAAGAAAAATATGGGCTGAAAGCCCTAAATAATATAGCCCAATGCAACGCATTGGGTATTTATGTAACGAACAAAGCGTCCTGTAAGGACAATATAAAATGGCACAATCGTTATCCAAATTATACATACATGTTATTTTTCATGTAAAAGATAATACTTGTTTAATTAAGTCTGAGATAGAGGCTGAATTGTATGCTTATATTGGTGCAATTATTAAACAGTCCGGCTCTATTCCAATACTCCTTAATGGAACGGAAAATCACATTCATATTTTATGTGTTATGTCAAAGAATATTGCCTTGTCAACTTTGGTTGAGGACATAAAACGTAATAGTAGTCGTTGGATAAAAGCTAAAGATCGATATTATGAAAATTTTGCATGGCAGGGAGGTTATGCGGGATATTCCGTTAGTCAGTCTAAAGTTAAGGTTGTGAAAGAATATATAAACTTGCAGAAAGAGCATCATAAAAAATATTCATTTAAAGATGAATATCTTCGCTTTTTAAGTGAGTATAATATTGATTTTAATGAACAATATTTATGGAATTGAAATTATTATACTGCCCATTCAGGGCGTTGATAAATCTTAATTATATACCCAACGCGTTGCGTTGGGCTAAGTTATATCAGGCTTTCAGCCTTAATAAATTTGGGTATAAATAAAAAATAATTCAATGAAAGTAAAGATTATAAATAAATCTCATCACCCGTTACCTCAATATGCAACACCTCTGTCTGCGGGGATGGATATTCGTGCTTTTCTGACAGAACCGGTTGAAATCAAACCTTTAGAACGTAGGTTAATTCCGACAGGATTATATATTGCTCTCCCTGAGGGTTATGAAGCACAGATGCGTCCGCGTAGTGGGCTGGCCATTAAGCATGGTATTTCTTTGTTGAATACGCCCGGAACGATCGATGCGGATTATCGTGGCGAAATAGGAATTATCCTGATCAATCTATCCAATGAGCCTTTTGTCGTAAATGATGGTGAGCGTATTTGCCAGATGGTAATTGCTGCGCATGGTCATGTAGAATGGCAGCCGGAAGAAACTTTAGATGACACGGAACGAGGTGCTGGTGGATTCGGACATACCGGAAAGCAATAAATCAGATTAATTATGTTGACACGACAGCCATACCGTTTTTTCTTTTTTGTTTTTGTGTTTGCTGCCTTTTTCTCTGCCTTCTCCTGGGCTGAAAAGAAAGAGACAATTTCTTTAAAAAAGGAACTGAGTGAATCTCAAAAGCGGAAATTTGACTATTTCTTTTATGAAGGATTGAATCTTAAGAACGCAGAGAAATATGATGCGGCTTACGAGGCTTTTTCTCATTGCCTCTCTATTGATTCGACAGCCGCTCCCGTTCTTTTCGAGCTTTCTTCGTTTTACATACAACAGCAACGTCCCGAAAAGGCATTGGATATGTTGAAACGAGCGGTTGCAAATAGTAACAATAACTTCACGTACAGAATGAGGTTGGCTACATTTTCCCGGAACATGGGCTTGTATGGTGAAGCTGCTGAAGAGTTTGAGGAGTTGGTTAAAGAATATCCGGCGAAAGCGGATCTGAATTACTATCTTGCTGAATCGTTGACGCAACAGGGTGAAATTGGTAAAGCGATAGACGCCTTTGATGCGTTAGAGTCTGTTATTGGAATGAATGAGGCTCTGTCGATGCAAAAATATAAGTTGTATAATACGCTGGAAAAGCCGGCCGAAGCATTCAGGGAAATTGAAAAATTAGCTGAGAAATATCCGATGGAGTCCCGCTATCAGATTATCATGGGTGATTTGTATTTAGAAAAAGGAGAATTGGAGAAAGCGTTAGAGCATTATACAAAAGCTAAAAGTATAGACCCGGAGAATCCGTATTATATTGTTTCCATGGCGAATTATTATGAAGCAAAAGGAGACAAAGAAGCCGCTGAAACTCAAATCAATGATGCTTTAGTTAATGAGAAGTTAGACGTGGACGTAAAAGTCGGGATCCTCTCTCGTTATATATTAAAACTGGGGCAGACGGAAAAAGGATCGGAGCGGGCTAATAATTTGTTTAAAACACTCTTAGAGCAACATCCCGAGGATACGGAAATCAAGATGATGTATGCCAGTTTGCTTGCATCTCAGAATAAACTTGACGAAGCAAAGTTTCAGATTCAGCTTGTAACGGAAATGGAACCGGATAATATCGGAGCATGGCAACAATTATTGAATTTAGCTCTCCGTTCGGAAGATACTGATGAAGTTATTCGTATTTGTAATCGCTGTATGGAGCTTTTCCCGGAATCCCCCGAATTCTATTTTTATCTTGGAATTGCCCATTACCAACAGAAAGAATACGAAAAGGCATTGGACGTATATAAAGCGGGAATTGAGATAATTCCAGCAGAAAATTTGCCGCTGAAATCAGATTTCTATGGTCAGATAGGAGATATATATTATCAGATAGATCAATTGGATAGCGCATTTGTGGCCTATGATGAAGCCTTGAAATATAATGATAAGAATGTCGTGGTTCTGAACAATTATAGTTATTTCTTGTCGCTTGCTAAGAAAGATTTGAAGCGGGCTGAGAGAATGAGTGCGCAATGTATAAAATTGGAACCCGATAATGCAACTTATTTAGACACCTATGCCTGGATCTTTTTTATGCAAGGAAATTATACGTTGGCTAAGATCTATATAGAAAGTGCTTTAGAGAAAGACAAAACAAATAGTTCAGAACTGCATGATCATTACGGAGATATTCTTTATATGATGGGTGATAAAGAGAAAGCGGTGGAACAGTGGAAAAAGGCTAAAGAGTTGGGAAAAGAAGGAGACGTATTGGATCGTAAGATAAGTGAAGGGATATATATAGAAGACGAAAACGCGAAATGATGAAAAAAACGGTTCGTAATTTAAGCTATGCGGGAATCTTATTGCTGCTCCTTTTGTCTGGCTGTAAATCATCTCAGAAAGTCGGAACAGTCGGATTGGGAACGGCTAAAGCGCATAAAGAATTCTTTGATTCGATGAAAGAACAGGCTTTTCAATACACGACTCTTTCAGCGCGTATGAACGCGGAGATTACGACTACAGATAAAACATTAAGTTCAAGAGTGGACATGAAGATGGTAAAGGATAGTGCCTTCCAATTGTCTGTTGTTCCAATGTTAGGGATCGAACTTTTTCGGATTGAATTCACTCTGGATAGCGTAAAGGTGCTGGATCGCTTGAACAAGCGTTATGTAGCAGAAGGATATGAAGGGATGAAAGGAAGCCTTCCGGTAGATTTTAACTATTATAATCTGCAGGCCTTGTTTACCAACCGTATTTTTCTTCCTGGAGAACAGGATATAACCCCTGAAAAATACAATCGATTCAAACTTTCTCAGGAAGGAGTCAAGGCTATAGCTAAAACACAAGATGTAATGGATTTACTTTATACGTTTCTTGCAGACGGAGAAGAAAAGCTATTGTCCTTGCATGTGACCGATAAAGACGAACGTTATAATTTATATTGGGATTATCAAGATTTCAGACTTGTGGAGAAGCAACCATTTCCGATGTTGATGGATGTACGGATTGTTGCGAACAATAAACAAACGGGTAAAGCAACATTCTCTTTTTCGCGTGTAGAGCCGGATGTTCCGGTTAATTTGAGTTTTTCTATTCCTTCAAAGTATAAACGTGTTACCTTTGCACAGATAGTCAAAAGTTTAAGAAATAGTAAAACAGACTAAATGAAGTTTCTCTGGTTGGCCATATTATGCGTATCTACATTAGCTGCCACAGCTCAGAATTCATCTCGAGTGAAAGAGCTGGAAAGGCAACGTAAAGAGGCTTTGGCTGAAATTGCAGAAACAGATAAACTGTTGAAAGAAACTACGCTTACAGCAAAGAATTCTCTTAAGCGATTGACTCTCCTATCTAACCAACTTCTGAACAGGAAGAAAGTGTTAAGTCTTCTGACTCAGGAAATGACTGCGATAGATAATCAGATGGAATCTATGCGTCAGGAAATAGCGTCACTGGAAAATGAGTTGACAGTAAAACGGGAAAACTACAAGAAGTCTGCTCAAAGCATTCAGAAACACAGATCATCACAAGATAAACTTTTGTTCATCCTCTCTGCTGATAATTTTTCTCAATCGATGAGGCGTATGCGTTACCTGCGTGAATATGGAAATTGGCAAAAGCTTCAAGCGACCGAAATTATCGAAAAACAAAAGGAAATAGAATCTAAGCGGGAAGCTTTACAGAAGACAAGAGCCGAGAAGGAAGCGTTGGTGCAGGTCAGGGAGCAAGAAAAAAACAAACTGCAACAGGAGGAGTCAACTCAGAAAACGGAAGTACAACAACTCAATAAAAAACAGAAAGAGCTACAGGCAGAACTCCGAAAGAAAAGACAGCAAGCCGCTGCCTTGAATAAGCAAATAGAAAAATTAATTGCCGAAGAGATTGCGCGCGCTGAAGAAGAAGCCAGAAGAGAAGAGCGCGAACGATTGGCACGTGAGAAAAAAGGAGAAAAGACAACTGAGCCTGAGACAGAATCTAAGAAACGCGTTGCTGATACGAAGGGAGGATATGCCATGACACAAGCCGAACGGAAACTCTCTACCGATTTTGCAAGTAATAAAGGACGACTTCCGGCTCCCGTAAATTCAACATATACGATTGTTTCTTACTTTGGTGAACAACAACATCAGGAGTTAAAGAATATCCGTATGAATAATAATGGAATCGATCTGCAGGTGAAGCCTGGAGCAGATGCTCAGGCTATATTTAGTGGAGAAGTAACCCGTGTTTTCGTTGTTCCGGGATATAATAACTCGGTAATAGTCCGTCATGGAAATTACCTGACGGTATATAGTAATCTGAGTCAGGTGTATGTTAAACAAGGCGAAAAGGTTGCTACCCGCCAGTTGTTGGGTAAAATATTTACAGACAAAGAAGACGGTAACTCTACTATTCTGCACTTTCAGCTATGGAAAGAACGAACCAAGCTGAATCCCGCTCCATGGATTACCCGATAATATCCATTCGGGTTCCTATGACTTACGGATTATTTCTTTATGGTTTGAACCGATTTTATTCCATCTTTGGTGTATAGTTTAAAGATATAAGCACCCGGAATAAGCGCAGACGTATTTATCGTTTCTTCCGGAGAAACTATACGTGTTATCAATTGTCCGGAGATCGAATAGATCTCCAATTGTGTCACCTTATCTGCATTTAGAATCCGGATTTGTTCCTTAAATACTGCCGGCGATAGATACACTCCGTTTTCAGGTATTTGTGCATTCGAAACGCTGATTGAGGACAATAAAACCTGTTCGCTCTCCTCCCCAGAATATACAGTTGAGACTCCATATGAATACACACCCTTAGCGGCCTTGTCTGTATATTCAAGACCTTTAACAGGCTCAGAGTTTAACAAGATGGAATTACGATAAACATTATATCCTGTTATTTCCGGGAAAGCGGCCGGATATTGTAATTGAGTAGATCGGGTTGCTGAAATAGCCCTTAGGGAAAGATTCGGTATATCTGTTTTTATCACAGAAACCGGATAAGCTTTCTTCGTATTTTCAGCCTCTGCTGCAGCTGCTCCCATTCGGGTTGTAGTTCCTTGTTCAGAACTTACGATTGCTGCCAGATAAAAATTATTGTCAAACTGATTTTCCGAATCCTCCGTTCCGTCATACAAGACGAACCATTTCACAGCGTCTTCTGAAATTAAATTCCCTTTACCTATAACTGCCGGACCTTCATCAATTCCCATTGTTCCCACTTCATCGTTTGAACTATATGTGTATAGTGCAACAATAAGTTCTTTTGTAGCATCAATCACAAAGGGCGTTGTCAACTCTACAGAAAGAATGCCCGATGTTGCAGGAGAGACGACTGCCTGTGTATAACGATTATTCCCCTGAATTAAAGCCAATGAATACGTAGCTTCCTTTGCAGCATAAAATTCTACTGCTGTTATTGTGTTGTTCGCTATGCCTTTAAGGTCATCTGCTTCCCATAGATGTCCGAAATAAATCGGAATATCGACTCCCAATACGCTGTTGGGATCTCCGGTTGACCACGAAATAGCTTGTTTATAAATTGGAGCGTCCCAATTAAGAACCACGCCCCCTGCTTCCGTGCTCAATGTCAGATCCGATGGAGCTTTGTATTCCTGAATAACGATCGATCCCATTAGAGGTAAAGACTCGCTCTCGTCTGCATATTCTGCTGTAACACTATAGATTACTTCTCCGACGACATCAACATTCATGTCCGAATAGTTCGTGTTTTGTGTTGTTCCTATTAGTTGATTTGTTCTATAAATAGAATAAAGTGTCGGGGTTTCAGTTGACACAGGAGCTTGCCAAGAGAGATTTACAGTCTTATTCATATAGCTAATCTGCAAATAGGTGGGTGAAGGTTTACTTACTGTATGTGATAATCCGGATAAGGTTTCTGCTCCCGTATTGTCAGGATCTAACCAGACATCCATACGCGTACTATCATCTTGTGTGAATTTGTTCCAATGGTAGCTCAGTTTTCCGTAGAGGTTTACTCCTGTGGGTTTCTCACAAGAAGACGTTCCTCCGGAAAGAGTTCCCACAATTAAATGATTCTCATTAAAAAGAGGAGAACCGGAAGAACCTCCTTCAGTAACTCCATGTCCGTTTTCTGTTTCTGAAAAGATAACGTTCCAATGAGCATTTTTTGCGCCGACCGTTGAGTTTGTTCCATTCCATGTCGTTGCTTTAGCTTGGGAAGTATAGGTCGATATTTTTTTATAATCGCCTTCCGGATGGTGAATGCCGACACCGGACTGAGCCGCAATATTTCGCCTGTCCCATCCATTATAATATACATTATAGCTTTCAGGCACATCCTGATCTAATAATAACAGCAAACCATCCGAACCTCCATCTATATTCGTGGCGGCCACTTTTTTACAACCGGTCATCGTTCGTTGAATAGCCGGAGAAGAATCGGAGCATCCCTGCCTTTCACGATTAAAATAAAACATCCACTGTTTCATATCTTCCGGTGTACTTACTACCGATACATCATCGCTCTGAGTCTCTTCCATGCAATGATAAGCCATAAGTACATACGGTTTAAAATCCTGTGCCGTATTATTTACCAGCGAACCGGAACAAATATAAGAATTGGAGCCAATCTTTTGAATTGTATAGCAAACGCCTGCTTTCTCTTTCTGCCAGGCCGCTCCTTCTGAACAATTTATATTTACCATACAACTGCCGCTGCTTCTCAGTTCGTTACTATCAAAGACTTGCAAATGGTTATATCCATATCCGATTTCTTCGATTTCAATATCGGCAACTTCTCCTGAAGGAGCAGGTACATATTCAAGTATCAGATCATCGCCCGCAATAAACTCTGTTGCAAATCGGTCGCCACGCGGGTTTGTACGATGAGTGTATGCCCCTAACACCTGCGTTTTGTCGGCGTTGTAAATAAATAGTTTTCCTCCTTCCGGAATACGAAAAGTTTTATAATAAAGCATCAGAGCGATAGCCTCTTTAGCCTGAATGCGAAGTTGCCAGATTTTTTCTCCTCCCGGAAGAACCTGCCAGTTTCCGGAATTTGTCAAAGTTAAATCTACCGGAATGGACGTTGCTACTTTCAGAGGAGCTCCATTAGAGACCTGCCATTCATCTACTAAAATTAAATCTTCCACATTAAAAGGTACCGAAATATCCGTAACGGCAATTTCGCTTCGAAGATTTGTCTCGTAACTAAAACTTGGTGGAAGTCCTCCTTCGCTGATTTGCGCTTTTACCTGAAACAGAATAAAGAACGTAAAAAAGGAGATAAGTATTCTCCTGATCATAAGTTTATAATTTTATATAGATTTGTTTCTTATATAACAAATATCCAGGTATCCAGTTCAGTATAACAAAGAAAAGTGCCCATGCTAATGAACCCCCGTAGTCACCAAATATAGGATTAAAAATTGTATTATACATAAAAGAAGTAAAACCGATCATTGAAAATACGGTTGATAATATTGCTGCCTGAACATATAGGTAAAGCGGGTTGATCCCGAAAGATTCGAAGAATTTTGACCAGCGTTGTTTCCCGTTTATGTCAATAATCCAGATTAGCAGAGCAAGAAATAAAGAGCCTAACCCACAAGTAGTTAACACAAATGTGCTGCTCCAGATTTTCTTATTGATCGGGCAACCATAGCTTAATAATAATCCGGCAAAGGTTATGATCGTTCCAAGAATGAAGAGATTTCTGATAATTAGTTCATTGTTCTTTTTGGCATCTAAGATTAGTTTCCCCACATAAAAGCCAATCAATACGTGAGCCACACTGCCGATTGTACTTAAAAAACCTTCCGGATCGAATGCAATGCGCGTTCCATCGGCTAAGGTATCTTTGTACATATGTGTCTCGCCGAACAACGCGCGATCCACTACTGCAATGATATTGTCGGCAGACAAAACGGTGCTTCCCGTAAAGCCCAGTAGTGCCGCATAAAAGAGCAGTATGCCGGCTGCTGTATGAAGAATATATTTGTGATTAATGGCTAATCCGATTAACGATCCTGTGCCATAGGCAAGAGCAAGTCGTTGCATAACCCCCAGAATACGAAGATTTTCAAAATGATCAAATCCATTCCGGCAAATATGCCCGAAAAGATTCAGACCAAAACCGACTAAAAAAATAAGAACAGTCCTTCTTAGTACCTTTGTTACGCTTTTCTTACTTAGCTTGAAGTCGTACTTTCTAAGTGAGAAAAACATGGAAACGCCCATGATAAACATAAAAAAAGGAAATACCAGATCCGTTGGTGTGAAGCCATCCCATTTCGCATGACCTAATGGTTTAAATACATATTCCCAGGTCCCCGGATTATTTACCATGATCATTCCTGCAATTGTAATGCCTCGCATTACGTCTAACGAAAGTAATCTACCTGACTGTTTCATTTTGTTTCTCTATATGGTTCTCTACATAATTTGTTGCTTTTTCTACTGCCTCGCTAATATGGCTACAGATATTTTCTTCACCGATTTTTTCTTTAAAGCCTGTTTTAACAAGTACGTCACGAACGCGCTCATTAACCCCCGACAAGATCAATCTTATCCCTTCCTTCTCAGATAGACGATGCAAACTACTCAGGTTATGTAATCCCGTAGAATCAATAAAAGAGACTTTACGCATTCTGATAATACGTACTTTGGGCTTATCTCCTAAAATCTGCATTACGCCGTCAAACTTATTGGCTATTCCAAAGAAGAACGGACCATCTATCTCATACACCTCAACCCCCTTGGGTAAAATGAGCTTCTCTTCATCCCGATATACATCACTTTCCGACGAGAGATCAATTTCATCTGTAGTGACGGATACTTGTGTTGTCTCAGCAACACGCTTCATGAACAGGAACATGGCAATCAGTAACCCTATCTCAATTGCAATCGTTAAATCAAAGATTACGGTAAGAAAGAAGGTAACTAATAAAACGGTGACATCACTTGGTGAATTTTTCAGCAGTGAACGGAATGTACGCCATTCACTCATATTATAGGCCACAATTATAAGAACTCCTGCCAGGCAAGCCATAGGAATATGTTTTGTTAATGGCCCTAAAAACAGAAGGATTAAGAGCAATACCACTGCATGAATAATTCCTGCTACCGGCGTTTTCCCCCCGTTATTTATATTTGTCATTGTGCGTGCGATGGCTCCTGTTACAGGTATTCCTCCAAAGATGGGGACGATGATATTGGCAGCCCCCTGAGCAATCAACTCTGTGTTGGAGTTGTGCTTTTTACCAATTACCCCGTCTGCCACTGTGGCAGAGAGTAATGATTCGATGGCCCCCAACATGGCAATCGTAAATGCCGATGGGAGGAGTAAATTGATCGTTTCAATGTTGAACGTAATTGATTCAGGCTGTGGCAATGAAGGGTCAATCGTAAACCTGTCGCCAATGGTTTCAATCTGAGTAATACCAAGATAATGACGTAGCACATAAGCAATGATTGTCATAACAACAATAGCAATCAAGGATCCGGGTATCTTCTTGGTGAATCGAGGTGAAAAAATAATAATCAGCAGACTGAATGCTCCTATAAGAAAAGGCCAGAAATTGAATGTGTGGATGTGTTGAAAATAAACCAACCATTTTGTGAGAAAATCGGCCGGTATTTTCTCTATTTCAAGTCCGAACCAGTCTTTTATCTGTGTCGTAAATATCGTAACAGCGATGCCACTGGTGAAACCGACGATGATCGGGTAGGGGATGAACTTAATAACTGTACCTAATTTTAGAAACCCCATAATCAACAACATGACTCCTGCCACAACGGTGGCGATAGCCAGTCCTTCAATCCCAAAATTCTGAACAATCCCGTAAACAATAACAATAAATGCTCCGGTAGGTCCGCCGATCTGTACAGAACTCCCCCCAAGAAAAGAAACGATAAATCCACCAATTATGGCTGTGATAAGACCTTTCTCAGGACTTACACCCGACGCGATACCAAAGGCAATCGCTAAAGGCAACGCCACAATTCCTACAATAATGCCTGCCATCAGGTCAGACATAAATTTTTCTTTAGAGTAATCCTTTAATGAATCAAATAAACGAGGATGAAAATCAATCCCGTTTTTGAGTTTTAATTTAATCATAAATCAATCGGAGTAATTCTCCGCCAATATCTTGTTAGTATTTCAAAGTAGATGACCGCAAAGATACGAAAAATCAAGATCAAACTTAAATTCACCTGTTTATAGTAAACGTTTGCCCAAGATACAGAGATTATACTCCTGTCCATCGAGTAGAGCAATACGAGGTAATTTCCCCCAAAGGGTAAAGCCTGAGTTCTCAAAAAGAGTCATGCTGGACTTATTATGCTCGAAGATAAAACCCAGAAGCGTTTTGATTCCGTATTCAGGTGCTTTTTCAATGCAAAACAAAAGTGTTTGTTTGCCCAGCCCTTTTCCACGTGCTGATTCTGCTAAATAAATACTGATTTCTGCAGTTGCAGCATAAGCAGGTCGCCCATAGAAAGGTTGGTAACTTGCCCAGCCTATAATCTCATTTTCATCATTCTCCATCACCCATAAAGGATGTTTTTCGGGTTGATGCGCCTCAAACCAACCTTGTCTGCTTTCTACAGAAACAGGTTCTGTGTCTGCTGTAACAATGCGGGAAGGTATTGTTGAGTTATATATATCAACAATTTTAACTAAATCTTCTTGCCTGGCAATTCGAAAAATAACATGTTCCATTGTCTTCATTTTTCCATCCAAAAATAGTGATAAGCGGTGAACTGTGTGGGTTTGGTTTGTGAATTAATGTGAAACAACTTGGCTGAAATTTTAAATTATTCACAAGTTGTTTGCTGTTACAAGGCTGTTGTAATCTCATTGAAAATCAAAGATAAAAATGAACGCAAAAATATAAAGGTTATTTTGGGAAAAATAAAGGATATTTTTGCAATTATATCCTTTATAATTTTCATTTAATACTATGCTTTGGCAATTGATAAATTCGGCCATTATCCGAAGGTTAATAAATGCAAAATATAATAATGGAGATTAAACGTACTATTCATTGTTTTGTCTATGAATTCAAGTTGAAAAATATATTAGTACGAACTGATTATGAAATTACATCGTTTCCTTTTTATTGTGTGGTTATTGGTTTCTCCAATATTGGTTTTTGCGCAGCAAAACAAGGTGAGTGTTATAGGGCAGGTGGTTGAAGAAGGAAATGACTCTCCTATTGAACAAGCAACAGTCAGACTGCTTAGTGTGAAAGACAGTACATTGATAGGTGGTGTGGTTACTGAAAAGAGTGGTAATTTCACGTTGAAAAGCATTCGTCCGGGTAACTATTTGCTTCATGTGTCTTTTGTTGGTTTTGATCATTTGTATCAGCCGCTTAGTATTACGGGAAAGAAGAATCCGGTCAATGTGGGGAAACTGGCTTTAAGTGATGGAGTGATTCAATTAGGTGAAGCTGTTGTGATTGGGAAAGCGCCTGAGGTCGTTGTAAAGAACGATACCGTAGAATATAATGCCGATTCGTATAAAGTAACAGAAGGCTCCATGCTGGAAGACTTGCTGAAAAAGATGCCGGGAGTAGAAGTAAGTTCTGACGGAAAAGTAACGGTGAATGGGAAAGAGATAAAAAAAATCATGGTGGACGGAAAAGAATTCTTTACGAATGATCCCAAGGTGGCTTCTAAGAATCTTCCGGCACAAATGGTAGAGAAGGTACAGGTATATGACAGGAAGAGTGATATGACGATGATGACCGGCTTTGATGATGGAGATGAGGAAGCTACGATCAATCTTACGGTAAAGCCGGGGATGAAACAAGGCTGGTTTGGAAATGCTTTTGCCGGTTATGGCAGTAAGGACAGATATGAAGGTAATGCGATGGTTAACCGTTTTATAAATAATGACCAGATGACTTTCATGGGGGGACTCAACAATACAAATAATATGGGTTTCTCTGATCTGGCATCAACCATGTTTTCGGGAATGGGAGGCGGAGGAAGACGTTTTAGTGGTGGAGGTGCCGGAAATGGTATCACTTCTTCCGGAAATGCCGGCCTGAATTTTAGTAAAGAGTTTAACTCGAAGCTAACCTTGTCCGGTAATACCCGCTACTCTCACTCTGATAACGATGCTGAAAGCAATGTTCGTAAAGAGAGCTTTGTTGCTCAGGATAGTACGCTGCTTGAATATTCTAAAAGTAAAAGTAATCCTGTAAGCGACAATATCGGAGCCGAATTCCGTTTGGAGTGGAAACCTGATACATTAACAAATATCATATTCCGTCCGGAGATAGGGTATAGCCGTAGTTCTTCAGCCGGTAATGAATTGACGGATGTGATGAACAACGAAATGGATACAGTCCGCAGAGTAAATTCGCAGAATAATTCGGATGGAGAAGGTTATGATTTAAGTGGTCGGTTAGAGTTCAGCCGTAAACTTAATTCTCGCGGTCGGGTGTTTAGCGCCTCTTTGTCCGGAGGACTAAGTGATTCATACAGCGACGAAGATTATTATTATAAGGAAGAGGTATTAAATGGAAATGATAGTATTCTTGATCAGCGAATCCGCTATGATAATTCCGGTTTTAATTATCGTGCTTTTGCTTCTTGGGTAGAACCGTTAGGGCGGAATAATTTCCTCCAGGTTACGTATAGTTTTAGTCAGCGAAGACAAGAGTCTTTAAAAAACTCGTATAATCTTGACTTTGCTTCCGGCGAATACAATCAATTGGATACAGCTTACAGTAAGAATTTCCGGAACGATTTCATCTCTCAACGAGCTGGTGTTAGCTTTAAGGCGCAACGCGAAAAGTATAATTATACGATCGGATTTAATGTGGATCCGTCTTATAGTAAAAGCGAAAATTTTGTTGGAGACTCGACGCTTTCCAGCTTCTCACGTAATGTGATTAATCTCTCGCCGACAGCGCAGTTTAATTATATGTTTAGTAAACAATCCAATTTACGCGTTTGGTATAATGGTAGAACAAGTCAGCCGAGCATGACTCAGTTGCAGCCTGTTCCGGATATTTCAGATCCGTTGAATACAATTAAAGGTAACCCTGATTTGAAACCGACTTATACGAATAACCTTTCGGTTCGTTTCCATCGGTTTGTTCCTGAACAGCAAACAGCGTTTATGGTAATGGCGAATGGAAATTATATAATAAATGATATTGTCTCTTCTTCTGTTTACAGTAAAACCGAAGCCGGAAAAAGAGAAACTACTTACGAGAATATGAATGGAAATTATAACGGGAATGTACGTGTGATCGTGAATACACCGTTGAAGAATAAGAAATTTTCTGTTAATAGCATGACGTTTGCTTCCTTCCAGAACAGTAATGGTTTTTCTAATGGAGAAAAGAATAGGAACAGAAGGCTGACTCTTTCGGAAAATGCCGGTATTGATTATCGTTCCGATTTGTTTGACTTGGGTATGAATGGAAGCATCTCGTATAGCAAAACAAAAAATACCATCCAGTCTCAGAATAATCTGGAAACATTTAATTACAGATTAGGAGGAACTACAACGGTCTATCTTCCATATAACTTTAAGTTAGAGAGTGATATAAATTACTCGACTAACTCTGGTTATGCCAATGGATATGAGCAGGAAGAGTTGCTTTGGAATGCCGCTTTGTCAAAAAGTTTTCTTAAAGGAAATCAGGGAACTTTACGGTTCAAGATTTATGATATATTGCAACAACGAAGTAATATCTCATATAGCACTACAGCAACCGCAACGACTTATTCGGAATACAATACGCTGAATAGCTACTTTATGGTTCATTTGATCTATAAGTTCAGTATCTTTAAAGGTGGAGGATCGGCCTCTGATATGCGAGGACCTGGTGGTAGAAGAGGCTTCGGCGGACCTCCTCCGGGTGGCGGACGTCCTTGATCTTTTGCAACTTAGTTTGTTTATTCGATATCATTCTCTATCTTTATTTGCCTGTTACGATAAAAAAATAGGATGGAAATGTTTCTGACAATACAAATACAGACTGTTTTAAGTACAATTTTTTTTCTTTTGTACGTAATTACGATTCTCGGACTGATCCTTGTGATCATTACCGAGAACCGTAATCCGTTGAAAACTATTCCATGGGTAATTGTGTTGTTGTTTATTCCCGGTCTTGGTATTGTCTTTTATTTCTTCTTCGGACAAGATAACCGGAAACAAAAAGTTATTTCGAGGCGTACGTATAAACGTATAAAAAAACGACCGTTGCAGGGAGGGTATAAAAAAGATATTTGTTTGCCTCCTGAAAAATATAATCCTTTAATCACACTCCTTGAATCCAGTAACCAGGCCGCTCTTCTGTATGGAACGAAGATTAAAATCTACACTACGGGAGAAGAAAAATTCAATGACTTATTGGATGCGATCCGGAATGCGAAACATCATATACATCTCCAATATTATATTTTTTGCGATGATAAAATTGGAACGGAAATAAAGAATGCCTTGATTGCTAAAGCGCAAGAAGGTGTTCATGTGCGCGTTCTTTATGATGATGTGGGATCATGGAAAGTGAAGAGCCGTTTTTTTAAAGAAATGACTGAGGGCGGGGTGGAAGTACATCCTTTCCTGAAGGTTGTTTTTCCTATCCTAACCAGTAAGGTTAATTACCGTAATCACCGAAAAATAGTTGTTATAGACGGAACTGTCGGTTTTATGGGAGGGATGAATATTGCCGACCGGTATATCAACGGCATGAAGTGGGGAAAATGGAGAGATTCTCATTTTAAGTTTACAGGAAAAGGGGTGCATGGATTGCAAGCAGCATTTCTGGTAGATTGGTATGTGGTGACGAAGATTCTGATTGATACGCCGGTTTATTATCCTAAAACAGACGTTTATACAGATAATTTGATGCAGATTGTTAGTAGCGGCCCAACCGGGCTTTGGCGTACGCTGTTGCAGGCTACTATTTATGCTATAGCGAATGCGAAGAAATATATCTATATACAAACGCCTTATTTCCTGCCGACGGAAGGGCTAAATCAGGCGCTTCAAACGGCAGCTCTCGCCGGTATCGACGTGCGTTTGATGCTGCCGAATAAATCAGATACACGCTTAGTTAATATGGCCAGCCATTCATTCATTGATGAAATGGAGAAAGCAGGAGTAAAGGTTTATTTGTATAAACCCGGTTTTTTGCATGCAAAACTAATTGTCGTTGATGATGAACTGACTATTGTTGGTTCTGCGAATATGGACTTCCGTAGTTTTGAGCATAACTTTGAGGTTAATGCTTTTGTCTATCAAGAAGAATTTGCACGAAATATGAAGCAGGTTTTCTTTGATGATATGAAAGAATGTGAATTATTGATTGCCTCTGTCTGGTTAAAGAGACCTTTGAAACAACGGTTTATTGAATCTTTTATGCGTTTGTTTTCTCCACTGTTTTGATGAACAACGAAAAATTTACTGACCCGTAAATCCGTTTCTGAGAAAAATAAGAAAGATCCGAGAAGTCATATTCCTTTGGATGCTCCATGACAAAGATTCCCCCTGTTCTTAACAGATCGCGTTCAAGAATTAAATGAGGTATTTGTTCCAGGTTGTCTAAAGCATAAGGAGGATCTGCAAAGATGAAATCATACGATTCCTGTCTGGCAGTTTTTAAGAAACGGAAGGCATCTCCACAAATTAGATTAAGAGAGTCGGTCTTAAGCTCTTTCGCCACCTTTGTGATAAATCCTGCGTGCGTTCGGTTTTTTTCAATGGCTGTTACTTTATTGCAACCTCTTGAGATCAGTTCGAAAGCGATGCTTCCTGTTCCAGAAAACAGGTCTAAAGCATCTGTCGTCTCTTCCAGATCGATAAGGTTCATCAATACATTGAATAGATTTTCTTTAGCAAAATCAGTCGTAGGTCGTGCTTCGAATGAAGACGGCACAGAAAAACGACGATGTCCGTATTTTCCACTTATTATTCGCATACAGATAATATTATGTCGTAAGGAGCTTGTTTTATTTCGGGGTTGCGCAGGTAAACGTCTGCAGGAAGTTCTATCTCGGAGACATAGTGAATATACTGTCTGATATTGTTCATTAGGTCTTTTTTATAGTCGGCATTTCCGAAAATATATAAATGATCTTTTAACTGATCTAATTCTGCTTGCTTCCAGATACAGGAAACAAAATAAAGAATATCTTCCGGAGTGGAATAATCAAATGAATTGAGAAAGATTGGTTGTCCATGCCTGAAGCATGTAATGTCAACCGTTTTATTGTTTAATAAGACATACATCTGTCCAGAGAAAGACAATGCGCTTTGTTGCTTCCAGTTCTTAAGCGGAAGAGCCATATGATGGATAAACTCCGGGTTAATAAATGAACGCGAGAGAAAGGAATAAACTTCCGGGTCTATTTCATAAAGGAGCTTTCCCGAATCCGGGTCAATCGGAGTTGAAAGAGTTTTTTTAGATGATGAGAAGAACGTATATTGGAATAACTCTTCTTTCTTATCTTCCCGATAGTATTCGTCCGGAGTAAAAATATAATTAGGGGTAAAGCAAAATATTTTTATTTTCTCGTACGACCAGGTTAAACATTCCTCTTCAAAAAAGGCTTCTTTTAAAGACGTTGCATAATCTTTTGACCGTTCAAAAGTTATTCGTTTGTAAAAGAAACTACTACTTTTTGAAGGGATAGATCCTGAAAAAGAAAATCCATCCGGAGTAATCCGGATGGATAATATATATCTTTCAGAAGTTTCTATTGTTAACGTATCAGGAATACTGACCGCCATAAAACTTTTGTTTTTTTTGTTATTACTCCCAGTTACCAGCGTTGTTGTTGATCTCTTTCAGTGAACCAACACGTAAGCCTGCATATTTTTCGTACACTTCTGCTTTTTGCTTCATGTTGTATAATAACTGAGGATTAAGATCTCCCAAATATTTATCATACGGTACACCACATTCAAATACCTTTACTGTATATCCTGTCGGAGAAATGATCGTGGCTGTATCCATAGAGAATGTGGTCTGAGTTCCAGGAACAAAACGCATAGATGCAACATCGTAATTTGGGCCTAAGATTGTGTCCTTAGCTATAATCCAGGATGTATCACGGGTTATGATCCCTTTCTTTACAGCTTCCTGTTCTGTCATTCCCTTTTCCAATTGTTCGTCTGTTAAGACTCCCACTTTAAGGACAAATGGAATTTTATCTTCATTTAAGAAATGAGCCAACTCGTCAAAATTAGCAGCGTGTACACCGTATTTGTTCTTATATTCAATCTGTGCTTTACGGATGTCAATCAGACGTGCAGTGATGGCTTCTGTGCGTTCTTTAACAGCCTCGTCAAACCGTATTGGTGTCATGATGCTTTCATAGCACATATAAGTCAACAAGACAATTGCTGCGGCTAATACAATTTGTAATACAATTTTCATGGTTTATATTTTATTTTAATTTATTTCGTCCGGCAAATTTAAAAAAGAATCTTTAATGCACTATCTTTATCATTAAAATTATTATTCTCAAAATGATAAATAGCTATTTACGCGACCAAGTTATACAAAATTTCTTACATATTCCTACCGAAAATCAGTTTTTCGCTTTAAAAATGCTTTGCGACTTTTTGTTATCCAAAGAGAACGATTCGGTTTTCTTACTTTCGGGGTATGCGGGAACGGGGAAAACATCTTTGGTTGGCGCATTAGTTAAGACTATGAAAGCACTGAATCAACCGACGGTTCTTTTGGCTCTGACGGGTAGGGCGGCCAAAGTGTTTTCAACTTATGCCAATCAACCAGCAAATACAATACATAAGAAAATATATCGTCAGAAATCAGCTGTTAATGAGTTGATGGGTTTTGGGGCTGCTTATAATGCGCATAAAGATACGTTATTTGTGGTAGATGAAGCGTCAATGATTTCAAATGACGGGTTTGATTCTTCTTTGTTTGGAACAGGCCGTTTGTTGGATGATCTGATCCATTATGTCTATTCAGGGGAGAATTGCCGGCTGTTATTGTTGGGCGACACGGCTCAGCTTCCTCCGGTAACGCAGACTGAAAGTCCGGCTTTGAATGTGGATGTATTGAAAGGCTATGGTCTCTTGGTTTATGAAGCATCTCTTACACAGGTTGTCAGACAAGATGAGGAATCCGGAATCCTTTTTAACGCGACTATGATCCGGGAGCATTTGCGCAAGAATGAAGTGGAGATGTTCCCCAGACTTTTTACTAAGGGTTATTCCGATCTGCGCTTAGTTTCAGGGGAAGACCTGATAGAAACTATTTCATCGTCTTATAGTCGTGATGGTGTTGAAGAAACCATGATTATTACGCGTTCAAACAAACGAGCAAATATCTATAATAATGGCATACGAAATCGCATATTATATCGTGAAGAAGAGTTGTCGGGTGGAGATCGACTGATGGTTGTCCGAAATAATTATTACTGGAAATCGAAAGAAAAGCCCGAGGTGAAAACAGCGGACTTTATAGCAAATGGGGAAGTAGTACAAGTTCTCCGGGTACGTAGAACTATGGATTTATATGGTTTTCGTTTTGCCGATGTTTTAGTTCGTTTTCAGGAAGACGATTCAGAAGCAGACATTAAAATCCTTCTTGATACTTTGCAAAGTGAAGCCCCTGCTCTATCTAAAGAACAAAACGAACAACTCTTTTATGCTATTCTTGAAGATTATGCAGATATAGCTACAAAACCTGCAAAAATGAAGAAACTTAAAACCGATCCCTGGTATAATGCATTGCAGGTAAAATATGCGTATGCGATGACCTGTCACAAAGCGCAAGGCGGACAGTGGATGAATGTCTTTCTGGATGTTGGCTATATTACCGAAGAAATGCTTGGAGAAGACTTCTATCGTTGGCTTTATACAGCACTGACACGCGCCACGCATCGTCTGTATTTAGTGAATCTGCCAAAAGAATTTTTGGCTTAAGAGATTCTGTCTTTGAAAAGGTTATGTTCATAACATGTATTATCTTTGTATAGCATGCTTTTATAAATTAGTGAAACAAAAAATGAAAGATATGACAAAGAATAGAAATAAATCAGGAAAAAAGAAAGACTTAGATAAGAATAATAAGAGTAAATCAAAAGGAACCCGTATGCGTAAAGAGGCTATGCTGACAGCGATAATGTCTCTTTTTCATTCTTCGCCTAAGGAGCCGTTCAATTATAAGCAGGTAAGTAAGATTATTGGTGTGGATAATGCGGTGCAGAAATTACAGGTCGCTGATATTCTCTATGATCTTTGTGCCGAGGATGTTATTACGGAAATAGATCGTGGACGCTATCGGCTGAATAGTTTGGGGACGGTTGCTGTAGGAACTTTTTCCCGCCGTAGTAATGGAAAGAATTCCTTTATTCCTGAGGATGGAGGTAGTCCTGTTTTTGTGGCTGAACGGAATGCGATGCATGCCATGGATGGTGATAAAGTGAAGGTGCAGTTATTGGCTAAACGACGAGGAGCTGAACCGGAAGCCGAAGTGGTGGAGATTCTGGAAAGTAAGGAACGTACTTTTGTAGGAAAACTGCAAGTTGCCAGAGGTTTTGCCTTTTTAGTGACGGAAAATAAGACGTTGGCGAATGATATTTTTATTCCGAAAGAAAAGCTTAAAGGTGGTAAGAATGGTGATAAAGCAATCGTACGAATCGTAGAATGGCCGGATGAAGCCAAAAATCCACTTGGTGAAGTTGTCGATATCTTGGGGACAGCCGGACAGAACAATGCCGAGATGCATGCTATTCTGGCCGAATTCGGATTGCCGTATAAATACCCTGTTTCTGTGGAAAAGGCGGCAGATAAAATACCTGATGTTATCTCTGCGGAGGAGATTGCGAAGCGTGAGGATTTTCGTGGTGTCCTGACTTTTACGATAGACCCGAAAGATGCGAAAGACTTTGATGATGCGCTTTCCTTCCGCGTGTTGGATAATGGGAATTACGAGATCGGAGTACATATTGCGGATGTGACGCATTATGTAACGCCCGGAAGTATTATAGATCGTGAGGCTGAAAGCCGGGCAACATCTGTTTACTTGGTAGATCGTACGATCCCCATGCTTCCAGAGCGCTTGTGTAACCAGATTTGCTCACTTCGCCCTAATGAAGAAAAACTCTGTTTCTCTGCTGTTTTCGAAATGAGCAAAGAGGCTGAGGTGTTGAATTCACGTATCGGCAGAACGGTTATTAATAGCGATCGCCGCTATACGTATGAAGAAGCACAGGAGATTATAGAAACAGGCGAGGGGGATAATAAAGAAGCTATACTTATACTGAATGGATTAGCAAAGAAAATACGGGAACGTCGTTTTAAAGACGGAGCGATTAATTTTGAACGTTATGAGGTTAAGTTCGAAATAGACGAAAACGGTAAACCTTTGAGTGTTTATTTTAAAGAATCTAAAGACGCCAACAAGCTGATCGAAGAATTTATGTTGCTGGCTAACCGGACTGTTGCTGAATTTGTGGGCAAGGTGAAAAAAGGACAAGCTAAAAAAACCTTTGTTTATCGTATCCATGAGTTGCCGGATCCGGATAAGATGGAAAACTTCGCGTCTTTTATTCGCCGGTTTGGTTATAAACTTAAAACAGATGGCAGTAAAACAGAAGTGTCTAAGGGTATTAATGGCCTGTTGGACTCCGTACAGGGAAAGCCTGAAGAAAACCTCATTGAGACTGTGGCTATACGTGCTATGCAGAAAGCAAAATATTCAACGGACAACGCAGGCCACTATGGTTTGGCATTTACTTATTACACTCATTTTACATCGCCTATCCGTCGTTATCCGGACATGGTGGTGCATCGCTTGCTGGAACGTTATTTGGCTGGCGGACTCAGTGTGATTAAAAGTAAGTACGAAGAGATTTGCGAACATTGTTCTACGATGGAACAGACTGCCGCAAATGCAGAGCGGGCATCTATCAAGTACAAACAGGTGGAATTTATGAGTGATAAATTAGGCCGGGTGTATGATGGCGTGATCTCGGGAGTGACGGAATGGGGGCTTTATGTAGAGCTGAATGAGAACAAATGTGAAGGTTTGGTGCCTATTCGCGACTTAGATGATGACTATTATGAGTTTGACGAGAAGAGCTATTGCCTGATCGGTCGTCGTAAGAAACAGCAATATCGTTTGGGCGATCCGATTACGATCAAGGTGGCGCAAGCTAATCTTGAACGTAAGCAACTTGACTTTATGTTGGTGTAATATCCAAATTCAGAAGATGCATAAATGTAGTGGCTTAGAACTTTTTTCTGCGGACACCTCTTCCGAGCTTTCATTACCGATAGCTGATGGCGGAATAAAGGCCGGATTTCCCAACCCCGCTCAGGATTTTATGGATTTGGTGATTGATCTCAATAAGGAATTGGTGAAACATCCTGCCAGCACCTTTTACGGTCGGGTGACTGGTGATAGTATGATTGATGCGGGGGTATATGATGGAGATATCCTGATTATCGACAAATCATTGGAACCGCGTGACGGGGATATGGCCGTTTGTTTTGTGGATGGCGAATTTACTATTAAGTATATAAAAACAGAAAGGGAAGTTGTTTGGCTTGTTCCAGCAAATAATAAATATGAACCGATCAGGATTACAGAAGAGAATGATTTTCTGATCTGGGGGATTGTAACTTATTCTATCAAAAAACAACGGTAGCTTGTCGTATATGTACGCTTTGATCGACTGCAATAATTTCTTTGTTTCGTGTGAGCGGGTGTTTAATCCTGCACTGAACGGACGTCCGGTTGTTGTTCTCAGCAACAATGATGGCTGTGTTATTGCCCGGAGTAATGAAGCCAAACAATTAGGTATAGCAATGGGCGTGCCCTTTTATCAGGTAAAACAACTTGTCGAAAAACATCAGGTAGCCGTCTATTCAACGAATTTTACCTTGTATGGAGATATGTCCGACCGGGTAATGACGATTCTATCCGGACTTGTTCCGGAAATGGAAGTCTATTCTGTTGACGAAGCTTTTTTACATTTACATGGAATAGAAGACCTCTATAATTATTCCCGGCATATTGTCAAGACTGTTTTAAAAAGTACCGGAATCCCTGTTTCTATTGGAGTCGCACCAACGAAAACATTAGGTAAAATAGCGAATCATTTTGCAAAAAAATATACCGGTTATAAGAATGTCTGCATTATAGATTCCGAAGAGAAGCGCATAAAGGCCTTGCAACAGACGGAGATCGGAGATGTCTGGGGGATTGGGCGAAACCACAGGAAGATGTTAGAATATTATAGTGTGAAAACAGCATTTGATTTTACACAAAAAAGTCGCTCATGGGTTCGATCGAAAATGACAGTTATCGGAGAACGAACCTGGATGGAATTGAATGGCATTCCCTGTGTCGAAAAAGATGATCTGACAACGGAAAAACGACAGATATGTACCTCGCGAAGTTTTGGCCAGCCAATCACAAGCCAATCAGAACTGGTCGAGGCTGTTGTGGCTCTTGCGTCTCTTGGTGTCGGAAAACTTCGCAAGCAAAAAACTTTAACAAAAGGAATTTATGTCTTTGTCCAGACAAATCGTTTTGACGCAGATGCTTATAAATCTTCGAAGGAAATAGTCCTGTCTTTCTACACATCAGACCTTGCCGAAGTGGCTACGTATTGCCACAAAGCATTAAACGAGATATATAAAGAAGGACTTGAATATAAAAGAGCGGGTGTTGTTCTGCTTGACCTTATCCGAGAAGAATATGTACAACGCGATTTGTTTGACCCGATAGACCGCGAAAAACAGACTCGTCTTTCCAAGGCCTTAGATATGATTACCCACAAATACGGCCGTGAAGCTATCAAGGTAGCTGTAGAAGGGGAAGGTTATAAACTAAAAATTAAACAGGAACACCTCTCAAGACGTTACACAACTAATTTAAAGGAAGTCATTAAGATTAAAATTTAATCTCGTTTCTTAATAAAATCTTCATAATTTCTTCATCCAAATATATAGATGAAATGTTTTATTTGTAGATTAACATAAAGTCAACAATAAAACAATGAGAAAAGAATTATTAATATGTATAGCCTTTGTTTTGGCTATTTTGTTTCCTTGTAAAATATACGCTCAGTTTGGGGGATTGTTAAATAAGGCTGTGGAGAAATTAGCCGGGAAAGTGGTGGAAAAAAGTCTTCCCGAAAAGAATGAAGCAAATGGATCGATAATTGACTCAGATAGTATTGATGATGAAGATATTGAGAATTTGTTGAATAAAAACATGGCCGACAGAGAAATTAAATTCCCTGAAACCGGGAAAAAGGTCAATGCGGCAATTCTGGAGTATGGCTATAATCTCGAAAAGGATATTGAAACATTAGCGGCACATCCGAACGGGAAAAAACTGGCTGCAGAATGTCGGAAGTATGGTTTGTCCGGAAGTGATAAAGAAGTGATAGCAGCTTACTTGGAGAATCCCCAGTTAATTGCTAAAATGTCGGCAAAAGCGGAAGAAGAAAGTGAAGAAGATTACGATATTAGTGATAATTTAAAGTTGTCGCCAGCCATGTTGGTGAAAGCTTTTGTTGGAACGTTTATTTATACTTACACACCCAACTATACAAGAGTAGAGTTGCAAAAGGAAGAACAACCGAACTCCATTATGCAAATGATAGGATCTTCCGTTGTTATTCTTGATATGGAAGCTAATGTCTCATATTCGCTAATAAATACTTTTGGCGTAAAGGCCGCGATAACCTCTCCTATAAATAATGAAACAAACGAACTTGGATTCTCTGACTATTTCCTTAAGCTATACAATACTCCGGATGCTAAAGTAAGCAAACGGACAGACAAATATTCCGCTTATAACTGTCAGGCCCATTTGATCGAAATCCCGGTTCGTGAAGGTAAAGACAAAGAAGGCAAGCCTGACCATACACTTCATTCATTCCATCAAATGCTTTCCGGGGATTTCTCTCCCGAATCAGAGAAAGTAACGTATTCCCCGGATGCTAAAATCTTTATAGAGGCCTTCTTTACCGAAGATTTAAAAAATAAATTACCCAAAGCAATTACCCAGAATATGAAACAGGCGCAAAAAACACCGGGAGTCATGGTTGCCTATAAGATCAAAGATGAAAAAGGCAATGAGGTGATTTATGAATTGAAGAAAATACTGTTTGACCAATTGGTTGATGAAGGACAGTTTATCATACCCACAGGATACGAAAAAATGACGGATGAACAATTTCAGGAAAAATTAAAGTCTCAATTCAGTATTGGCAATCTGCTTAAACGATAGCCTCCACCTATCTTATGTTTTACCGTTTACTTTCCAGATAATTTCCAAGGCCTTCTCCAGCAACTCGTCCCTCCCTTCAATAATACCTTGAATGGTGGGGAGAAGTTGGATGTCGGGGACTATCCCGATTTGTTGGGTTTCTGTCTTATCTGGATAATATACGCCGATTCCGCTTATCCAAGAATTAATACCTCCGGGTAAAACGATTGTTGATACATTGCCGTCTGCTCCGGCTGTTGTAGAACCGACTACGGTCGTGTTTGGAGCTGCTCTGAATGCCATTGTAGTGTATTCTGCCTGACTTTGTGTGGTCTCATTTATTAAAATGACAATTTTTCCCTTATAATAATCGGGATTCTTTTTCCCTACTGAGAGTGATTCTGTAAAAGTAAATAGTCCCGGAATTTTTACGCTGCCATGAGTGAATCGTGCAAAAGGGGTTGCCTCAGGCATCAATTTCTCTCCTAAAGAAAAAACAATAAAATCAGAAGGATAACATCTGAGATCGATGATGAGCCCTTTGGTGTCTTTAACCTTATTCCATAATTCGTGGATTTCTCCTCTTTTTAATGAACCGGGAAATAGATAAGCTATGTCATTCTGTAACAACTTGAAACTCGTGTCGCTCGTTGAAAGAAAATGGGCATTAATCTCGTTCGACTTGTATGTTGTCAATGTTACTTTATTATGAAGATTATTTCTTATATATTCCACATCAATACTTTGAGCGTTAGTTCGCAATAAATCTTGTGCTATATTCCTTAGTTGAGTTGGATAATTTGAAGCGGGCGTGAATGGTAACCTTTCTTCAATGATTGTTTCAATTGTCTTTCCGCTTATTTCGGTTAATATATCACCAATTTGTAAGCCTGTGTGTTTTCCATATCCTTCATTGTAAAATCCTGTAACAACGGCCTTGTTTTCTATGAATCGTATTCGTGGAGCAGCATAGAAACCCCCTTTATACTTTTCTACCTCATAATTATTCATCACAGTAGCATGCGTATCATGAATATGGGCGATAAGAGCCAGTGTTGTCAGTGCATATTTTGTTTCATCATTTGCCTTGATAAATTGAGGAATAAACTCTTCGAGTACATCTTTCCAGTCTTGTTCGATCAGGTTTTTGTATGGAAAATAATATTGTATTGAATTCCAATACCTAAATAAGGAAAGAAGCCGGTATCCCATGTCTGAAATTATTGCATTTTCATACGCTTTTTCGTTTGTAAATTGAGGATTTTTGACTCCCGGGACAAACTGTATATAATGATGACTATCTTTTCGTTTAGCACGTCTTATATCGTTTAGTTTTTTTACTAATTCTTTTGAAAAACCAGATTGATTGATCCAATCCAGATCCGGCTTAATCTTAATCTTATCATCCGGTTGATTATCAGTCTTTTCTGTCTTAAATTTCCCAAGCAGATCAATCCATTCAGAAAAAATCTTGTCTTTTTCCTTTCGGCTGTTCTTATCTATAACTTTAGGGATAATCCGAAATAATTCATAATCCCAATTATATGCTCCCTCAGCTATGGCTGGATGGTGGTATTTTAGAAATCCCCAGATTAGTCCGACCTCTTTAAGCGTGTTTATATTATCCGAGTTAATTGCTATCTCAGAAATTTGTGAACTATAATCAAATTCATTATCGGACGAAGGTGTCTGATTCCTTGAACAGGAGATGTTCAGAATAGCAAGTGTGATAATAAACACAAAACAACAAACGCGTTTCATAATAATTAGATTTGTGATTCAATTATAAAACGCTAAGTATAAGCTTTTATTCTAAAAGTAATCCGAAAAGAAAGGAGTCTCGTTCGGAATAATGTTTTCCAACATCTTTAGTGTTTTTGCATCTGTTTGGAGATGTTCTACTTTATAGAAGTAAGACGGACGACGGAAACTCATCAGCATGGCGGTTAAAGTCTGGATGGTTAATTTTACTGACCTACCTGTCTTTTCACGAGAGATCTCAATCTTACCATCTTTTGTCCAGCTTACTCCAAAGACTCCACAATTCCAATCTGCTATCGGATCGGTGACAACAAAGTGGAACGCCCGTCCTTTCATGGCAAAGGGATATTCTTTCAGAAAAGCCTCTACATCCACAATCCGTCCCATAAAATAGGGTTCGATGGATTCTACTATCTGGCTGTCTTGCAATAAATAAGCTATGGGTTCATTCTTATAGTCGTGCCCTTCTAATTTGTCTATCATGGAATCGTGAGCATGAATAAAGTTCCACAATCCTCTCCGGGCTTCTTGATTGAGATAGATAAATTCCTTGATGTGAAACACATCGTCCTCAATCCAATACATAATATAACCCATTGGTTGGTTGTCGCCATCATAATAGACAGCAGCATTTCGTTCGTCTTCATTCTCCCAACGCCAGTATTCGTCCCATTCTAATTTTTCCCGGATCATAGCGCCATGATTACTTCTTGCAAAACGATCATAAGTGTCTATCACGTCTTTGTCATCAATCGGCACACGTTCAACATAGCCGGGTAAATTAGGATAAGTCGGTATCTGTGTGTCTTTTAATGTAAAAGTAAGGTGTTCAGAGATAATTTCCCAGCCTTTGCGCCGATAGTAAGCAATAGAATAGGGATAGAGATAAGAAATCCATTGTTTCTTCTCACGCATTTTGTTGAGCCCTACTTTAATAAGTTCATTCATCAGCCCCATATTCGTATATTCCGGGTATGTCCCTACACCGGTGAGCCCTCCCATCTTGAAGAGCTTGCCATGTATATTCACAATACAGGGATAAATACAGATTTGTGAAATAAGTCGCTCTCCGTTGAACCAACCCAGTACTTCCGACTTCTGCAGTACCGGGCGTTTCGCTCGGACTATTTCACCATCTTCATAACCACTCTCTTCTAATTCCTGATTGGTTACTTGAAAAACATAGCGCAACAGTTCGTTGTACTGATCTAAGTATTTAATGCTAACCGGTTTTAATACTAATTGCTCCCGTAATTTATGGCCTTGCATGATTCTTTGTAAATTCACTGCAAATGTATCATTATTTTGATACCGATGTTCTCAGAAGGTTTTCTAATTTATACCTACCTCTAAACAAATTTATACCTACCTCTAAATGTGATTAGACCTACCTCTAAATTTTGATGGATCGGGACTTACTTCTTTGTCTCAACCGGAGGATAATCCAGCGTATAATGCAACCCTCTGCTTTCTTTGCGTTCGATGGCCTGACGCATGATCAGGTAACCGGTGTTGACCATGTTGCGGAGTTCACAGATGTCTTTTGAGGCGACGGAGCGTTTGAAGAGGCTTTCTGTTTCTTCGTAGATAATGTCTAATCTGTTCCATGCGCGTTTCAGACGAATATCCGAACGCACAATTCCGACATAGGTACTCATAATCTGTCCAACCTCCTTGATGCTTTGCGTGATAAGTACTAATTCTTCCGGAGAACTTGTGCCTTCGTCATTCCACTCGGGAATGTTTTCCTGATATGAAAGGCTGTTTAATATGGAGCTGCTGTGCTTCGCTGCCGCATCGGCATAAACGACGGCTTCGATCAGTGAGTTTGATGCTAAACGGTTACCACCGTGCAAACCTGTACAGGAACATTCTCCTACCGCATAGAGTCGGCTGATGGATGAGCGTGCATCCAGATCTACTTTTATTCCTCCACAGAGGTAATGGGCAGCCGGTGCAACAGGTATATATTCACGCGTTATATCAATACCGATTTCAAGGCATTTTTTATAAATGTTGGGAAAATGTTTCTTCGTTTCCTCTGCGTCTTTGTGTGTAACGTCCAAATAGACATGTTCATCTCCCTGGTTTTTCATTTCGTTGTCTATCGCCCGAGCAACAATATCTCTTGGAGCAAGTGATAAACGAGAGTCGTATTTCTGCATGAACTCTTTTCCGTCTTTTGTGCGAAGTACCCCTCCGTATCCACGCATCGCTTCGGTAATAAGAAAAGAGGGGCGGTCTCCCGGATGATAAAGCGCAGTTGGGTGGAATTGAACAAATTCCATATCTTTCACGGTTCCTTTAGCACGATACACCATCGCAATCCCATCCCCTGTTGCTACCATTGGATTTGTGGTGGTCTGATAGATTGCACCTATACCGCCTGTTGCCATCAAGGTGATTTTGGATAGAAATGTATCTATTTTACCCGTCGTCATGTCCATCACATAAGCGCCGTAGCATTCGATGTCCGGAGTCTGGCGAGTCACTGTTACGCCTAAATGGTGTTGTGTTAAAATCTCTATCGTGAAATGATTCTCGTAGATGTCAATATTCGGATGCTTCTGTACGGCTTTGATCAAGCTGTCCTGTATCTCTGCTCCGGTATTATCTTTATGATGTAGTATTCGGAATTCGGAGTGTCCCCCTTCCCGATGGAGGTCAAAATTACCTTTGTCATCTTTGTCAAAATCAACTCCCCAGCTAATCAACTCCTTTATCTGTGCAGGAGCATTACGAACTACTTTCTCTACAGCTTCACGACTGCTAAGCTGATCTCCCGCAATCATGGTATCTTCAATGTGTTTCTCGAAATTATCTGTGATCAGATTTGTAACCGATGCTATTCCGCCTTGCGCGAAATAGGTGTTTGCTTCTTCCAGATTTGTTTTTGATATTAAGGCAACTGTTCCTTTACCTGCTACTTTCAGCGCAAAACTCATTCCCGCAATTCCTGAACCGATTACTAAGAAATCATATCTTTTTATCATCACTTACTTTGTTTAGACTTACAAAAATAAAAATTAAAACAGTTCGATAGCTCATATAAAACAAAATATGATGAAAGATCATATGGTAATAAAGATAAACTACTCTTGAAATTTTCCATATCTTTGCGCTTGAAAAAGAGGGTGATATAAGGCATGAATGATTTGTTTGAAGGATATGTAGGGATTCGTTTATGGGACGGACAGGTGTTGAATGATTTATTATTCACGCTGATTTTCTTTGCCCTGCTTCTCTTTGCTCTGGCCTTTCGCTTTAATTATCGGGCTTTTCTTACCATGCTGAAAGATGTTTTCTATCTGAAAGAACGACAAAGCCTTTTTGAAAAACGCGTAGTACCTGATTCCTATTTCCGTTTCTTTATGATTTTGCAGACGCTTTTTCTTTGTTCTCTTTTTCTCTTCTCCTATTTTTATTCTAAGAATTATCTCACCTTTGATTTGACCGGCAAGAATATACTTTTGTGTATCGGAGGTGTTTTTGGGGTTGTTGTTCTGTTCTTTTTTTTCAAATGGCTTTTATACGCGATAACCGGTGTTATATTTTCGGATGTACAAAAATATAGACTTTGGCAAAATAGTTATATTGCAATTATGGGAACTTGGGGTATTCTGCTCTATATTCCGGTTGTATGGCTCTCGCTCTGGGGAAAATATCCAATAGTACCCATTGTTTTGTTCGTTATTTCGTATTTTTTGTGTCGTTTTGCAATTATTGTAAAGACATTACGGATATTTCACAAGAAAAACACAGGTTTATTATATATAAGTTTGTACCTTTGCGCCCAAGAAATTTTACCTCTGGTATTTTTGTACGAAGGTATGGTTTATTTGTATAACTTTATCAAGACAAGTACTTTATGGCATTGAGTATAAAGAAAGTATTAGTATCGCAACCCCGCCCTACGACCGAAAAATCACCCTATTTTGATATTGCAGAAAAATATGGAGTAGAAATAGATTTTCGTCCTTTCATTAAAGTAGAACCGTTAAGCTCTAAAGAGTTCAGACAACAAAAAGTATCCATTTTAGATTATTCTGCTGTTATTTTTACAGCACGTACTGCTATTGATCATTTCTTCCATTTATGTGAAGAATTGAGGGTCACTGTTCCTGAGACGATGAAATATTTCTGTATGACAGAAGCAATTGCTGTTTATCTGCAGAAATATATTGTCTTTCGTAAACGTAAGATATTTTATGGTCAGACAGGGAAAATGGATGAGCTTGTTACAATTATTGGCAAGCATGCAAAAGAAAAGTATTTTATTCCTGTATCTGACGTGCACAAAGATGATTTGATGCGGATGCTGGAAACTAAAAAAATAAACTTTACTAAAGCGGTAATGTACCGTACGGTGAGTAATGATTTTGCAAAAGATGAAGCATTTGATTACGACATGCTTGTCTTCTTTAGTCCGTCCGGAATTACCTCCTTGTTGAAAAACTTTCCGGATTTCAAACAGGATGATATAAAAATCGGATGTTTCGGGCCCACTACAGCCAAAGCTGTTAAAGAAGCAGGTTTGAGATTAGATGTGGAAGCTCCTTCGCCTGAAGCGCCATCAATGACGGCTGCTTTGGAATTATTCCTGAAGAAAGAGTTGAGCGATAAAAAGAAATAATGACAGATAAGAATAGGTTTACTCTATCGAAAGAGGAACGCCTGTCATGGAAACGCTACATTGACTTGTTGTTTGAAAAAGGACAGTCGTTTGTAGCGTTTCCATTACGGGTTATCTACTTAACTGTCGAGCCGGAAATGCCCGCCACTTCTTCGATTCTTATCAGCGTATCAAAGAAGAAATTCAAACGGGCGGTAAAGCGTAACAAAGTCAAACGGCAAATAAGAGAAGCCTATCGGCTTCAAAAGCCGGAATTGATTACCTTTCTCAAAGACAGAGATAAAAATCTGTTGATTGCTTTTCTCTATTTAGATAAGGAGATTCATCCTCATACCACAATAGAAAAAGCTATGCGGAAAACGATCGGACTATTAATGGAGAATATAAAATGAAACGTTTCTTTACGGCAGTCCTTCTTTTGCCGGTTTACTTTTATAAATATTGCATTTCTCCTTACACGCCTCCTTCCTGTAGATATACGCCTACCTGTTCGGAATATGCTGTGCAGGCGTTGAAAAAACATGGACCGATTAAGGGCTTGTATTTAGCAACGAAGCGTATCCTAAGTTGTCACCCTTGGGGTGGTAGTGGTTATGATCCTGTACCCTAAGATATGACATACTGCGATATACATACCCATAAGACGCAGATCTCGTCTGATGATAGAATCGTTATTGTCAATAAGATTGTGGATATGCAGCGGTCGCAATGTTTCTTGCCTGGTTGCCTATATTCGTACGGCATTCATCCTTGGTATATAACGGACTTTGAGATGCAATATCTTTTACTCACAGAAGCCGTATTACATCCTTCTGTTGTCGCGATAGGAGAGGCCGGATTAGATAAACAGGCCGAAAAGCCTATCGGTGAACAAGTAAGAGTGTTTTCTGAACAGGCAAAACTTGCAGCAGAGATGGGTAAGCCGCTTGTGATCCACTGCGTAAAAGCGTGGGACGAGCTATTGGCCGTCAGAAAAGATTTTTCTTCCTCTGATATCTGGGTAATACATGGTTTTCGTGGTAACAGACAACTTGCAGAGCAACTTATCAGAAAAGGGCTTCGGCTTTCTTTTGGTGAAAAATTCAATCCTGAAGCGTTACGTGTGGCATGGCCGGATTATCTTTTTCTTGAAACAGATGAATCCGATAAACAAATTGAGGAGATCTATCGCCTTGCGGCAGATTCGTTAGATATCTCTATAGACTTATTAGCCTTAACATTAAGACGAAACGTTAAGGAAGTCTTTTCTGTTTGATTCTAAAAATAAGTCGTACCTTTGTTTTCTGAATTTAAAGAAACAAGAACACAGAATAAATAATACGATGAATTTTGTAGAAGAATTAAGATGGAGAGGCATGATACACGATATGATGCCGGGTACAGAAGAACAGTTGCAGAAGGAAATGACATCGGCTTATGTTGGTATTGATCCTACAGCTGATTCGTTACATATCGGACACTTGGTCAGTGTAATGATGCTAAAACATTTTCAGCGTGCAGGACATCGTCCGATCGCTTTAGTTGGAGGTGCCACCGGTATGATTGGAGATCCTTCTCTTAAATCGGCTGAACGTAACCTTTTAGATGAGGCTACCCTGCGTCATAATCAGGATAGTATCAAAAAGCAATTGGCTAAATTTCTTGATTTTGATTCTGATGCTCCCAATTCGGCTAAGTTGGTAAACAATTACGACTGGATGAAGGACTACTCTTTTCTTAATTTTATTCGCGATATTGGTAAGCACTTAACGGTGAACTATATGATGGCGAAGGATTCAGTGAAGAAACGCTTGAGTAGTGAGTCAAATGTGGGCATGTCATTTACTGAATTTTCTTATCAGTTATTGCAGGGTTATGATTTCCTTTATTTATATGAACACGAGGGATGTCGTTTGCAAATGGGTGGTTCTGATCAATGGGGGAATATTACCACCGGAACGGAGCTGATCCGTCGTAAATTAGGAGGTGAGGCTTTTGCTTTAACATGTCCGTTAATCACGAAAGCAGACGGAGGAAAATTCGGAAAGACCGAATCCGGTAATGTTTGGTTGGACAGACGATATACATCCCCATATAAGTTTTATCAATTCTGGTTGAATGTGAGCGATGATGACGCTGCTAAATATATCAAAATATTCACCGCATTGTCACAAGAAGAAATTGCAACTCTTGAAGCAGAACAAGCTGCAGCTCCACATCTTCGTCCTCTGCAGAAACGATTGGCAAAAGAAGTAACCGTAATGGTTCACTCCATAGAAGATTATGACGCTGCTGTCGAAGCTTCTAATATTCTGTTTGGAAACTCTACTTCCGAAGCATTAAAAAAATTAGATGAAGAAACCTTGTTGGCCGTTTTTGATGGAGTTCCTCAGTTTGAGGTTTCTTTGGACGAACTAAAAACCGGAGTGAAAGCGTCCGATTTGTTCACAGAAAAAGCCTCTGTATTCCCCTCAAAAGGAGAAATGCGTAAACTTGTTCAAAGTGGCGGTGTAAGTGTAAATAAAGAAAAGCTGGCAGAAGCAGATGCTGTAATTACAGATGCCTCTTTACTTGATGAGAAATATTTGTTAGTACAACGCGGAAAGAAAAACTATTTTCTGCTTATTGCAAAATAACAAAACGACAACAAAATTTGCAAAGTTTAAATTTAGTTCTTACCTTTGCATCGCTTTAATGAAAGCGTCGGATTGTCTCATGGTGTAATGGTAGCACTACAGTTTTTGGTTCTGTCTGTCGAGGTTCGAATCCTCGTGAGACAACAGAAAAAAGAAACCTCTTATTATCGATCGGATAATAAGAGGTTTCTTTTTTTAGGTAAGCGTTGTTAGTATCCTAATTCATATGGCTGATCTACGGCCTTTACTCCTTCCTTCATCCATTTTGGCATAGCCTCTCCTTTCAGATAGTGATTAAAGAACTGGAACATCCGTTTCTGGAAATCAATACGGTTTGCCATTCGCATTGGCCAATGTGGTTCACCTGTATAGTTTAGTAACCATACCGGTTTTTGTAAGCGCTTTAATGCTACAAAATATTCGATTCCCTGATACCAGGGTACATGTCCGTCGGCATCGTTGTGCATAATCAGGATCGGAGTGTTTACTTTATCCATCGTGAAGAGCGGAGAGTTTGTTTCGTAGCGCAGAGGTGCATCCCATGGCGTTCCATCAATACGACTTTGTCCGTGTTCGTATTGGAAAGAGCGATTTAGCCCTGTTCCCCAGCGGATACCACCGTAGGCGCTGAACATATTGACAACCGGAGCACCACTTTCTATTGCAGCAAAAAGATTGGTTCGTGTTGCTAAATAAGCAACCTGATAACCTCCCCAGCTATGCCCTTGCGCTGCGATTGCCTTTTCATTAATATATCCTTTGGCAATAAGGGATGCTATACCGGGCATTACGCTATTGAAACAACTTTCTCCGGGGTAACCATCTTCATAGCGGATATCCGGATTGAAGATGATATACTCGTTGCTGTTATACAGGCGATAGTCAACCGTAGAACGATGTGGCTCCGGCGTGCGGTAATTATACAGAGTTTCCGAATTTCGTTCATAGAAATTGACGATAAGCGGGTATTTCTTGTTCGGGTTAAAATTCGCCGGTTTGTATATCACACCCTCTAATACTTTTCCGTCCAACGAAGTCCACGAAGTCAGTTCCGCCGTTCCCCAAAGGATACTGTCTTGTTGGTTCCCTAAGCTTGTTAGCTGTACAGGATTCTGGAAACGTAGATTTGAGTACATAATCTCGGGGTAACGCTCGAATGTTTCAGTCGTATAGATAATCGCGTCTGAATCTTTAGCTTTCTCTTTAAAGCCAACTTTAAATTCACTCGTTAGCAGCGCTTTCGGAATACCTGCTTTCTTAAGATTAGCAGAATAGAAACCTGAAGCCTTCGTCTTCTCGTTGAACCCGATTAATAATTGAGGTTCATCCAATTTTACGTATTTTATATCCTTGTCGACTGGGCGTAGTTGATAACGCAAGCTCTCTTTCTTGCCGTTTACGGTTAAGTTTATGGGTGAGCCTGCCCCTGTGGGATCAAAACTCCAGATATCGTTCCTGTCATACAGTAGCAGAGACTTATCATCCTTGCTCCAGCCGGCAGACCCGTATGAACCGGGATAATCCGGAACATCATTGTCCGTATCCCATGCAGCGAATGTATCCGGTGTTGTAAGTCTGTATATTTTCTGACTGTTTAAATCTACTGTAAACCAAGAACTATCCGGTGCACTATACCAGAACCCATATTTTCCGGCCGGAGAGATACGAACCCTCGCTTCACTTGCCTGTAAAAGAGGAGTACGCGTTCCTGTCTGTATATCTACAATATAAATGTCTTGTTTGCTTTTACCTGTCCACATGCGCTCTGTGCCATAAGGATCAGAAGTAGAAGCTAACGCTAACGTTCCATTCTCCGGAAGCTGAAGATATGGCAGCTCTAATGTGCTAAGTTGGCTAACCTTACCTGAAGACAGATGATATGCAGCCGTATAAGTTTTACGTTCATTTTCTTTTTTGTCCACCGTCTGTTGCGTATATTGAACAGATTCATTCCAACTCCATACCTGCACATTCGGCCTGTTTTCATCCAATACGGTAGTATCCCGTTGACGAGGCTCCGGTGAGGTTCCAAAAAAAAGAAATTCCCCATTCTCTGAAAAACGAAGATCTCCGTTCTCACTGATAATCCATTTCTCCGGAATCGCTTCGTTTCCCGCTTCAACTATTCGTTTTGCCGGATCACAAGTTACAGACAAATAAAGCGCATACTTGTTTTCCTTACTATCAGCAGAATCCTTACTTAACGTATCCGCATATAAAAACGTCAGTTTATCACCCGGTTTGTTGAATGCGATCTGTTTGAAGTTGCCTTTTCCCTCTTTTATAAGCCTTTGCTTCGGCATCTTTGGTTGATAAACATAAAGTCCTGCTTTAGTTCCTAACGAATCACCACCTGTGATAAAATACATCACATCCCCTTCTTTCGCAAATCCATAATCCATTACAGCGGGAATGCTATCATTCATTTTTCCGTCCAAAGAACGAACATATAAAGTGGAGTCTTTTTTATCTCCCTGATGAAAAGCCATCCAATCGGAAACTTCAGAAAGCTTAGACTTCCGAATAGAGTCAAGAACCTCCTGCCTGCCATCCATGCTGACAAGTACTAACTTATCCAAAGGCATCTTATCCTTTTTTGTTTTCTTCAGTTTTAAAGCCTCTATTTCGGCTAAAGGTGTTTTCTTTTCCACAAGCAGATAATCCGAAGAAGTTGAAAACTTGACGAATCCTGCGGGAATAATCCGTGCCAATTCCTTACCAGATCTGTTAAACAGCAAAACAGTCGCATCACCCTGCCAAGGCTCATGCTTAACGGCAACAAATTTTCCATTATTCGATATACTACTCTGCGTTACCCGTTGCCAATCTACTAATTGCTCAGGTGTCAAAGCCCGATTTTTCTCCTGCGCTGAGACAAAAAATGCACTTAATAACAAACAAGAAGATATTGTCAGAATTCTAAAAACCATATACTTGATACTTAAATGTTGAAACAATATACAATATTACATTTTTTCAACGGATAAAATCTTATTCCCGCTACTCCTTCTTTCTTAATGTTAGGGGAATAAAAAACATTCTTCCTTTATTTTTCTTTTGAAATAAACGACTTAAAAAAATTAAAGGCGCCTGGAAACGAATGTTGAGGCGCTTCAACTTTCGTTTCCAAGCGCCTCAGCAAACAAGTTGAAGCGCCTCAAAAATTTTAGAACTACTATTAGCTTTGAAGTTCTTGGGTTTTTATAGTGGGCTCATCACTTTTTATATCAAAAGTCAAGTTTTATAATACAGGCAACGCATCACCCGGCGTTGTCTTGCTTGGGTCATAGACCGCTACCCCTACTTGAGAATCTGCACAGCCATAATATAAAAACCATTTTCCTTTAAAGAAAACTAATCCTTCAATAAAAACGGTACCGTCCACATATTGTCCGCTTTTTTCGAAAGAGGCCATTGGGCGAAAGAATGGAACATCTAAACGAGCGATCATCTTTGTCGGATCATTTTTGTCCATCAAAACCTGTCCGGCACAATATGCACCTGTCGTAAAGCGTTTATCGCTGTCTTCTGCTTTATTCGAATTTTTACCATTATACAACAGAAGAATTCCGTCTTTCGTTTTAACAGCAGGAGGGCCACATTCAGTAAGCGCACTATCAAAATATCCTTTACGAGGCTTTATAACATAGCTCAATTCGTTCTTGTCATTCAACAGAGGCGTCCAGTCTAACAGATCGTCCGACACAGCCATACAAACCTGATGTTCACCCCAGTACATGAAATAGCGTCCGTTAACTTTAGAAATTACTTGTTTTCCGTTCTTAATTTCAGTAACGATAGAACCAGACTTACAAGCCATATCCTTAAATCTGCCCTCATAAGCATCCTCGAATGCCGGACCGTGTTTTTCCCAGTTTTTTAAATCACGTGATGTTGCAATACAAAGGCGGGGAACCTGGCGATTCCATGACGTATAAGTCATCACATATAATCCATCTTCCGTTACACAAACCCGCGGATCTTCACATCCCCCCGGCCATTCGTATTCCTTCATATTATCCTCTGCAGGAAATAAGACCGGAAGCTTTCCCCTCTCCATATGTAGTCCATCACCAGATCGAGCCAATCCGATTCTGGAAGTACGTTTACCTATCCCTGTTGCCGAATTATCCTCAGCCCGATATAACACATACAAACTCTCTCCTATTACAGTTGCCGCCGGATTAAACGTATCGCTTTCTTCCCAACCGACAGAATCGTTCTGCATCGGACAGAAAAATTTTGTATTGGCATTCGGTGTAATCAATGGATTTACACCCTCAGGCCTTTCAAAGCCACCCAACGCCCATTCAGGTAAGTTATTAATGCTGTTATTTTCCGTTTTCGGATTACAAGCCAAAAGCAAAACAGGTGCCCATACACCTAAAAACCATTTCAAATTGTTCATTTCGTTTCTAATAATATCTAAAACAAGATTTTTCATAAAATTGTCACCCCGGATCATAGCCGGGATGACAAATTTTATTTCTTATTGTAATGTTACTTCTAAAATAGGACTGTAATTTACAACATTATTAATAGTTGCACCCATACGTACATATACTTTATTACCATTTGACTGTATTTTGTACAAGTTCGATTTGTAATTATTATCATCTGCCAGATTAAAAACAATGGTTCCCTCCAAATTTTCACCTGTTTTCTTTCCTGCCTGATTTGCCTGACCATTATCAACTCCAGGAGCAAAATTCCATAACCCGAATATACTTGTTACCTTATATGAAGAATTAGTAGGAACAACCTTATAAGAGATTGAAACAGTTGTTCCCGAAATCGATGCTGTTGCACTAATTCTGGAATAGGGAGTAGCAACCAGGTCTAATTTAGTCTGCCCATTGATTTTTAAATTACTTTCGCATGGCATAATAAAAGGTCCATTTACCACTATTTTATATTCCCCGTTAAAAACTTTTGAATTTTCATATATACCTTCTGCCTTAGCGTAAAAGTCTATTGATTTTGTTGCGTCCGTATTCTGCTCATACAAATTGATAATAACTCCAGTAGAACCGGATACTGGTAACGGTATCGGTGTATTAGTCTCCGAATCAAGAATAGACCCACTTACTCCTCCGTTTGGTGCATCATAATTGTCTATATCATTCAGACAACTTGTGAAACCAATAATGAAGGAAAATAATATTAAATTTATTGTTTTCATAATCTACTCAATTTAAATTTAGTTTGTATAACCCGGGTTTTGGACTAATTTCGGATTCGAGTTCATATCATCCGAATTAATCTTTGTGTAATAGTTCTTCTCAAGGAATACACGCTTTTGTTTTGGAGTACTACTACTTTTTTCAAAGATGTATTTGTTGTCTCTGATGTCAAACCATGGATACAGAGCAGAGCCTCTGAATCCATTTAAGCCTCCTTGTTCAACATCTAAATGAGCAATTCTCCAACGTTTCATATCCCAGTAACGATGTCCTTCAAATGCCAATTCTATTTTCCGTTCATGTCTGATTTTATCCATTGTGATGTCGGTAAGTGCTTTCAAACCGCTACGTTCACGGATGGTGTTTATGGCAGTAAGAGCTTCACTGTTTTTCCCAAGTTCATAAGCAGCTTCGGCAAGGTTTAGATATGTTTCTCCTAAACGAAATACCGGCCATGGCGTCTCTGACTTTCCCATATTCATATCTGTAAGAGTTTCATCCCAGAATTTCTTTTGATAGAAACCTGTTTTAGATGCGTCTCCAGCATCTGCCCCTCCATCTTTTCCTGAAGTACTGTAAACTACCCCATCTACATCAACAGTATTTCCTCCATCGGGTTGACTGGTTGCAACGTGGCGTACATTATCTGAAACAATAATCCCTCTAATCCATTCAACTTGGGTGGTCTGACACGGTGATCCAGGTAGATAAACAGATGCATATAAACGAGGATCTTTACCCTCGAATAACTCATACATACTATCAAAGCGACGAGGTTTTCCTGTATTATCGGTAAGAATAAGTGTTCCTTCTCTACCATCCACATATTCGTATTCTTCAATCATCTCAAGTGTTGGTGCTACACCACAACCCCAACCTCCAGCTCGATATGAGAAAGGAGCGTTACGTTTATCCCAATCATGACCTTTACCTCCGGCAACATTGTATTGCTTTTGGAAAATATATTCTCCATTATCGCCATTTCCTTTTAAGAAAATATCACAATAGTTCTGTGATTTATCATCCGGTTTCTTATTGTAAAGAGAATATTCATTTAGAGCAAGTAAACTGTTAGAGGCGTCATAAGCTTCTTGAAATAAACGAGAGGTTTCTGAGGATGGGATACCAATAATTCCATTTAATTGCACTGTTCCATACTTGGATATAGATCCAGCGTATAATGCAGCACGAGAACATAAGGCTAATGCTGCTCCACTATTAGCACGATATTTGTTTTCTGAATTACGTGTTACAGGTAAATCTTTTGCCGCTTCCTTTGTCTCAGTAATAATAAAATCGTATATCTCTTGTTCTTTGTTACGTTCAATTAAAAGAGATTCCAAATCTCCCGGATTATATTCTTGAGGAGAGGTCACAAGAGGTACACCTCCATATCGTTTCACCAGAGTGAAGTAATGCATTGCTCTGAGAAACCGTACCTCAGCTCCCAATTCTTTCTTTTCAGTCTCTGTCAAAGCAGTTGCATCGGCAAGTTGCGTCAAAAAATCATTACAATTTCTAATATATTTATATCTGTCTGAAAATTTCTGCTCAAATAAAGCATCTTCATAAGTGTAACTTGCGTTTCCATTATCAAACATCGGATCCTTCTGGAATGATCCTTGTGCTTCGTCAGAAAGTGTTGTCGGATTCATTAAACGCCAGGAGTCTCGATACCAATAATTAAAGTCTTCTAATTGCAGATTTGCGTATAGATTCACTAATGTCGCATTTATCAACTTCGGGTTTTGCCATACCTGTTCAGGTGTGATAATATTGAATGACTCTTTTTCCAAATAATCATTACAAGAAATACTCCCTGCAATAATAGCACCCAAAGCGATTGTTTTTATTATAGTTGTTTTCATACGTTTGTCGTGTTTAAAATGTAAGACTTACTCCAAAATTGAAAGATTTCATCTGAGGGTAATAGCGTAAAGATGAATTATCATTTTCAGGGTCCATATACTTCATGATACCTGTTCGGTTGGTAAAAGTCAAAGGGTTGAAACTATTTACATATACTCTTAACGCCTCAATAGAAAGTTTAGAGAGAACTGATTTCGGGAGAGTATAACCGATTTCAAGAGTTTTTAGTCTTAAATAGTCGGCTTTTTGTAAAGTCCATGTACTGTTTTGTGTGTTGTTTTGATATCCTGTTGGTCGTAGAGCCGGCATATATCCAGGTATCCATTTACTGTTCATATCTGTGGGATCTTCTCTATGCCAACGATCAAGCCACATGGCAAGACCATTTCCTAATCCTTGCTGAATAAATGGATCCATAAGGTCTCCACCCATAAATACACTATGACCAGCAGCTCCTTGGAAGAATATGGTTAAGTCGAAACCTTTATATGCTCCATATAGATTGATGCCGTAATACATTCGAGGACTACTACTATATCCGATAGGAAGATTGTCTTTATCGTCAATGATTCCATCATTGTTTACATCTTCGAATTGTAAGTCTCCCGGCAATAACGACTTATTACCATTGCCATCCTGAACAGGAGCATTTAATATTTCGTCAAAACTTTGGAATTGTCCGATATATTTTTTACCCCATTTAATGTCTTTATATCTGTCATTCGAGTTGTTTTTCCAGTTATCATACATATTGGAGGATTCTGCACGTTCGATATAATCATTGTATTGTCTTGTAGAAGAGAAGTTTGCTTTAATTTCATAAGTGAAATCGTTGATTTTGTTTCTATGTCCAATTACAATTTCAAAGCCCTTTGTTCTGTCGGAATTGAGATTCTCCTGAGGTAAAGCTTGGCCGAAGGTCGTAGGTAATGTTAATATGCGAGTAGCGAGCAATCCATCCCTTTTGCGAACAAAATAATCAAATTCGGCATTAAATTTTCCTTGTAAAACAGAAGTCTCAAATCCGACATTATATGTAGTAGATTTATACCATGTCAGGTTTGTATTAGGCATGCCTCTATCGGCTGCACCATTTGTTAGTCCTGACGAACCAAGTACGTAGCTATTATTAGGATAGGTGTACCCTGTTAGATACTGATAAGCATCAAAGTCTCCTTCATCACCTATTTTACCGATTGATCCTCTTAGTTTGAAGTTCTCGACCATAGGTAATGCATCCTTAAAGAATTGTTCTTCCGAAGCCCGCCATCCTAAAGATAATGCAGGAAAGAATCCCCAACGTTTATCCGGACTGAATTTATATGAACCATCATAACGGAAGCTAACCTCTGCCATATATCTATTGTCATATGCATAGTTTAACCGACCAACCAAACCTGCGTGAGCAGAAACTTTAGCTGTCCCTCCATTATTCATATTTAACTTATCTCCTGCATCGATCTGATCAATAGCTCCAATTGCAAACTGTCTATAAGCCATAGCATTGTCTGTTCTGTCATTATATGACTCAAATAAAGCTAATGCGTTAATATTATGTTTCCCATTAAAAGTCCTGGCATAATTAACAGATGTTTGTACGTTAGGCTTGAAATAATTTTTGAATTCTGTCGTAAGTTCAGATATCGTATGACTTGCCTGAGTTTTGTACTCTTCAGTACTTTCATTATATACGTATTCGTAATACTCTTTATACCATTTCTTTACATAGTTATTATTGTAGTCATAAGCGAACAATGCTTTTGCAGAAAGTCCTTCGACCCAAGGTATTTGCCAGTTTAAAGCAATTGATCCGTTAAACTCCCTGCGGTCTCTGCGGTCATAACCTACATTGTCTATATCTGAAAGATGAACGGGATTACCTTTGTCTCCGGGGTTTGACCAATAGTTTTCATTGTCATTCGCATAAATAGAGAAAACAGGCTTGGCCATTTGGATACTTCTGGTCAGAGGTTCTGCTTCGTATGGTTTATTCCTACTATCAAACCAACCTCCTAATTGTAAATCCACCGTAAATCCTTTAACAATTTCAGCACTGATGTTTGATCTTACATTGTATTTAGAATAAGTATAATCTTTTGATTTATACATTCCCTCTTGATCGGTGTATCCTAAAGAAAAATAATATTTGACTTTCTCTGAGCCTCCTGATACATTCAAATTATGGTACATTTGAGGAATTGTGCCTCGTATTACTTCGTCATACCAGTCTGTCGTTCCGATACCCTGCTTGTATTGTTCTAACTGTTCGTTTGAATAAGGTGCAGCTACACCAACATTTTGTTGTGCCTCATTGTATAGCATAGCGTATTCATACCCATTCAGAAGTTCTGGATAACGGGTAATACTTTGTAGCCCATAATATCCTGAATAATTGATTTTGGGTTTTCCTATTTCACCTTTCTTAGTGGTAACAAGAATTACTCCGTTTGCTCCCTTGAATCCATATACTGAAGCAGAAGCATCTTTCAGAACACTGATTGACTCAATGTCATTCGCGTCAATTAATGTAAAGTCACGCTCTACACCATCTACAATAACAAGAGCATTTCCAAAACCACGAATATCAATTGAGGCCGCATCATCACCCGGAGCACCGCTTCGTTGTACGGCACGTAGTCCTGGGAGTTTTCCTGCTAATGTGTTCGTAACGTTCGGTGTTTTAACAGTAGCGATGTCTTTACTCTGTAAGGAAGCAACCGACCCGGTTACTGAAGCCCGTTTTTGTACTCCATACCCAACAACAACAACCTCTTCTAAGGTTTCTGTGTCTTCCGTCAGCTTAATGGTTAGATTTTCTTCATTCCCAATGCGGACTTCCTGTGTTTTAAAACCTATATATGAGATAACAAGAGTTGGGTTATTTGTTTGAAGGATAAGATTAAATATTCCGTTTATGTCGCTAATAGTCCCATTTGTCGTTCCTTTTTCTACAACATTAGCCCCAATTATGGGCTCATTGTAGCTATCTAAAATGATCCCTGTGACTTTTTTTTCTTGGCTTTTTGTAGTAGAAAGAATATCTCTGTTTTTTATATCAGTATTTGTTGATAAGATAACATATGAATTTTCTATCGAGTATTTTATTGACTCATCAAATAACTGATCTAAAATCTCAAAAATAGTTTTGTTTTTTGCACGTATGGATACTTTCTTATCTAGGTTTACATCGTTATGGTAAACAAACAAAAAATCTGTTTGTGTTTCGATGTCGTTTAATATATTTTCGAGTTTCGTATTTTCTTTGTTTAAAGAGATTTTGACATTCTGAGAATTATTATTCTCAGCGAATATCGGGAATCCTTTGATGTTGAGAATTGTAGATAAAAACAGAAAACATACCATAATAAGTTTTCTATTCAGACTTAACCTGAAGTTTGTTAATGAGGGTTTTATTTTCATAATCATTTGATTTAATATTAATAAATAGTATATAGATGCCATCAGCATCAATAGTTTTTAGGTTAACAAGATTATATTACATAGGCGGTTTCTTTTAATTAATAATATATGATTCATTGCTTTGTCGCATGATTTTAAAATTGGAGTCTGTTTGTAAAACTCTTAGAATGATATCCAAACCATCCGATATTCTGAATTTTCCATTAAATTTTTGAGTTTTCACTGCTGTATTTCGTATTTCAATCCTAACGTCATAACACCTTTCTAATCGTTTTATTAATTGTTGGAATTCTGTTTCTTTAAAACAAATCAAACCTTCTTTCCATCGATATAAATCAAAATCACTTATCGGACTTATTTTTATATTTCCGTTCACGACAGAAGCAATATTGTTGGGAGAAAGCATAATTGAACGGTCTTTTTTTTCTTTATCTATAATTTTCAAAGAACCTTTCATTAAGGCCGTAGAAAAAATATTTGTTTCTTTGTAAGTTTCTACATTAAATTCAGTGCCTAATACTTCTATGTCGCATTGATTAGTTCTGACCGTAAAGTTCATATTGTTGCGTTTCTTTTTTACAGAAAAAAAAGCTTCACCTTCAAGAAAGACCTCACGGTTCCCTTCAGCAAAAGAAGACGGATAAGAAAATTTTGTTCGTGAGTTTAGCCAAACTTTAGTACTATCTGATAATGTGAGGCTAATGCTTTGTCCAGCAGGGACAGTAATAGTATTCATTGCTGTCTCATTTGTTTCTTTTTTTATCATGACAAAATTACTCATGTAGCCTAATCCAAAAATTAGCGTAATAATGGCAACCTTTGTTATAAGTAGAGAAAGTTTAATTGTTCTTTTCTTCTCTTTTTCATGAGATATATTAGCAAATTGTATAGCATCGAAGAGCTGTCTTTCCTTTATATATCTTTCCGTATTATCCGGATGCTCTTCCGTCCAACGTCTGACTTCTCTTAATTCGCTGGTAGAAAAAGTTCCTTTAAAAACCTTATATAGTTTCTCTCTTTCCATATTCTATTTTGATGCTACATATAAAAAGGCAAATAACTAACAGTTTACCCTAATGGAAAAATGCTTTTTATTCCTTTTACAAAGAAAATTACACTTGCGTCTTAGAAAAAGGACGGAGAGGAGAGTTTGTTAATTGTAGAAAAAGTCAAAGACTGGTAATAACAAAGGTAAGTAGTCTTTTAAACGTTGGCGTAAATGAGTTAATGCTTTGCTGATATGAAATTCTACACTCTTTACTGAAAGACCTGTAATCTCTGCTATCTCTTTGTAACTTTTTTCGTCTTCACGACTTAATAAGAAAATTGCTCTTGTTTTCTCAGGAAGTTCACCTATGGCTTTTCTTAGTAAGACCTGTACTTCATCACAAAATAACATTGCCGGATCGCAAGACGAGAGAGAAGAAATGCGCATTTTCAAATCCCATTCCTGATCTGTCAGGATTTTGTCTGATAGATCATTCCAGCTTCTTAGCCTTTGAAGATAATTTAAGCATTTGTTTTTTATAACTGTGAGGATGTAGAGAGGGATATTTTTAACGTCTGTCAAAGAAGCTCTATTTTCCCAATAATACAGAATAGCTTCCATTACCATATCTTCTGCCGTATCTTTATCTCTTACATAGGATAAGGCAAAACGAATATAACGTTCTTTGTATTCAGAATAAATCTGATCAATTTTAGATATGTTCTTTTGCTCTTTCATGTCTAATAATTATCCTATTCGCAAAGATATCCTAATCTTTCTAACAACAAACGTTCTTCGGGGGTAGCTTTTATAATCGTATAAGCAGAGAATTCTCTCGGGTGAGAATAATTCGCACGAAACCATTCGAATTTGGGGGGGGCATTCCGAAGGGATTTGTCGATCTTATCCGGATTGAAACTGTGAAAAACAGCTTGTTCTATTCGATTCTTTTGAAATCTTTCGAGATTAATGGTGGGTTCTGCCGGTGGTGGCGGAAGCACGTCTGCTATTCGTACATTCGGAATGTTAAAGAAGGAAGAAATATGTTCGAGACAGGCTCGCGTTGCATTTGCTTTTCCATCTGCCGAGAATCCGGCTATATGAGGAGTTGCAATGGCTGCAATCTGAAGTAACTCCGGGTTAATCGAAGGCTCGTTTTCCCAACAATCTAAAATGAGTTCGCTGATTAATCCTTTCTCTTTTGCTTGTAATAGGGCTGAGGTATCATGGATACTTCCTCGCGCTGCATTCACAAACCAGGGCTTTCTTTTTAATTTGGAAAAGAACTCTTCATTGGCTAAATGAAAGGTGGCATATTTCCCTTTTCTCTCTAAAGGGGTATGTACGGTTATTATATCGGCTTTATGAGCTATTTCGTCTAACGATACAAATCCTTGTTCTCCTTCTTGAGCAGCACGAGGAGGGTCGTTCCGAAGGACGTGCATTCCTAAGGCCAAACAACGTTTTTCTATTTCCTTTCCGACATGGCCAACGCCGATAATACCGATTGTTTTATCTTTTAAAGATTCATTTTTACGTAGAGAAACTGCAAATAGAGACGCAATTACATATTGTGATACCGAAACGGCATTGCATCCCGGCGCATTACGCCATGTAATCCCGGCTTCATTGCAATAGGCGGTGTCAATATGATCAAATCCAATTGTAGCGGTAGTAATTAGTTTTACGCAACTACCTTCTAATAATTCACGGGTACATTTATCAATACTGCGTACGATTAGTGCATCTGCATTCTTGATTGTCTCCGGAGAAAACTCTTCTGAAGTAAGATACGTTACTTCTGCAAATTCTTCCGGAATTCCTTTTAGGAAAGGGATTGTATTGTCAGCTATTATTTTCATTCTCTTTGTTATAGTCTCTACTTGCTGTCAAAGTTACGGTTTTTAGTTTTTCGTTCGAGTAGTTTTTTTTTGAAACCTTCTTTACTTCTTGTCAGGATAGGCTATCTTTGTTGGTTATATTAAAAATGACTTTATGGATACGGACAACTTGTTTGTTGTAACAATTAGTAATCATCCGGTTTTGGGACCCTTATTGATTCCTTATTTTGCGCATAGGGTTTCAGATAAGGTTATTATGACGGATGAGAATGCAACAGTCAAGTCAAAACAGGAAAGAGCGATAAGTAAGGGGGAGAGGAAGATTATCTCCTTAGCTCAAGGCTATACGGAGAGAACGCTGATGAAGGCATTTTCAAAGGAGCGTACTCTGGCTGATTTTTTTCATAAAATGTCTGAAAAGGTATTGAATGAAAATATTCGTCCTTATATAGAGAAAAGGCATCAGGATATTATTGCTTTGATCAGAGCGGAAGGTATTCCTCTTTATATGAAAGATATGGGGGCTGATCTGTTATATGATCATCATTTGGTGTCATTAGCAACAAGTAATGTCGAAGTTTCTTTTGCCTGCGAAGCAACAGATCATTATTTTCGTTATGGTTTGCATTGTTCTTTGGACGGAAGGACTATACAGCTTCAAAACGAACGCCCGCTAATGGTTCTTGCTGTCGAACCTGCTTTGTTATTAATAGGTAGGGAACTACTCGTTTTTGATCGTATTCGTGCAGGTCGAATTTCGCCATTTCTAACAAAAAAATATGTGGAAGCTCCTGCTTCTGAAACGATGCGGTATCTGGAAAAGATAGTGCTCCCGTTGATGGAACAGTTTCCTGTTGAGGTTTCCGGTTTTAGATTAGTAGAGCAGTATCCGGCAAAGAGAGCGCATTTGGGTTTATTTTCGAATTTTGCGCAAACATTGAGATTGGAATTAATGTTTTTTTATGGTAAGAACTCGTTTTCTCCGTATGAGAAGAAGAAACGTACGTATCCTTATTTAGAAAAGAAAGCGGAAGAACCGACTATCTTTTATTTCCAAAGAGATAAAGACTGGGAGCAACAATGTATTAATTTTTTAATTGAAAATGGCTTCCGGCATGAAAGTGGTAATTTGTTCCGTAATTATCAGTTTGAGTCTGATTTTGCTTATGTTGACTGGATTAGCCAACATAAAGAAATGTTAGAAACGTTGTTTTCTTTTGAGTCCGTATCAGATATATCCTATTATATTGGTCCAATTGAAGTCAGGCAGGAAGTAACAGACACTATGGATTGGTTCGAAGTCCGTATAATGGTGCAGATCGGAGAGTATTCGTTTCCCTTCATTCGTTTTAAAAAGAATATCCTCAACGGTGATCGTCGCTACCTTCTTCCTGATGGCAAAGTGGCTTTACTTCCCGATGAATGGTTTGAGAAATACAATGATTTGTTTGTGTGGGGAGAAGCGGAAGACGACAAGGTGATTGTTAAGAAAATACATGCCGGGATGATTGACGAGAAGGTTTTCCAGCATGCAAGCCCTTTCAAAAAAGATTATGTTGAAAAGGAGAATGTTCTTGTCCCTCCAAAGATAAAAGCCGTATTACGTTCCTATCAGCAAGATGGTTTTTCTTGGTTAGCACATCTGACTAAGAATAAGCTAGGGGGCTGTTTAGCGGATGATATGGGATTGGGTAAGACCTTACAGACAATTACGCTTCTGCAATATCTTTACGATCCGGGTCCTCATGAAGAGAAGATGGATACCTTTCCGATAAAGATCGATCAGGTAGGGCAGTTGTCTTTGTTTGGAGATGAAATAAGTCTGACAGATGATGGAACAGACTATTTGAAACCAATAGAAGTGCAACAAGCATCGCTTATTGTTATGCCTACCTCGTTACGGCCAAATTGGAGACGGGAAATTCGTAAATTCAGCACTTTGTGTTTATACGAATATACGGCCGAAAGGCGGGCTAAGAATATTTCTCAGGTATTTAATCGGTATCATTGTGTATTGATTACATATGGTATATTACGAAGGGATATTGAACTGTTGGAGAAATATCCATTTAAATGTGTTGTTTTAGATGAAAGTCAATACATTAAAAATCCTGAATCTCAAACATATCATTCCGTTATGCGTCTCCGGAGCGAGCATCGATTTGTGCTTACCGGAACTCCGATTGAAAATTCATTGAAAGATCTTTGGGCGCAGCTTAATTTTATCAATCCCGGACTTTTAGGCTCGCAGTCTTTCTTCAGAAATCAATTTATTACTCCAATCACAAAGATGGGTGATACACGTATGCGTGATAAGTTGCTCCGACTGATTTCGCCTTTTATCCTGAGGCGCACCAAACAACAAGTTGCACCAGAATTGCCTCCTCTCACGGAGGAAATAATCTTTTGCGAGATGGGAACCGATCAGAAAGAGGTCTATCAGAAAGAGAAGAACAGTCTTCGGAGTTCTTTACTTGATGAATGGAAGCGAAATAAGATTGTAGCGCTGAACGGAATTTTACGGTTACGTCAGTTGGCGAATCATCCGAAATTGCTTTATTCTGATTATGACGGAAGCTCCGGGAAGATGGAGCAAATAATAGATACGTACGAAACGTTGTTGAGCGAAGGGCATAAAGTGCTGATATTTTCTTCATTTGTTACCCATCTCGACTTATTGGGCGGCGAATTTAAACAACGGGGTTGGGAATATGCTATGCTGACCGGAGGAACATCGGACAGAGAAAAAGAAATAGCCCGTTTTTCTAACGATCCAGCTGTTTCTGCTTTCTTTATTTCTCTTAAAGCCGGTGGAGTCGGTTTAAATCTGACGGAAGCCGACTATGTTTTTATCATTGATCCCTGGTGGAATCCGGCAGCAGAGATGCAGGCGGAAAGTCGTGCGCACCGCATTGGACAAGGAAAGCAGGTGTTTGTTTATCGTTTCATTTCGAATGATACAATTGAAGAAAAGATACGGGCTTTACAAGAGCGGAAGTGTGTCTTGGCGGAAACCTTTATTTCAGAAAACGATCCTTTGCAAAGTCTTACAGATCAGGAATGGCAGGACTTGTTGAAGGAATAAGTCTGTTTTCCAAAAAAATCATTTACTTTGTATCCTTATTGAAAGAATATTTTAAACTACTGCGCGAATATGGCACAAGAAGATGTTTTTAAGAAGTTAGTCTCACACTGCAAAGAGTATGGTTTCGTGTTTCCCTCATCAGAGATTTATGATGGTCTTGGGGCTGTCTATGACTATGGGCAAAACGGAGTGGAGTTGAAGAACAATATTAAGAAATACTGGTGGGACAGTATGACGTTGCTTCATGAAAACGTAGTAGGGATAGACTCTGCTATCTTTATGCATCCGACGATATGGAAGGCTTCAGGGCATGTGGATGCATTCAATGATCCATTGATTGATAATAAAGATTCTAAGAAACGCTATCGTGCTGATGTGTTGATTGAAGACCATCTGGCAAAGATAGACGAAAAGATAAATAAAGAAGTGGCAAAGGCCGCAAAGAAATTTGGCGATGCTTTTGATGAAGCGCAATTTCGTGCAACAAATACCCGGGTATTGGAGAATCAGGCAAAAAGAGACGAAATACATGCTCGTTTTGCAAAAGATCTGAACGACTCTAATTTTGAAGATTTACGCCAGTTGATCTTAGACTGCGAAATTGCATGTCCGATATCCGGAACCCGCAACTGGACAGAGGTGCGTCAGTTCAACCTGATGTTCTCTACTGAGATGGGCTCTACGGCAGAAGGTGCATCCAAAATCTATCTTCGTCCGGAAACGGCTCAAGGTATCTTTGTAAACTACTTGAACGTACAGAAAACAGGTCGTATGAAGATCCCGTTTGGTATTGCACAAATCGGGAAGGCTTTCCGTAATGAGATCGTAGCCCGTCAGTTCGTTTTTCGTATGCGTGAATTTGAACAAATGGAGATGCAGTTTTTCGTTCGTCCGGGTGAAGAATTGGAATGGTTTGAAAGTTGGAAGGCTACACGCCTGAAGTGGCATAAAGCACTTGGCTTAGGTGATGAGAAATATCGTTATCACGATCACGATAAATTAGCCCATTATGCGAATGCAGCAACGGATATCGAATTTGAAATGCCTTTTGGATTCAAAGAAGTGGAAGGTATTCATAGCCGTACGGATTTCGACTTGAGTCAGCATGAGAAGTATTCCGGCAAGAAATTGCAATATTTTGATCCCGAACTAAATAAGAGTTATACCCCATATGTGATTGAAACATCTATCGGCGTGGATCGTATGTTTCTTAGCGTAATGGCCGGTTCTTATTGTGAAGAAACTCTTGAAAACGGAGAAACTCGTGTTGTATTGAAATTGCCGGCAGCTTTGGCTCCGATAAAATTGGCGGTATTACCTTTGGTGAAGAAGGACGGACTGCCTGAAAAAGCCGAAGAAATTATCAATATGTTGCGCTTCGACTTCCGTTGTCAGTACGATGAAAAAGACTCGATCGGTAAGCGTTACCGTCGTCAGGATGCTATTGGCACTCCTTATTGTATAACGGTTGATCATGATACCCTAAAAGACAATTGCGTGACGATCCGTTTCCGTGATACGATGGAACAAGAACGTGTCAGCATTGACCAACTTCATGCAATTATTACTGAGAAAGTAAGCATGAAGTCATTATTAAAGAAAATAATCGAATAAACATGATGAAGAAATTATTCTATCTGCTTGCAGTAATAGCATGCACGGGAGCTATGTTCTCTTCTTGCAGTAGCGACGATGATGACGATATTTATATTGTTGACGATGCCTGGCAAGCAGATAATGAGCGTGTTTTTAATGAAATAGCTCAAAATCCGGAGTATAAAGAGTTGAAATCCAAATCGAATGCCGGTTCAATCTATTACAAAGAGTTGGAACCCAAATCACCTGCAACTCTGACAGAAGAACAGATATTCTATACGAGTACGGTGAAAGTGTATTACTATGGTATGTCTATGGATATAACCAGCCGGAAAATGGAATATCTATTCGATACATCAGACTATCCCTTACGTGATCCAGCTACTTTTGCAGTAAGTGGAGTTGTTGACGGCTTTGCTACTGCATTACAATTTATGCATCCGGGAGAACGTTGGGAAATCTGGATCCCCTGGAAATTAGGGTACGGCTCAACAGGCAACAGAGATTCCTATTCCGGAAGTTCAAAAGTTCCATGGGCCTATTCAACTTTGAAATTTGAAGTAGAAGTTGTAGAGATTGTAGAAGAATAAAAACTTAGATATAATTTCTGAAGGGGGTGCTTTAAGCATCCCTTTGTTTTTTATCAATCAAATAACCTTATTCTTCTCCGTCTTAAGGTGATGCCACAAGAATATCCATGAGGTGATGGCTGCTAAGACATCGGAAAAAGGGGCAGCTAACCAAACGCCATTCAGGTTGTATAAAGAGGGAAGAAATAGGATTGCCGGGATTAAATAGAGACATTGACGACTCAGACTGAGGAACATTGCTTTCCAGGCAACACCAATACTTTGAAAAAATTGACTGATCACGATTTGGGTACCTACGATAAAGAAGGCCGACAGGGTGATGCGTAATCCGTTGGACGCGATATTGATCAGCTCTTCATCTATTGTAAAGGCTCGTACTATCAATTCGGGAAACAGGATACTGCATGTGCATCCTATTGTTGTAATAATGGTTGCCGCAATCATTACAAAGCGGAATGTTTCTTTTACTCTTTCACGATTTCCTGCTCCATAATTAAAGCCTACAATTGGTTGCATTCCTTGCGTTATTCCCATAATTAATAAGACGAGTAATAGGCCTATACTGCTGATAATACCATTTGCTCCGATGGCGAGGTCTCCTCCGTGCTCTTTCAGAGATTGGTTCATGATTACATTGACTAAGCTGCCTGCAAGTTGCATCGCAAACGGAGACATACCTATTGTGAAAATGCTCAACATGATCCGTTTGTTGGGGGCGTAATATTTCTTTTTAAAGCGTATGATGCTGTCTTTTCCATAAAAATGACTTAACACTAAAGTGGACGAAATAGCCGTGGCAATAATGGTTGCCCATGCCGCTCCTCGTATCCCCCAGTCCATAACGATAATAAACAACCAATCGAATAATACGTTAAGTGCACCGCCTAATACCATTAATATCATAGCTTTACGGGGATATCCCGAAGCGCGCATTATCGCATTAAATCCAAAGCTAAGTGCCGCTAATACATTCCCGGGAATGGATATATATAGGTAGTCTTTCGCATAAGGCATGGTCTGTTCGCTTCCTCCAAAGAGAACAAGCATATCTTCCATGAAGATTAAGCTGGGCGTAATAGTGAGGGCAGATAAGATGAACGTAAGTGTGAATGCATTTCCTAATACATTTTCGGCCATCTCGTTTTCTTTTCTTCCCATAAAGATAGAAACGCGTGTCGCTGCTCCTGCACCAATGAGCATTCCGAAAGCTTGAAGAAACATTAAGATAGGAAATGTAAGTGTTAATCCCGAAATAGCCAAGGCGCCGACAGACTGTCCGATAAAAATACGATTTACGATGTGATACATCGCATTTACCATTGTTCCGATTACAGCAGGAACAGCGTAGCTTAATAGTAAAGGTGCAATTTTTTGGTTTTCTAATTTATAAGTAATCTCATTCATTTTTCATTTTTGTTTTAATGTTGCGTATTACTTCAAACACACAATTCACAAGTTGCTTGTTTCCGTTGGGATGCTGAATGCTTAGTTCTGTCGGAGAATGACAAATTACGTTGATATGTTCCGGACTCACTTCGGAAGGGCGGAATCCGTTTCTGACTAAGGCGTTGCCTACCCAATAAGAAGTGGTGAAGTCACCTTCTACACCAATCTGTTTTTGAGGGATTTCGGTATTTAATTTCCCCGTAGTAACATCAAAAAGTATGCCTTCTTTTTCAAAAAAAGAACCGAATGTTCCTTCTAATATCAAATCTTCCGGTATCCCACAAGCTATAGGACGGTTTTTGTCTAACAACCAGAAACAATCTCCCATCTGGATTGCCATATCCATGTCGTGTGTAGATAAAAGGATCGCTTTGTTCTGTTCAACCGCCAATTTACGGAGCAAGACCATTGTTTCAATCCGGCTCGTTACATCAAGAAAAGCTGTCGGTTCGTCTAACAGTATGATGGGGCATTGTTGTGCCAGCGTTTTTGCAATCATGACTTTTTGCTTCTCTCCATCACTAAGTTCTGCTATTCGCTGATGGGCTTTATGGGCGACACCCACCGCTTCGAGGGATTCTTTAATCACCCGGTGATCTTCTTCTTTGAGTTTGCCGAAAAAACCGGTATAGGGATGTCTCCCTAAAGATACTAACTCATACGCTGTTATTCCTCCGGCATTCGTCTTTTCAGTCAGAACAACACCAACCGCCAAAGCAAAGTCGGATTGCGAGAACTCTTTCAAAGGCTTCCCTTGCAGAAATACGGCTCCTGATAAGGATTTCTGGAAACCGCATAGCGTACGTAATAACGTCGATTTTCCAGCGCCATTCAACCCAAGCAAACAGGTGACTTCCCCTGCGTAAAGAGACAGGTTTAATCCCTTATGAATAACCTTTTGTCTGCCTCCTTTCAGACTATAGCCAATACTTAGTTCCTCTGTCTTAATTACCGTCTGTCTTTCTTTATTCATCAGTTAAAATATTGAATGGACTTCCGGTTTAACAATACATAGATTATTACAGGAGCTCCTAATAAGGGGGTAACTGCATTGAGAGGAAGGATCGTATTGCTGCCGGGTACAACCATTAGTATTGTACATAGTAAAGCCACGCATGATCCCGTAATCAGGGTGACCGGCAAAAGCGACTTGTGGTTAGAAGAGCCCAACATCAAACGTGCTATATTCGGAACGGCTAATCCGATAAAAGATATAGGGCCGCAAAAGGCTGTCACCGAAGCGGCCAGTAGCCCTGTGCAAAACAAAATCAGAAAACGAGTCTGCTTTATCTTTACACCCAGATTTGCGGCATACATTTCGCCTAACAGAAGAGCATTCAGCGGCTTTATCAATAACAGAGCAAGGACTAAACCGCTTAATGTAAAGGATGCGAAGTAGGGAAGTTGTTCTCTTGAAACCCCTGAAAAATTTCCTAATCCCCACATAACAAATGCATGTACTTTATCCGCTGAAGCGTAGTAATTCAAAATAGAAATGACGGATGAAACTAAATAACCTACCATAATGCCGATAATCAGTAAGATAACATTGCTTTTTACTTTCGTGGAAAAGTAAATAATGATGGCAAGTACTATACTGGCTCCTACAAAGGCAGCCAGAACGACTGTCAGGTAAGCGTTTGTTGTCAATCCTGTCATCTGATTCAATGAGGCTCCGAAATAGAGCATAACGGCTGCTACTCCTAAGTTAGCCCCATCTGTAATACCCAATATAGATGGCCCAGCTAAAGGATTCTTAAATAATGTCTGGAGTAATAATCCGCTCACGGCTAAAGAGGCTCCGGCTAAGATGGCTGTACAGGATTGTGGAAGCCGGGATTGAAGCAGGATATGTTGCCAGGCAATTTTTTCTGTTTCCGCTCCGGTCAAAATCTCCCATATCGCTTTTATAGGAATACGGACAGAGCCATACACCAGACTGATTACAAACAGCACAATTAATAGCGCGGAAAGTGATATAAAAATATGCCTTTTACTTTTGGGAGATAACATCATCTGCAAAGGTAATGATAAAATTAAACCTTTCTTTTACGCTGAATAACCTTATAACTGATATAAAGCAAAAGAAGCCAGATCGGGATCAGTTTAACAGAAACAGACATGCCGTTTATCCACATGATGACTAAAATTCCGGAGAGGAACAGGAGGCAGATATAATTGCCGACCGGATGCCAGAGCGACGGAAATTTCGTTTTTTCTGTCCCCTCTTGTTTTTTTGCTTTCCGGAAAAATAAATGAGTCAGACTGATCATGATCCAGTTGATGATCAAGGCAGAGACAACAAGCGACATCAGATATTCCAATGCGTCTTCCGGAATTACTTTGTTGATAATAACACAGATTGCCGCAAATACAGCCGAAACGCCTATAGCCATTACAGGAACATGATGTTTGTTGAGTTTTCTTAGAAAGCGGGGAGCATTACGTTGTACTGCTAATCCGTAAAGCATACGGCTATTGCTATACACGCTGCTGTTATATACCGAAAGAGCCGCAGTAAGAACAACAATATTCAATACATTCGCGATTATATCTGTTGCAAAGAAAGTGTGTCCGAACAAGGTAAATTCAAACCCTTTTAACGTACTGAATACGGCAACAAAAGGGCTGCTTCCTTCTGTGATCGTACGCCAGGGTGAAAGAGAAAATAAGATTATCAATGCTCCGACGTAAAATATCAGGATTCTGTAAATGACCTGATTGGTGGCTTTGGGTATTGTTTTTTCCGGGCTTTCAGCCTCTGCTGCTGTAATGCCGATCAGTTCCAGTCCACCGAATGAAAACATGATTATCGCCAACGCCGCTAATAGTCCTTCATATCCCCCCTCTCCATCAGCGGCAAGAAGACCTTTGGGGAAGAAGCCGCCGTCATTCCATAAATTTGCAATGCTGACACCTTCTCCGGCACTGCCGCTTACCAATAAGTAAGTGCCAAACAGGATCATTGCAACGATCGCGACTACTTTAATGATGGAAAACCAGAACTCTGCTTCTCCGTATATTCTTACATTAGAAAGGTTGATCAGATTAATGACAACAAAAAAGAATAAACTGGAAACCCATAATGGAATATGCGGCCACCAGAATTGTACGTATGTTCCAATTGCTGTTAATTCCGCCATGCTGACCAAGATGTAAAGTATCCAGTAATTCCATCCCGAAGCAAATCCGGCAAACGATCCCCAGTATTTATAGGCGAAATGACTGAAACTTCCCGAAACGGGTTCTTCTACGACCATTTCTCCCAATTGCCTCATGATCAGAAAAGCAATTATACCTGCTATTGCATATCCGAGAATAACGGCAGGCCCGGCCATAACTGCCGCCGGCCCTATTCCTAAAAACAGCCCTGTTCCTATCGCCCCTCCCAAGGCAATTAACTGGATATGCCGGTTAGACAATCCTCTTTTTAATCCTTTTTCTTTCAAACTATATATTGTATATAATGTATAACACTGGTAAGACAACAAATATACGACGTTTTATGGGCTTGTTTAGTGAGAAAAAGGAATAATCTGTACAATGAAGAAATTTGAATCTGTGATAAAAAAAAGTTTAAGGCGCTTGGTAATGAAAGTTGAGGCGCTTCAACTTGTTTGCTGAGGCGCTTGGAAACGTTTGTTGAGGCGCCTTAAAATTTTAAAAGTTTGTAATTCGATGAAAATAGGGTTACGAACAACTTTTTTTTATAATTTCGCATACTTATAAAAAATACAATAGGAATGGATGCACATCAGCTTTGTTGTGTCGGGCATATTACTTTGGACAAAGTTGTTACTCCACGTAACACGATACATATGCCGGGAGGAACTGCTTATTATTTTTCTCATGCTATCAGGCGGTTTGGTGATATTGACTATACTTTAGTGACGGCTTTGGCCGAGTCGGAAATGGGGGTTGTTGACGAACTTCGTAACATGCATGTGGATGTTGCAGTGATGCCGAGTAAACATTCTGTCTATTTTGAAAATATCTATGGGGAGAATCAGGATAATCGTAAGCAACGTGTATTAGCAAAAGCAGATCCATTCTCTGTTGATTATCTTGAACAAGTAAATGCGAACATTTATCATTTGGGCTCTTTGCTGGCCGATGATTTCTCTACAGATGTGATTCGGTACTTGGCAGGAAAGGGAAAAGTTTCTGTCGATTCGCAAGGCTATCTGCGTGAAGTGAGAGATGAGAAAGTCTATGCTGTGGATTGGCCGGAGAAATTAGATGCACTAAAACATATCTATTTCCTCAAAGTAAATGAACATGAAATGGAAGTCCTGACGGGCTATTCTGATGTTGAAAAGGCAGCTAAACAGCTATATGATTGGGGCGTAAAAGAAGTTCTTATCACGCTTGGAAGTATGGGGTCGGTTATTTATGATGGACGTATATTCTATTTTATTCCCGCCTATAAACCAGCCGAAATCGTTGATGCTACAGGTTGTGGTGATACCTATATGACCGGATACTTATATTGTCGTGTCAAAGGGGAAACGATAGAAGACTCCGGCTGTTTTGCCGCAGCGATGTCCACCTTGAAAATTGAAGCTTCGGGACCGTTTAAAGGAACGAAAGCTGAGGTGATTCAATGTATGGAGAAAAATGAAAAACGGTTTCCTGATAGGTTTTAATGATCATTGTCTGTCTTGTAGGCTTCACTGAACGTTACCATAAGAACGATACAAAGTCCCATCAGGCCTACTACCATATAAGCATATTGTAAGTTGAATACTTGCGATATTCCACCGATAAGCAGTGGCGCTATCAAAGAACCGATGAAGCTGATGCTCGACAGGATCGTCAATGCGATACCTACAGGCGTTTTTGATTTGGCTCCTACGAAACTGTAATTCGTCGGAACAATGCAGGATATGCCTAATCCGACAAGCATGAAGCCAATGGAATTGACAACCACTTTGGCGACGATTGACCCGAAGAACCCGGCGAGAAACGCAGTCGTGAAGAAGCCTAAGAAAATAAATGTTCCGGCTAATTGTAACACTTTTCGTTTGCCCAAAAGTCCATAAGCATAGTTTGTCAGAAAACGTCCGGCTGTCATCATTATCATAAAAACAAGAAATCCGATTTGTAGGGATTTGGGAACTTTGAGAACAGACTCAAAATAAACACCACTCCAATCAAACATGGCGCTTTCGATTATTAAAGCAAAAAGTCCGACTATCCCAAGCTGGATAAGCAACGGCTCCGGTTTCTTTAAGAACCATGGCTTTTCCGGTTTCTGGTCGATTTCCGCTTTAGTATCCTCCGGACGGTCATTCGTAAGGAAACGTCCGCTGATCAGTAAAATAATCCCGATTAGCGCCGCGATTAATGTAAAATGATAAATCGGAGCAATATCCCAGATAATCATACCGAACCCTATAAGTGCTCCCAGACAAGCTGCCAAACTCCACCCTCCATGAAAAGAAGCCATAATAGTGCGCCCATACGCACGCTCGATAGCGATTCCCTGCGTGTTGAGAGAAATATCACACAGATTCCAGAAAACCCCAAAGCTGAAAAGAAATACACCAAGCAGATAAATAGATGGAACAAGTCCGATAGCAAACAAAGAAAGAGCATAGCCGGTAATGCTGAACCGTACCATTACACTACTGCTCAATCGTGTTACTAAATAACCGGCTAAAGGGATGGCTAAAAATTTCCCGACAGGAATAAGAACTAAGATTAATCCCCAGTAAAAAAGATAGTCTGCCGCAAAAATAGCTTTGATATCCGGTATCCTGCTTGCCCAGGTCGAGAAGCATAATCCTTGTGCCAGAAAAAACGAAAGAACAGCATAACGGGCTTGCTCTTTGCTAATCTGCTGATTTTTTTTCATGATTGTTTTATTAAGTGGAAACAAAGATAATGAGTTCATTTCTAAATCGCATTATTCATGTTTTAGAATAATCGGAGTAAAAAGAATTATGATATTATCCGATTATTTAAATTTATAGTTTATTTTTGAATTGTTTTTTAAAATCGTCATGAAGACGTAGTCCATGTTAGGAATTTGTAAATAGTAGCCTGAAAGGTTTGCTTTGATCTATCAACAATACAACAAATAATGAAAACGAATAGCTTATTGAGCTTTTTTGCTCCTAAGGACATCAAGTTCTTACCTATGTTGTCCGAAGCAAGTGATGTGCTTGTTCATTCTTCTGAATTGCTGAAGCAATTGTTTGATCCGAAAGGCAATGTTGACCGTGTTGAACTCTGTCGCCTGATTAAAGCAGAAGAAGTTAAGGGAGATAAAGTAACAGGTCGTGTGTTTAAAGCGCTTAATGAAACTTTTATCACTCCGTTTGACCGTGAAGATATTTATGAACTGACAGATGAAATCGACGATTCGATCGACGCGATCAATCGTGCAGCTCATAAAGTATTGTTGTATGATCCTCATCATTTGCCGGAGAGTACGGCCACTTTGGCAGAGATTGTGCGAAAAGCCAGTGTTGAGGTGCAGTCGGCGGTATCCGAGTTGTCGAACATGAAGAAGACAGATGCACAATTCCGAGAACATTGTCGTGAAATAAAACGATTGGAAGAACAAGCAGATGTTGTTTATGAAGAGGGCATTATAACACTGTTTAAACACGAAACCGATACAATAGAGCTGATCAAATTAAAGGAGATTATTCAGGAATTGGAAAAATCGGCAAATAAAATCAACAATATAGGTAAAGTTTTAAAAGCAATTCTTGTAAAGTACGCCTGATAAAAAGAACATTATGACACTATTGATCACAATTATCGTATTAGCAATTATTTTCGATTTTATCAATGGATTCCATGACGCAGCTAATTCGATAGCAACGGTTGTCTCTACTCGTGTGTTAGGACCTTTACAAGCAGTACTTTGGGCAGCAGCGTTTAATTTTGTTGCCTTCTTTATTGCAAAATACATTATTCAGGGTTTTGGTATCGCCAGTACCGTATCTAAGACAGTTATATTAGATCAGGTGGGTAATCCCTCGACTATTATCATCGCAGCGCTCGTTGCTGCAATAATCTGGAACCTGTTAACATGGAGATTAGGGATACCTTCTTCTTCGTCTCATACACTGATCGGCGGATTGGCCGGAGCAGCTATTGCCGGAGGTGGATTTGAAGCCGTACATACAGCAACTATTTTAAAGATCGCTTCATTTATTATACTGGCGCCGTTGATTGGGATGATTGCCGGAAACATAATTACGATTATCACTTACCATCTGGCAAAAAAAGCAAAACCAAGTAAAGCCGAACATTGGTTTAAACGATTGCAACTCGTGTCATCTGCTTTTTTAAGTATAGGACACGGGCTAAATGACTCACAAAAAGTAATGGGTGTTATCGCAGTTGCGTTGGCGGCTAATCAGGCTTTAGGCCTTCCCGCCTGGATGGAAGTTTCCGAAGCTTCTATTGCTGCTCATGGTGGTGATATTGCCACAGCAGCTATGAACGAACATATTTGGATTGCTTTAGCTTGTTTCTCTGCAATTTCATTGGGGACAATGGGGGGAGGATGGAAGATCATGAAAACAATGGGTAATAAAATTACCAAGATAACGCCTACGGAAGGATTTACTGCCCAGACCGCCAGTGCTATTACATTGTTTATTTCTGAAATGTTCGCAATCCCCGTTAGCACGACCCATGTAATTAGTGGTAGTATCATGGGGGTAGGAGCTGTCAAAAGACTCTCTGCTGTCCGTTGGGGAGTTACTATAAATTTACTTTGGGCATGGATCCTGACGATTCCGGTCAGTGCTCTACTTGCAGCGATTACTTATTACCTGATCTCTATGATAGGAATTAAGTAGGAAAGCCGTAGTCTTTGAATAGAAAGCAGTTCGGACAAAAAGCCTTATCTTTGCACCTCAAAGAAAAGGCAGGAATGAAAATAGGTAATATAGATTTAGGGCAACGTCCCGTGTTTCTCGCACCGATGGAAGATGTGACGGATATCGCTTTCCGTTTGATGTGTAAACGTTTTGGTGCGGATATGGTTTATACAGAGTTTATTTCTTCAGATGCTCTGATCCGACATGTAAATAAAACGAAAGAAAAACTAATCGTCTCGGATGAAGAACGCCCAGTAGCTATACAGATTTATGGGCGGGAAGTGGAGTCTATGGTAGAGGCTGCCCGTATTTGTGAAGAAGCCAATCCGGATATTTTAGATATAAATTTCGGTTGCCCGGTAAAGAAAGTCGCCGGAAAAGGTGCCGGATCAGGTATGCTTCGCAATGTTCCTCTTATGCTTGATATCACAAGAGAAGTTGTAAAAGCTGTCCATATTCCCGTGACCGTTAAAACCCGTTTGGGCTGGGATATGGATAGCCGGATTATTGTTGACCTGGCTGAGCAGTTACAGGATTGCGGTATTTCCGCCCTTACTATTCATGGACGTACGCGTAGCCAGATGTACACCGGAGAGGCTGATTGGAACTTGATCGGTAAGGTAAAAGAAAATCCGAGAATGCATATTCCGATCATTGGAAATGGAGACGTCACGTCTGCCCGGATTTGTAAGGAACGTTTTGATACCTATGGGGTCGATGGCGTTATGATTGGAAGAGGTAGCATCGGGCGACCGTGGATCTTTCGTGAAGTAAAACATTTTCTGGAAACAGGGGAAGAGTTGCCTTCGGAATCATTCGAATGGTATATGGGAATTTTGAAAGCACAGGTTTTACAAAGTGTAGAACGGCTTGATGAGCGTCGCGGAATTCTGCACATTCGTCGTCATTTGGCAGCAACGTCTTTATTTAAAGGATTGGCGGATTTTAAATCAACTCGAGTCGCAATGCTCCGTGCTGAAACAGTAGAGGATTTATTTAATATAATGAATGAAATTCCTGATAAATATCTGAAGTAGGAGAAAAATGAAACGGCTAAATTCACATCCAGCCGTTTCCACATTTAACCGTTTTAAACAAAAAGAAAAAGTTAGTTAAGGTATGAATAGTGTTTCTTAATAAGGGAAATCTATTTATCCTTAAATAAAATGAAGTACAAAGATAAAATAAAAACCAGTTTAAAATACACTTTCTCAGTTTTTTCCCTAATATTAGTGTTTTCTAATGAGACTGTTGGTTTATTTTTCGAAGAAAATCAGTAAGGGTTTCAAAAATAGAAAAAATGTAAAAAAATACATGAACTATTGGTTTCTTTCTTACTTTCCATCTGAAGTGAACATTTTCTCTTAAGTGTAACGGAATAAAGAAAAAAATACTTATTTTCGCATCATGTATTTGTGTTTGCGCAAACATTGATTAATCTAATAGATAATATACCATGAAATCAAGTGAAATCTCAAGACGTCTTTTCTTAAAACAAGCGTTGGCTGCATCTGCAGCAACGGCAATTCCTGCATTCTGGACTCCTACGCAAGCACGGACAATGCCTGCAAATCCGTTTGTAAGTGCTAATGACCGTGTAAATCTGGCAATAATCGGAGTCGGCTTTCGTGGTGGCGAGATAGCAAAAGAGCTATATAAAACCGGCTTATGTAATATCGTAGCTCTTTGCGATGTGGACATGGGTGCTCCCCATACGCAGGAGGTGATGAATATGTTCCCCGATGCTCCGCGTTTTCAGGACTTTCGTAAAATGTTCGACAAGATGGCAGATAAAATAGATGCTGTTACTGTCGGAGTTCCTGACCATGCTCACTTCCCAATTACTATGGAAGCAATGGCACATGGTAAACATGTTTATGTTGAGAAGCCGATGGCTCGTACTTTTAACGAAGTAGAGCTTATGATGAAGGGTGAAAAAAAATATGGTGTGGTAACTCAGATGGGGAACCAAGGGCATTCAGAAGCGAACTATTTCCAGTTCAAAGCATGGGTTGAAGCCGGAATTATCAAAGATGTTACTGCAATTACAGCACATATGAATAATTCCCGTCGTTGGCACTCTTGGGATCCGAAAATCACCAGCTTCCCAAAGGCAGAACCGATTCCCTCAACGATGGACTGGGACACTTGGTTAGGTGTTGTGAAATTCCATGATTACAATAAAGATTTCGTAAACGGGCAATGGCGTTGTTGGTATGATTTTGGTATGGGTGCTTTGGGTGACTGGGGTGCACATATTATTGATACGGCACATGAATTTTTAGATTTGGGATTGCCGTATGAAATCAATCCTACTTATCTGAAGGATCACAACAAGTTCTTCTTCCCCATGTCGTCAACAATTGTGTTTAAATTCCCTGAAAGAGGGAATATGCCTGCTTTGGATATTACATGGCAAGATGGATTGGACAATATTCCTGCTGTACCTGATGGATATGGAGTGTCAGAAATTGATCCGAATATTCCAACAGTAGCCGGCGGTAAAATCCAACCGGCCAAATTGAATCCTGGTAAGGAAATCTATTCTAAGACATTGACCTTTAAGGGGGGATCGCATGGTAGTACACTGTCTATTATTCCTGAAGAAAAAGCAAAAGAGATGGCTCCGAAGCTCCCTGAAGTGCCTAAGAGCCCTTCAAATCACTATGCTAATTTCTTATTGGCCTGTATGGGCAAGGAAAAAACACGTTCGCCTTTCTCCATTGCCGGACCGCTTAGTCAGGTATTCTGTCTTGGTGTATTGAGTCAGCGATTAGGAGAAAAACTTCTTTTTGATAGAAAGACCAAGCAAATAACAAATAATGCCTTGGCCAATCAAATGTTGGTAGGAGAGCCTCCACGCAAAGGTTGGGAAGAGTATTACAAGGTGTAAACTAATTATTTATCCAAGTCGGGGATGTTTCTAAAAAAACAGAAACATCCCTTTTTTATTATGAATGGTGTATCTTTGGCGGATTAATTAAGAAATATACATATGCCTATTCTGCTTTTTTTGATTTTGGGATTATATTTGATCGGTAATTTCTATATTTATTTCAGAGGTGGTCAGATGTTGGCTACATATCCAACCGGTGTAAAAGTGTTGTTCAGTTTGCTTTACTGGGCATGTGCCTTATCCCTTATATTCACCTTTGTGGTCAGAAAATCAGGATTGTCCTTAAAAATCCTGACGTTTACTCATGAAGTCGGCAGCGCATGGCTGGTATTTACACTATATATGGCCTTGTTCCTTCTTTCTTTTGATCTGGTTAGACTGTTCTACAAACCCTTTGCATATGGCTTTCATCTCTCTTTTGCCTTTACTTTGTGTCTGCTGAGTTACGGTTATTATAATTATAAACATCCCAAAACGCAGGAGTTTACTTTATCGGTAAACAAGCCGGCGGAAACGTCAACCCTGAAAGTCGTGGCCGTTAGTGATCTGCATCTTGGCTTGGGGACAGGAAAGGAAGCGTTGAATAAATATGTGGATCGCATAAATGAACAGAATCCGGACTTGATCCTCATAAGCGGTGATCTGATTGACAACACGGTTCTTCCCTTGAAAGAAGAACGTATGGATGAGGAATTAAATCGTTTAAAAGCGTCCTTAGGAGTGTATATGGTGCCCGGAAATCACGAATATATTGCGAATATTGAAGAATGTAAGGATTTTCTTAGATCTACGCAGATTCATCTTTTATGCGATTCGGTAGTTACGCTCCCGAATGGGGTTCAATTGATTGGACGTGATGATCGCCAAAATCATCATAGAAAGCCATTAAGTACTCTTTTAGAACAAGCTGATGTGTCCAAGCCTATGATCTTATTAGATCACCAACCTTATGATTTAGAAAAAACAGTGAAAGGAAAGGTTGATCTTCAGTTTAGCGGACATACACATCGCGGACAAGTTTGGCCGATCAATTTGCTGACCGACTATTTGTTTGACATTAGTTATGGCTACGAAAGGAGAGAGGATACACACCTCTATGTCTCTTCGGGGCTTTCTTTGTGGGGGCCTCCGTTTCGTATAGGCACAAATAGTGAATTAGTTGTGTTTAACCTGAAGTTTAAATAAGAAATGAAAGTTTTTTTTCAATCAATAGTTGCCCAACTGTTACTCAATCCCTACATCTTAGTTCGGGGGTATCAGGCACTACCTCCAAAGAAAAGTTGTCGAATTCCGTATGTGCTTTTCTTTATAATAGAGCTGCTTTTGTTTTTTACAGGCTATTTCTTTCATGATCAATTACCAGATGATCTTTTTATTACTATAATGTATATCTGTAATACCTGGTATGTCGCCTCACTCTATATTACGCTTTCTTTGCTTTTCCTGGAGCTCTTGCGTTTATCTCAACGATTCTGGAAATGGTTTCCTGATTGGTTGATTGCAAACTATCAGAAAATAAAAATAGTTTTATTCTTTTTTATTCCCTTAGGTGTCAGCTTATTGTTGGTTGACGGGTATCGACGGGTGGCTTATCCGGTAGTAAAGCATGTACACCTGACTATCCCAAAAGATGTTCCCGGCAGAGATAGTCTGCGTGTCGTCATGATGAGTGATCTCCATATCGGTGAAGTAATCGGAAAGAAAATTGTACAACGATATGTTGCGTTGAGTAATCAGGAGAAACCGGATATGGTAGTCCTTGTCGGTGATATTATGGATTACGAATCCCGCTTTGCAGAAAAGGCACATATTGAAGAGGACTTGCAGCAATTACAAGCTCCGTTGGGTACTTATGTTGTTTACGGAAATCATGAATACCGGGCAAATCGTAATGCAAAATATAAATGGCTGAAGAAAACAGGAGCTACTCTTCTGATCGACTCAGTAGCGATGCCTGATTCGACCTTCTACCTGATAGGGAGAGATGACTATATCAATAAAAACCGAAAACCATTAAGAGCCTTAGTGAAAGATCTCGATCCGTCGAAACCAAGTATAGTGTTAGACCATCAGCCCTGGGCTTTTGCAGAGACAGCGATGAATAAAATAGATCTTGCTTTACATGGGCATACACATAACGGCCAATTATGGCCATACCCTCTGTTGCTGAAAGCTGTGTATGAAAAAGCATACGGATATTACCGGAAAGGCGACACACAATATTATGTTTCTTCCGGAATAGGAATTGCCGGGCCACCTTACCGTGTGGGAACTGTTTCCGAATTAATCGTTCTCCATATTCAATTCAAAAAACCTTAACAAAAGACACCGACGGGAACCGACAACAAGGCCATTAATCCTAAAGAATGACCTTTTGCCAATGCCGTTTCTTTCTGCTCTTCTGTGGCGTTGAGCGTTTTTTTGTATAATTCCGGAGTAGATAATACCTCAATCGCTTTTTTAAGCACATCGTCGTCTTTTAAACTTTCGATCAACTCTCCTTTTTGGAAATAATAACGTTTCACGATTTCAGAGCCAAGTATCTTTGTGATCTGATCTTTGAATCGGTCAAAATCGCGTTCTAAATCCGGTGTTATCTGTGCTTTTAGCGCCGTTATCAAGGTGGTATCTCCGTCTAAGTATCCTTCAAATTCTGCGACTTCTTTTAGCGTTTTGAGTGCTTTTTCGCTTTGACGATCGTAGGTGAAGTTTTTTTCTTTAGCATAAGCTTTGAACGCCTCAAAATCTTCGTCTGTAACAACGAAATCTTCTACTGGAGCAATCTTAGGATGTTTCTGTACCCAATCGGTGACAAAATCAAAGAGGACGTAATCAGTTACCAGATAATACATGAGCGTAGGCACTTTAGTCTCTTCAACCTCAAACTCCGGACGTACGCCTCCTCCATCTCGAACCGGGCGTCCGTTTGAAGTGTAGAATACAGAAGTTAAACTGTCCGGAATAGCAGCCACACTACCATCTGCCTTTCTGTGTGAATAGTCAATCTGCTGTATGCATCGTCCGCTGGGGATATAATATTTACTCATGGTTATTTTTACACTTCCGTTGTACGGTAATTCACGCGTAGATTGTACCAATCCTTTCCCGAAAGAACGTTGCCCTACTAAAACAGCTCTGTCCATATCTTGCAAAGCTCCTGAAACAATTTCAGCAGCCGAAGCTGAGGCTCCGTTAATCAGTACGGCAATAGGCATAACCGTATCCAACGGTTCATTTGAAGTACGGTAGGTGCGATCCCATTGTTTGATTTTACCTCTTGTTGAAACCACTTCTTTTCCTTTGGGGACGAACATGTTTACAATCTGTACAGCACTTTCTAATAAACCACCACCATTGCTCCTTAAATCAAGAACAAGCGATTTTATCCCTTTGTTTTTTCTTAAATCTTCAAACGCATTTTTAACCTCCTGCGCACTTTTGTCCGTAAATCCCTTGAGCTGGATATAGCCAACACCGTTTTCACGAACGCCATAATAGGTGACCTGATCCACTAATATCTGTTTACGTATCAGATCAAATTTACGAGGCTTCTTTTCGCCCGGACGTTGTATTGTAAGTTGCATTTTTGTATTCGGAACCCCTTTGAGCAGAGAACTTACCTGGTCACTCGAAAAAGAAGACACATCTGTTGTGTCTATACGTAAGATACGGTCTCCCGCCTTTAAACCTGCCAATTCAGCCGGCATTCCTTCAAATGGTTCCGCAATGATGACTCCCTCTTCGCGTTGACGGATATAGGACCCAATTCCACCGTATTCACCGGTAGTCATATACTTCAGGTCGTCCATATCCTGTTCCGGAATGTATTCGGTATAAGGATCTAAGTCATTTAACATAGCGTCAATACCCTTGCGCATGAGTTTTTCAACATCTACAGAATCAACATAAAACATCTCCACTTCTTTAACCAAAGCATTGAAAATGTCTAAATTCTTGCTTACTTCAAAGCGACTGTCTTTCTGTGCGTTTACTGTAAAAGGGAGAATTGTTGAAAACAAGAAACAAACGAATACACTATATAATTTTTCTCGCATCATCAGTTTTTTTTATTATATGAAATTTGGAACGTAAATGTATAGAATTATCCGATTATTAACCGACTATATGTTTTACTTTTAACTTTATTTGTTCCCATTTGTCATCCTGAATTTGTGGTCCGATAACATCAATTACGTAACCAGCCAACATCGATCCGATACGGGCAGACTGTTCTAAAGTTGCTCCAATAGATTGCCCGTACAGAAAGCCTGCGGCAAAATTATCACCTGCACCTGTTGTGTCTTTCGGTTTTCCTCCTTCAGCCGCAACGCGTATAATCGTTCCCTTACTTCCAATAAAAGCTCCTTCGCGACCTATGGTAACGATTGATATATCAACGAATGTTGACAATTTTCGAACGGCCTCTTCTGCCTTTAACCCGGTAAACGCTTCAGCTTCACTCTCATTGCTGAACAGAATGTCCACATATTCGGGAATTATTTCGTCTAATAATCCCCTGAATGAATTGACAATATTAAAATTAGACAAATCGAGCGCGACCTTCAATCCTTGCTTTTTGGCTTTCTGCATAGTGCTTCGTACCAATTCTTCATTTACGAGAAGATACCCTTCAATATAAATACAATCATAGCTTGAAAGCATTTCCTCACTTATCTCAGACGGTAATATCGTAGGTGCCGGTCCGAGGAAAGTACACATGGTACGTTCGCCATCAGGTGATATTAATACGGTACAGCAACCGGATACACCTTCTGTCCGAATAAAATTAGGAGTTACTCCCACCTCTTTCAGGGCATTTTCGTAAAAGACGGCATTGTCATCTTGTCCGATTTTTCCAATATAACCAGTGTTTGCTCCCAGCGCAGCCATTGCTCTCATCGTGTTGCAAACAGAACCTCCCGGAGTTAATGTTCTTTTTAAGTCCTGATTAGATGATTGAATCGCAATCATCTGTTCTTCACTGATCATATCCATAGCGCCTTTCTTGACACCAATTTTAGAAAGAATCTCTTCTTCTTTTAACTGCAGTAACACATCTACTAATGCATTACCCAATCCTATCGTGTTCATATCGAAACTTTTTGCACAAAGATATTGCATATTTGGAAAACATCCCGTACTTTTGCAAAGCATTTTCAGAAGGGTATTATAGTTATGAATAAATAAAGTATCTTTTTGAAAAACAAGCATTCTTCCTTAGCTCAGTTGGTTAGAGCATCTGACTGTTAATCAGAGGGTCCTTGGTTCAAGTCCAAGAGGAAGAGCAAAAAGACGCCGGGAAAGACCGGAAAATGTATTGTAAATTCTTCCTTAGCTCAGTTGGTTAGAGCATCTGACTGTTAATCAGAGGGTCCTTGGTTCAAGTCCAAGAGGAAGAGCAAAAAGACGCCGGGAAAGACCGGAAATGTATTGTAAATTCTTCCTTAGCTCAGTTGGTTAGAGCATCTGACTGTTAATCAGAGGGTCCTTGGTTCAAGTCCAAGAGGAAGAGCAAAAAGAGAGAGGAATACACCGATTAGTATTCCTCTCTTTTTTTTGACTCTTTTTGGATCAGGCAAAATATCCGGTTGTTATGGTAATAATCCATCGTGATACGTCTATACTGCAACCTGGGGCATTTTAGAGACTACGCTGAGAAGAGGCTTCCAACAAAATCAATCCCGTTCATATTGTTGATTTACAATACATTAAAATCAATCGAATAGTTTTGATTTTTTGTGTTTTATTTTGACAAATAGATACTTTTTTAGCCCTTTTACTTACGCGTAAAAAAATATCCATCCTTGTTTTTTAAATTATAGTATCATTTTAGACTAATAAATATTGTATTTAGACTAAAATAGCCCGTTTTTTACCGAAAATATAAAGGTTATTTTTTGAAAAATATCCTTTATATTAAAAAAAAGAATAGAGTCTTTTTCCAAAAAGAATAGGGGGATTTTATCCATTGCCTTTTTTTGTTCAATTTTGATAATTCAAAAAAACGGACATGCCGTATCGCGCGTTTTAAGTGCGGTTTTTCGGTGTTTGTTTTTCGGGTATATATATTGTCGTTTTATTTAATAAAGCGCGTTAAAACAGCGCTATTGAGGTCGACGACAATTTGTCTGAAAATGACAAATTTTGCTATTATTTTGTTTTTTTTATTTCACTTTTTTATATTTGCTATCCACGATTTGTTTTAACCTATCGAGGTAATCCCATTAAAAACGACATAATCCAAGTGTAATAACAACCGGGGTTTCGGACTGATCCCTCTTTTTTATTAAGCCTTACAGCATAGCTCTTCAATAAGTTTGTCTATAATATCTTTCATCTCATCATATGTTGCTAATGGATTGTCGATAAAAACTTCTTCGACAGTCGTTTTTGAGTTGGATATATAGACGCGAGGAACGATAGAGGGAGCAAAGAGATCATAGATATCCCTTGTCTCTTGCGGAGAATAGGGAAAGGTGTAATTATTCTCTTCCATGAATGTTCTTACGACGTCTTCACTTTGTGCTCGTCCGATGGCCAAAAAGATAAACTTTTCATTGTCTTTGTTTTCTTTATAAATCCGTTCGATCGATGGGAACAATGCCCGACAGTCAGGACAAGTAGTAGAGAAAAAGAGAATAACTGATATTTTCCCTTCTAAAGACTTTCTGTCTATTATATCACCAGAGCTTAATTTAACAGAAAAATCAGGTAAGACATCTCCTATTTGTACATTTCCTGTTTCAGTTTTTTCTTTACAATCTTTACAATCATCACGATCGCAGCTCGTAATAAGGAAACTTATACACAATAATATAACCAAAGTTGTTATCCTTTTCATTTCATCATTTATATATAGTTAAACAAATTTATTTCAAAACGGTCTTAAATAATAGTCCTTTAGAGGATTGGAAGACTATTATATTTTGTAAATGTATGAATTTTATGAAAAACAACAAAATATCGGATTGTCTAACTTGCTTTATAATTAATATTATAGCCATTCATGTATCCGTTCCCGAATAGCATTTGATTCACTCAACAGACGAATAAATTCCTGAGCAGAATGTTTTCGGTACGTGTTTTTCAACATATGAACGCATCCCGCCATCTCATTTTCCGGAACGTCAAGCGGTATTGCCTTAACTCCTTGTTCATTATGAATAGATGCCTCGGAAAGTATCGTAACCCAGTTGCTTTGTTTTATTAATTTCAAAAGGATGTTTACTTCATTGAGTTCGACGCGAACTTTCAGCTGGCTGAAATATTTAGACAGTACAAGTTCAAACGCGTTCCTCGCTTGTAATCCTTTTGACGGCAAGGCTATATCATACCGTTCTAATTCAGCGAGACTAACTTTTTCTTTTTTTGCTAATGGGTGATCTTTTTGTACGATTGCCGCCAGATAATTGTCGAATAAAATATGGGATTCGATATCCTTATAACGCTCTGTTGGTTTAAAAGCCAGAACAAAATCGACTTCTCGACGTCCCAACATATCCATTAATTCAGCCATAGGCTTGTAGCAAATGTTTAATTTCACGTTTGGATATCGTTTTATAAACGTAACTATTGTTTCTGTTAATATAGGACTGAAAGAGAAAGTGACCCCAATATTGAGAGTGCCGCTTAATAACTGTTTCAAATCATGAATACGTTCAATGCAGGCGTCTGCCGTATATATTGTCTGTAATGCACAAGGGAAAAGCTCTTCTCCTGCCTCCGTCAAAGCCACACTATGACTGTCGCGTTGGAACAGTTGCGCATTCATTTCCTGTTCTAATTGTTTTATTTGTTGAGATAAAGTGCTTTGAGTGATAAATAAAGCTTTAGCAGCTTCTGAGAAATTAAGTGTTTCAGCTACTTTGACGAAATATTTTAATTGTCGGAGTTCCATAAAATCTCTGTTTATATCAAATACAAATAACGGATAAAAATCTTAGAGCCTGTTTAAATTTTTATAGGATATTTCTTGAAGGCTTGTTTCGGTCTTATTTCGTTTTCTTTTTTGCTTATCTGCATCTCCGCATTCAATCACATAGCCCGCTATGCTCATTCATGCGGATATACAACTAAACAAAAAATAAATCGAAATAAGCCACGAATAAAAATTTAAACAGGCTCTTAATTTATCGCGTTGCTTGAAAAGATGTGTTTTTAAATAAAAAAATGGGAATCGTTGCACCTATAACCATGCCTAAAACAATAAAAGTACATGTAAGCCCATTGTAAGTGAGTAAATATAAATAATGATTGAATAAATTTTCTTCTTTATGAAAAAGGCAAAGAAGCAATGCTCCTATTGTTTTATAAGCATACATACCGGGTATCATGGGCAGTAAAGCCGGATATAAGCATGTTTCAGCAGGGCATTTAGCGCGAGGAGCCAGATAGACGGCTAATAACCCGATAACAAAAGCTGCTATTATGCTTGCCAATATGATGTGTACTTGAAAAACCGTATTGGTAGTCAACAGAAAACGAACAGAATGCCCCGCTGCAGCAATAAATGCACAAAAAGCATAGGCTTGCTGGGGCGGATTGCTTATGCTCGCAAAACCAATTGCTGCTATTGCGGCAAAGAAACCATCTTGAAGTATATTTAAAAGCATATAGTTTCAATTTTTTAAAACAGACCTAAATTCATTAATAATAGTCCTCCGCACATGCCTATCGAAAGGCATGCCGTAAGTATGGCTGCATCCATGAAACGGCTGAAAGAACATATGTAATGACCGTCAAGCATATCACTTACCGAATTAATGTAGGGAATTCCCGGAATCAGGTATAGAACGCTGGCACCTAAAGCAATCTCAGGCGTTTCCCCTAATCCAAAAAGATGTCCGCTTGCTGCAATAACCGACGAAAAGAAGGCGGCACATAAAAAAACGAACCTTACATCTGCTCCATCTTCAAGCATAATCTGTTTTACCCGATAACCAACAAGTGTTGCAATAAATACAATCAACATTGCTATTGGATCTCCTCCAAACAGACGGCAAAATGCCGCATTTGCTAAAGACGCTAAAAACAAGACTAACCGTTGGTTACTTGGTGGTGTGTCGGTTATCTTTTTGAACAGACGCAATGCATCCTGAAAATTAACCTTGCCATCTGCAACTTCCCAACTAAGCTTACTCAGCAATGTATTGATGTTGAAGCTAATTCCTCCTTTATGTATTCGTTTGATATTCGTAAAAGACTCTGTATGCGCTTTGTCCCAGACGCTTAAATGTATGTGCGAGGGCATAATCGTCATCTCAACGTCCATACTAAACGCTTTTGACATTCTGCGAACATTTTTTTCAATACGGATACAAGTGGCTCCACAGCCCAAGAGCCGGGCGGCATAGTCTGAAAGAAAAATACAGACTTCTTTTGCCGTTAGCTCATTTACCCCTTCCCCGGTATTATGGATTTTCGATATCATCCTGATCGTTTGTTTTCCGGTCTCCGGGGCAATAAAATAAGTCTCTCTCTTTTCCCATTTCAATAATATGACCATTGGGATTGGATGCTTTGTGTACTTTTTCGATGGCTCTAAAGGTAAAGCCTAAGAATAATACACATACGATTGTGATCCAGAAAATCATTGGTTGACACATAATTTTTATTTGTTTTTGTTACACCGCAAATGTAGATTGCCTGAATTAGGCATAAAAGCGATGGCTTACGAAAAAATCGATAACTCCTATCGGAAAAAATTATAGCCAACCCCTGCTTAATGCCTGATTTATTTCTTACCTGAGAGCAGGGCTGTATCCGAGAAAAACATAGGGCAATTCAGTAGGCGAGGAATCGTTAATTGTTCAGCGGTTTTGGTTAATGATACAGATTCTATATTCAGATCTTTGACATATTGCACTAAGTATTCTCTGTTTCCATAAAGTTTCTTGTTGAGTAGTAAGTCCTGAAAAACAAATAGTCCTCCTTTCTTCAGAACCCGTAAGGCTTCTTTTATGACTTCTTTTTTGTCTTTTACATCGGCAACTTCATGAAATACCATATTGCTGATAACGATATCAAATGATTCATCTTCAAAAGGTAACGAAGAAGCACTTGCTCTTTCAAAGCAAATCTGGTCAGACACATTATTGTCCTTTGCCAATTTTTCGCATTTTTCTTTGGCGTATCCCCACATGCTACCCCAATAATCAATGCCGTTAATCTTTAAAAGAGGACATTTTATTGCTAATTCTACAGAAAGAATACCGCTGCCACAGCCAATATCCAAAAGTCTGCCTGAGGCATTTGTCTCTATTTTGTCTGTAACAAGTGCTGAAACCTTGCTCTGGAAATTGCCACCTTTAGGAGAGAGTTTATGGTGGGCATAAAACATAAATAAGAACAAAATAAGAGAAAGGCTTGAAAGTATTGAGCAGAGAATAGCAAGGATGAAAATTTTATAACAAAATATTCCGATAAGCGTACAGGCTAACCATACTAAAAATATTGCTCTGAGCATTTTCTTCGATACCCAATTCTTTTCTGCTTCTATTGCCTTCATGATCTATTTGTTCTTCTGATAATTAATGGAATAAAGGTAGCTGCTTGATGCTTTGAAGTCAATACCTAATAGTTGGTAAAAAATAATCGATAAAAACTTTTTTTACATGCAACATAGAGAAGTCTTTTTTCGTATTATTGAATAGATGGATACGAACACCACATACTTGATTGATAGATGTAGCCGAAAGGATCCGAAAGCGCAGATGAAATTGTATGAGCTATATGCTAAACGATTATATATCGCATGCTTTCGAGTCCTCGGCAACGTCGCAGAAGCAGAAGAAGCGATGCAAGATGCTTTTCTGAAAATATTTACTCGTATCAATCAGTATGATCGTGAAAAGAATTTTGAGGTTTGGATGCATCGGATTGCAGTAAACACAGCGATTGATTATGTGAGAAGGCAAATGCCGTTGATGGAGGAATTGAACGATAACCTGAGCGAAGACGCAGCGGAAGATTGTACTGGGGAAGAGGATGAGATTTCTTACTCTGTGGCTAAAATTAAAGAAGGAATCCAACATTTAGCTCCCGGTTACCGGCTGATTCTTACACTCTATCTTTTTGAAGGATATGATATGGAGGAGATTTCGTTGATATTGCATCTGAAACCATCTACTGTACGAACGCAATATATGCGTGCAAAGAATAGATTAATGAATCTTATTAAGGAATGAACGATGGACAGGCTGAAGAATTTTATAGACAATAACAGGCCGGAGTTCGATGATATAGAGCTTCCGGTAGGACATGCCGAGCGTTTTAATAAAAAGCTGGAAGGGCGGAAGAAACTGATCATGCGTAGGAGAGTTATTGGACTCATAGCGGCGGCGGCATGTCTGGGACTTTTATTTTTTGTTCAGACGCGTTATGCAGAGAAGAATATGGATAACACTTGTACAATGAGCGCCGAAATTAGTGAAGTGAGACATTACTATACAATGCAAATCTCTGAAACCATTGCACAGATGGAAGAAATTTATAAACACCACCAATCACCGGGGGCTTTGGAATTATTAAAGCAGACGCAAGAAGTGATTGCTTTAAATAATGATTTTGAGAATCGGATATTGCCTTCTCTTCCTTGTTCTGAGGAGGCGCTTTTTGCAATGAACAGACATTATGATGCGAGTGTCTCAGGAATGCGGATTTTGCTGCGCCAAATGCAGAAAGAGAAAAACAGGAATGATATAAACAATTAAATATAAAGTAAATGAAAACAAGTAATCGTTTTATTCTCGCTTTGCTTGCGGTATTGCTTTTGGGAGGGCACTCAACTGTGATAAAGGCTGAGACGTTTGAGAGCGTAAAAAAGAAAGTGATAAATAATACCTATTCCGTTAGTAAAAACGGATTGCTTTATGTGGACAACCGGTTTGGAAACATCACGATAACTCATTGGGATAAAGCTGAAGTGTCTATTCGTGTTGAAATAGAATCTGTCGCATCGAAAGAGCAACGTGCACAGCAAAATATAGAAAGAACTAAAATCGATCTAAAACAAGAAGGCGATAAAGTTTCCGCAGTTACTTCATATGGAAAAACAAGTCAACAAGGAGGAAACAATGAACGTCTGACGGTTGATTATTATATTTCTATTCCGTCAACAATGAATTTAGACCTGAATCAGAAATATGGAAACATAAATCTGCCTTCAAAGAATGACGGTGTTACGAAGGTCGCTGTGAAGTTTGGTAATCTTGATGCGGGTAGTTTTACAAAAACGCTCAATTTAGATGTGAAATACGGCAATGTAAATGTGAATGATGTGACTGATGCATCTTTTGTGTTCGGGTTTTGTGGAGATGTTGAGATTGGAAATGGAAAGAAGCTGACGATAGACAGCAAATACTCTACTCTGAATATGAAAAATGCGGATATCCTGAAGTTGGAAAACAAATTTGGGAACATGGATATCAAAGAGCTGAAGAAAACCAATATCAACATGAAATATAGTGATGTGACGATAGAGCATCTTTTAGATGAACTGATTGTTGGAGAGTTAGACTTCGGGACATTAACGATTGAAAACTTAAATGCCAACTTTGGGCGTATTCAGGCTGAAGCCCGTTACGGTACTTTGGATATACAGATCTCACCTAAGGCTGCATTTGTCATAGATGCGGAAAGTGTAGGAGATAATCTGAAACTAAAGAACCTGAAAGAGACGAAGCATGACGTGATAGATAAAACGGATCATTATGTGGAAATAAACGGAGGAGGTTCACGCAAGATCAGCTTTGATGGTAACCGATATAGCAATTTGAAGATCAGATCAAAGAGCAATTAAGATAATTTCAGAATATACGTTTTTAAAAGTTCTTATTCTGTGTTTAACAGCGGTGTGGATATTTTTCCCACATCGCTGCTTTACTCTTCAGGTATTTTGTAACCATGTTGTTGGAGCCATTCGTCAAGAAGACCGAATAGAATAAAGAACGAAACACCTCCGGTTACTGTAAGGAAAATAGGGAATATTTGTTTCAGGAAAACCATTAATTCGGCTGTTTCTCCGGGCTTACTAAAGAAAATGTATAAGCCCCCTGCAGCAAACAATACATATACTATTAATAACAGAAAGAATTGCATAGCGGATACCGGCTTTTTAAAAGTAAACGCTTTTCTTATTGTTGCTTTTTTCAGAATCATTGACATAATTCTGCTGTTCAGGTCGGAAGATGGCTTTTCAACCGTCTCTTGCATCAATCTTCTGGTCAGATTGTCTTTGTCTTGCTCATTCCATTTCATAATAAACTCCTTGCTTCTGTTTTCATCAATTGTTGTAACTTTTCGTAAAAATGTTTTCTTCCCCGATGCAGTTTTACTTTAATATTCGATATCGTCAACTCGGTGATTTGATGAATATCATCCATTGAACACTCTTCTAAATAAAAAAGAGTCAATAACATCGCTTCGTCAGGCGCGAGTAGCGACATGACTTGTGATATAATCTCCCGCCGATCGTTTCTTTCTAATAAAGAGGCGGCAGAGTCCATTTCTTTCTCCGTCAGATCTTCCGGCCTTGCTTCATCATAATCCGTGAATATCTTCTGTTGTCTTAAAGCGGATAAGGCTGTACAGTAAACGATCCGATACAGCCAGGTGGAAAACTTACTTTCAAATTTAAACGTATCCAACGCATTATATACCTTTATAAACGCGTCTTGCGTTACTTCCTCTGCTTCTTCTTTATTCCCCATTACGCGAAAAGCAAGTGTATAAGCCATCTTCTCATACTTCGCAATGAGGCAGGAGAAGCTTTGCACGTCTCCCGCCAGAATCTGTTCTATCCACTTTCTTTCCTCCATTCTAAGCCGTTGGATCAGTCTTTATTTTCTTTTTCCTGCATTCTGCGGGAAAAAAAGAAATATATCACAAAACCAATTCCACCAAAAAGAATTGAAAAGACGGGGATAGCTAAAGACACATAGCCGCTTTTTTCGCTGATATAAGGATCGACAAAAAGCCCGATAATGAAACCTAAAGCTAACCCGATCATCACAATTCCGTTACGCAATGCAGGATAACGGTTTGCCTTTTTCTCAGGTTCCTCCAAAATAAAGCCTTTCTCTATCATGGCGAGTCTTTCGGCGTGTCTCCCTCTTTGAGCCTGTACCCCAAGAATAATAATCATTATGATGGGAAGTCCTACAGCGCATACGATGGCTACAATTGGAATTAATAAATCGACTAACATAATCTCTTGTTTTTAATGTTATTACTTACTTGTTTGCCTATAGGACACAACATACAAATATAAGGTTACAAAAAGAGCGGACAATTTTTTATCCGCTCTTTATTCTATCGTATATAAAGGTATTATGCTTGTTCGCCTCTGACGATTTCCTCTTTATCTTTATCCCAGTACATGGTTCTTCCTTCTAAATATGCACGCGTACCCATATGGGCAGTCATTGCTTCTTCAAAAGCCTGATCAATATTGCAACTTGGCGTTTTCTTCTGGCGAATACATTCCAACCATTCGCGAATATGCAGGTGGGTTGTATCATACCGCTTACCATTTACATAGGTGTAAAGTAAACCGCGTTTTGCAAAATATAATTCAGTCGGAGAAGTTACCGTATCTGAACTGCTTTGACCGGGAACATAAGTATAGAAAGGATCATCGGTTGGAATTATCCCGTTTTGAATCTTTTCCGCATAACGGGTAGAATCACGGTCAACCGTTACCTGCAGGATATTCGATACCTCCATAGATGCATCGTGCCCCATGAATACTTTACCACGCCCTCTTGAGCTGGCTAAAGTTGCACTATAGAGCATGGTCATATCGTTGTCCGGAAATTCGAATGTAGTCTGTAATACATCCGGAACAGTACGTCCGTCTTTAAAGAAATAAACTCCACCCGAAGAGGTTGCAGAATGCGGAATGCCTACCTTCATAATCTGATTAACAGCATCATATTCATGCGTCAGTAAATCTCCTGAAAGTCCCGTGCTGTAGTCCCACCAACAACGCCAGCGGAAGAAACGTTCAAGGCTGAACTTGCTTCTTTCTTCCGGCCCTACATAACGTTCCAGATTATATTTCATCATATAATCCATATACTCTTTCACACGTTCCTCCGGCCCCTCGAACTGTTTCCAGTCGATCGTATCAGGAGAAGATCCCTCTATTATATCATAAACCCATGCTCCGTTCGGAGAGTTCCGGTTTGTACATACTTCAATCAGGTTGACAGGACCAAGAAGTCCGTTGCCGATAATTTCTGCTGCCTTTTGATAACAGTCGGTTTGTCTTCCCTGATGTCCGAGCTGGAAAACAGCTCCGGTCTCATGAATCGCCTCACGTACCATATACGTCTCAGGAACTGTCCAGGACATCGGCTTTTCACAATATACATGCTTGCCTGCGCGAGCCGCTTCCATAGCCATTGTACTATGCCAATGGTCCGGTGTGGCAATAATAACAGCATCTATATCCTGAGCAGCCAAAAGCTCCTGATAATGTCTGTAACGTTTAGGAGCCTTTCCGAATTTACCGTTGCTACCTTCTCTGTTGATATTAGAACCCGCTAAAACAGCCGCTTCGCCATATACGTCAAAAATATCGCATACACCGGTTATCTCAATATTCAGACTGTCCTGAGCAAGATATTGCTCGTAGCGTGTATCTTTTTTATTTTGCTTGTGCGCATCCATCATTTTATCGATCCAGGATGGCTCTGCGAAGCCGGCGGCACGAAGTAATTGCTTTCCGCGTATCCCGAAACCAATAATTCCGACGCGTATCTTTTCTCCGTCTTTTGTTGGTTCGAGAAAAGAAGCCTCGTCTTTACTTATCTGGAATACATCCGATATGTCGCGATTAGTCCGGTCAAGCTTCTGTTTCTTATATACGCCGTATGCCAATGCTCCTAATACAGGGACTGTGGCTAATGCCTTCAGTGTCTCACGGCGACCTTTATCTTCCGGTTCACTCGTATTGTTTGTTTTATTGATATCTTCTGTAGCCATAACCTTAGATCAGTTTTAATTTTAAGAAACCGGTCGGTAATATTTTTACTAACAGCCGGTCTAATCCTATGATTTTAGATGTAGAAAAAGCACAGAGTACACCAAGTGCCGCAAATTCTACCAGGTTCTTATCTATCCACAGATACGACCCCTCAAAAGGCATCATATACGAGACATCAAGTAATGCCGGATGAGACAGGGAATAAGTCAGTAAAAGTATCATTCCTCCGATTGAGGCTAATTTGGAGAACAGGCCTAAAATCAAACAAAAACCTATACAAAAGAGGCTCCACTCATTTAGGAAGTTTACAATAGTCATTACCGAATCATTCTGGGTAAGATTGATAAAGAAAGAGGATATCGGCCCTTTCGAATCAAGTAAATAAGGTAAGGAAGTCCATTTGGGGTTTAAGATTTTGACCAACCCTTCATACATAAAATGCCAACCAATAAATATGCGTAGTATAACCAACCAGGTAATTTGCGCATTGGAATAGTTACGAATTTCTTTCATCTGTTTTTTAATAAAAATACCCGAAGCTCGTGTGTTTTTTCGGCTCCGGGTATTTTAGAACTTAGTATTCTGTTAAGAATCTGTGAAATCTGATTAGTCTAAGACTTTAACCTTGATGTTACGGAACCATACATCGTCTCCATGATCTTGGAAGCCAATGTAACCTTCACGATTTTCACCACCCAGATTATTCAATAGTTCAAAAGCAAGAGGCCAATTCTTTTCGCTGAATTTACTTGCCTGAAGAAGGTCTGTCCATTGTGGAGTCCAAAGGTGATACTCAACTACGTTTTCACCGTTTTGTCCGTGAACAACAGTTCCTTTATAAACCATAATCTTACCTGTATTCCATTCCCCGAAAGGTTTAGAGTTCTGAGGTGAAGCAGGGATCATGTCGTAAAGAGAAGCTGATTTACGGTTACCATCTTTACCCATTTTTGCGTCAGGATGGTTTTCGTTATCTAAGATCTGGTACTCAGGAGAAGAGATATAGATTGGTTCCAATCTCTTATTTCCGTCTTTGTCTGTTGACTCTACTTCTTGTGCTAAGAAGAATACACCAGAATTAGATCCTTTAGCTACTTTCCATTCAAAAGTAAGTTCAAAGTTTTTGAACTTGTGAGCGAAGATAATATCTCCACCATCTTTATCCTGAGCTTCACCACCACCTGTTCCGTTGAATCTAAGAGCACCGTCTTCAATAGCCCATTTACCAGGAACATGTTCTTTTCCGTAACCGCGCCATCCGTTAAATGTTTTACCATCAAAGATAGAAATGTATCCGTCTTTGTCAACAGCAAAAGATTCTTCAGCCTTTACGCTTGTATCAAGAGGTTTTGTGAAGATTGCTAACTGAGTAGAAGTTGGAGCGGCTTCTTCTGCCGGAGCTTCTTCTGCTTTCTTTCCGCCTCCACATGATGCGAATACACACATCAGTGTAGCAGCACTTGCTAATAAAACAGTTTTTTTCATTTTACTTATGTAAATTGTTAAACTTTAATTATCTGGGCATATCTGCCAATTTCCAGCCTGCACGATAGTTGTGCTTGATCAATTCATCCGCAAATTGTTTTGCATTGATAGGATCAGTGAAATCTTTATTGAATGATGGGTGACCGTCTTTGATTGTGAAACCATCTTTAATAACGATCTTGATCATTTCGTCATCTTTAATGTTTGTAAACTTCATGTTTTCACCATCCCAATGTAGTTCTTTATTAAGAGTCTGCAAGCGAACTGCCAATACTCCCATTACTACCATTTCGTTGAATGGACCTGCTTCGCTGAAGTCAGAAGCTGTCATTACACGGTTTGCCGCATTTTCTTTAGAAGCACGAATCCAGTCTTGTTCATGAGATACAGGAACACGACGACATACTTTTGGAACTTCAGGTTTACGACCGGACAATAACCATGGATTAACACCATAGCAACCGCAGATCAATGTGTCTTTTGTTCCGTGGAAGATAACAGCACCACCCTGATCGTTCATTTCGCGACCTGCAGGGTAGCCTTTTGGTAGATCTGGTTTCAAACCACCATCATACCAATGTACTTCAACTTCCGGCATACCTACTTTTGGCATATTGTCACGAGCAGGGAATGTTAATTTTACGTGTTGAGCCTGAGGAGCACAATCTCTTAATAATAATGTAGAAGAACCCTGAACTTTGGTTGGGTATCCTAATTTTAATGATTTAAATACAGGATGAAGGATATGACAAGCCATATCACCAAGAGCACCTGTTCCGTATGCCCACCATCCACGCCAGTTCCATGGGTGATAAATATGGTTGAAAGGTTTTAATTCAGCAGGACCTGTAAATAAATCCCAGTTCAATGTAGAAGGAACTTTATCCGCTTTTTCAGGAGTCATCAAACCTTGTGGCCAGATAGGACGGTCAGTGAATGCTTCAACTTTTGTGATTTCACCGATTTCACCATTCCAAATCCATTCGCAAGTAAGATTTACACCTTCACCTGATGAACCTTGGTTACCCATTTGAGTAGCTACTTGATATTTCGCTGCTAATTTTGTCAATAAACGAGATTCGTAAACAGAGTGAGTCAACGGTTTTTGGCAATAGACATGTTTACCCATTGTAATTGCATCGGCAGAAATAATCGCGTGTGTATGGTCAGCAGTAGCTACCATAACTCCATCGATAGATTTGCCCATTTCATCGTACAATTTACGATAATCCCAGTATTTCTTGGCTTGCGGATATTTTTCAAATACTTTTTTCGAATATTTCCAATCCACATCACAAAGAGCTACAATGTTTTCGCTTTCCATGTTACGAAGGTTAGCAGCACCCATACCACCGATACCAATACCGGCAATGTTCATTTTGTCTGTTGGAGCCGTGTGACCATGGCTTTTACCAAGAACTGCATTAGGAACGATGGTTAACGCAGCAGCTGCTGCTGTTCCTTTTTGAAGAAATGATCTTCTTGAAATGTTTGACATAATAATTATTTTTATAGATTAGCACTTAATAATGTTTAAACTCAAAATCATTTACGTTACTTTTTGACAAAGCAACGCAAATATAACCAATGCAAAAGAAAGGTCAAGGTTTGTTAGTTTGATTCTTGACCAAAATAGTCTTTTTTAACAAAGGAAATAGATTAACTCTATTTTTGTATAAATAATATTTATATACTTGGTGGTAAAGACAGTACCAAATATAATATATTTGTTTATCGATTACTAATAAAATATAATAATTACTACATTTGTTCATGTGACGGTACAGTGTAACATTCATATGATCAGGGTAGAAAACCGTTTTTTTATTGTTGCTCGAATGTTTAATCTCTATTTAAAAAGCGATTACGGACTAAAATACATATCTAAAATTCACTAAACACATTTGTAAATTATGGTTGAAAACATTGACACCTCTTTAATTGATTGGTCGAGGGCGCAATTTGCTCTGACGGCCATGTATCACTGGTTATTTGTTCCTCTCACGCTTGGACTGGGCGTCATTCAGGCTATTATGGAAACTATTTATTACAAAACGGGCGATACGTTTTGGAAGAACACAGCCAAATTCTGGATGAAAATTTTTGGTATCAATTTTGCTATCGGTGTTGCAACAGGTCTGATCATGGAGTTCCAGTTCGGAACAAACTGGTCTAATTATAGCTGGTTTGTCGGAGACATCTTCGGCGCTCCTTTAGCGATCGAAGGTATTCTTGCCTTTTTCATGGAGGCTACCTTTATTGCCGTCATGTTCTTTGGTTGGGATAAGGTAAGCAAGCGCTTTCACTTGGCTTCTACCTGGTTGACTATTACCGGAGCTACATTATCCGCTCTCTGGATATTAGTTGCTAATGCATGGATGCAATACCCTGCAGGAATGCATTTTAACCCGGATACGGTACGTAATGAAATGAATGATTTCTGGGCTGTGGCTTTATCTCCGGTTGCGATTAATAAGTTTTTCCATACGGTATTATCAAGCTGGATTGTTGGCTCTGCTTTTGTGTTGGGCGTGAGTGCTTGGTTTTTACTGAAAAAACGGGAAACGAGATTTGCTTTAGGCAGTATTAAGGTTGCTGCTGTTTTTGGGTTGGTTGCGACTCTGCTGACCGCATGGACAGGGGATGGATCAGCTTATCAGGTTGCTCAGAAGCAGCCAATGAAACTTGCTGCTATGGAAGGCCTTTATGAAGGAGGAAACGGGGTTGGATTAGTTGCTGTAGGAGTGCTGAACTCAAACAAAAAAGCATACAACGACGATGTTAATCCGTTCTTATTCAATATTCAATTACCTAAGATGTTGTCTTTCTTTGCTGAAAGAGACTTAAACGCTTATGTTCCCGGTATTGTTAATCTTATTGACGGAGGCTATACCAAATCCGACGGTACCATAGCCTTATCAGCCGAAGAGAAAATAGCACGCGGGCAAATGGCCATTAAAGCGCTGGCGAATTATAAAAAAGCGATGAAAGATAAAGACGAAGTTGCGGCAAAGGAACATCGTGCTACCTTAGAAGCTAATTTCGAATATTTTGGTTATGGGTATATTCGTGAGAAAACAGATCTTATACCACCAATTGGCTTAACCTTCTATTCTTTCCGCGTGATGGTTATTCTGGGAGGATTCTTTATTCTGCTTTTCCTTGTTGCCTTTTTCATGGAGAAAAAACAAAAATTTGAAAAGGCTACTTGGTTGCAATGGGTTTCTATATGTTCAATCCCATTGGCATATATCGCAAGTCAGGCAGGCTGGATTGTTGCTGAAGTAGGCCGTCAGCCTTGGGCTATACAGGATATCATGCCTGTTTCTGCTTCGGTATCCAAATTAAGTGTAGGCTCTGTGCAGACTACATTCTTCCTGTTCCTTGCCATATTCACGGTTCTGCTGATCGCAGAAATCGGAATCATGATAAAAGCTATCAAAAAAGGACCTGAACTTGAAAATCATTCTAACTAAAAAACGAAAGAAATCATGGATAGTACATATATATTATTACAACAATATTGGTGGTTTGTCATCTCTTTGCTGGGAGCATTACTTGTGTTCTTGCTCTTTGTTCAGGGTGGACAGTCTTTGCTCTTTACGGTTGGGAAAACAGAATTACAGCAAAAAATGCTACTCAACTCTACAGGGCGTAAATGGGAGTTTACTTTCACAACCTTAGTCACATTCGGAGGAGCATTCTTTGCCTCTTTCCCTCTGTTTTATTCAACGAGCTTTGGTGGCGCTTACTGGGTTTGGATGGCTATATTGATTTGCTTCGTAATTCAGGCTGTTTCATACGAGTATCAATCCAAGAACGGTAATCTCTTAGGAAAAAAAACGTATCAGATATTTTTGATCATTAACGGGGTTTTGGGGCCGATCCTTTTAGGTACAGCTGTCGGAACTTTCTTTAATGGGGCAGAATTTACGGTTAATAAAGCGAATCTTACTGAAATCGGAATGCCGGTGATTTCTTCATGGGATAATCCGCTTCATGGGTTAGAGGCCGTATTTGTTATCTGGAATGTCTTTCTTGGTTTGGCTGTATTCTTTCTTGCCCGTGTACAAGCATTGCTTTATTTTATCAATAATATAAATGATGAAGAAGTTGACAAGCGTGCAAGAAAACAGTTAATCCCGGAAACTGCGCTTTTCCTTGTTTTCTTCTTAGCCTTTTTAATTCACACATTAGTGCAAGATGGTTTTGCTGTTAATCCGGAAACAAAAGAAGTGTTTATGCAACCGTTTAAATACTTCACTAACCTGATCGAAATGCCGGTTCTGTTGGTTGTTTTACTGCTTGGCGTTGTTTCCGTATTATTCGGTATAATTAAGACAATCCTGCCCGGACAATGGAAAAAAGGTATCTGGTTTTCAGGTGTAGGAACAGTATTGGTCGTTCTTGTGCTTTTCCTGATTGCCGGATGGAACAATACAGCGTATTATCCTTCGGTAACGAACTTACAGAGTTCATTGACAATAGAAAACAGCTGTTCAAGTTTCTTCACTCTGAAAGTGATGAGTTATGTTTCTATTCTTGTACCTTTTGTGTTATGGTATATTTACCATGCGTGGAAAGCATTGGATTTGCGTAAGATTGATAAAGAAGAAATGGAAGAAGGACATCATACCTATTAATTCGGTTTTTCTTAAAGGGAAAAAGCTGGTGCGATTTTGGTCTCGCACCAGCTTTTTTTTGCTCAATTTTTACTCCTTGAAAATCAAATAAAAAATAGGCGTAAAAATATAAAGGTTATTTTTCCAATTATAAAGGATATTTTTGCAAAAATATCCTTTATATTTTTTTACGCGTTACTACCAGTTTTTTTACGCGTTATTACATAGGTTTATGGATATCATTCAATAAATAATTGAATAAAATAGCTTTTTTTGTTGAGTAATATTTACTTTATTATTAATAATATTGATTTTTATGTATGTTTGTTGCATTAAAATGAAATATTATGGAAGAAGTTAGAAGAAAATTACCACTTCATTGCCCTGCTTGCGAATCACCGTTGCGCGTAGCCCGCTTGTTTTGCAAATCGTGTGGAACAGAGGTGTCCGGATCTTTTGAATTGCCCCTTATTACTCGTCTGTCAGACAAAGAACAGGCGTTTATAATTGACTTTGTTAAGTCAAGCGGAAGTTTGAAAGATATGGCAAAAGATAGAGGAATCAGTTATCCTACAGTTCGTAACTTGTTAGATGATTTAATTGACAGGATTAAACTCTTAGAGAAAGGAGATGCGTTATGAAAAAGAATTGGCTTGGCTTTCTATTGAATCCTTTTGAGCGGATTGCTGGAGGTACAGCGCTGGCATGGGGGACTTTGGGATTGTTGTTAAGTACATTGTTAGCGTGGCAGACGGATTATCATTATCACGGACTTCTTCATTTTGGACCGGCTCCAAATCCGGCTTTGTGGTGTTTTGCAGCCGAGCATGTGATAGTCTGGTTAATTCCCGCATTATTGTTTTATTTAGGAGGCCTGGCGTTGTCTCGCTCCCGGATTCGCCCCATTGATATTCTCGGAACTACGCTTTTTGCCCAGATACCGTTACTGTTTACTAACCTAATGGCATTTTTGCCTTTTTACAAGCAAATGTCAGCGTTAGACCCAGCTACTTCTTTAGAAGAACAGCTTGCACAGGTGACGGCAATGGTCGCCCAACCCGGCTTTTGGTTTAGCGTATGGCTTGCTTTTGTCTCTATTGCCTTTGTTGTCTGGATGGGATACTGGATGTTTAAAGCATTACAGGTTTCTTGTAATCTGAAAGAAGTAAAACTTGGCGTTCTCTTTTGTGTCGGATTGTTTGGTGGTGATATTATTTGTCGTTTTATTATTGGACTTTTATATTAAGTAAGTGATGTGGCAATTAATTTTTTATATCGGTTTAGGATTGTTTTTTATTCTGATGGGATTCCTAATGGTACGTTATCCCATGTTAATTAGTGGTTATAATACGTTGCCTAAATATAAACGGGATAAAATAGATATTCGTCCTTATACTCTTTTTGCAAGAAGAATAATGATCGTAATGGGTGCTATTATTATTGTCGGTTCTCTTCTTCTTTATATTGGGGGGCTGGTAGATTGGGGAGTTATATTTCTGTTGAAATAACAGAAAATCCACCTACGGCTACTCTAAAGAGCAATGGCTTAGGTTTCTGGAGATATCAAAAAGGTTATTTTCAAACGAATGAATACGGGCGCACGATGTTCTTTTTTCATTCGGGGCACGGCCCTTACTTAGTCATCAGACCAAAGCATAAACCACCGATCGTTATCAATCGAAGTTCCAATGAGGAGATAGAGAATCTATTTACTCAACTGGATAAATAAAGAATTGAATAATTGATTGGATATGGTCGGAATAGAGGTTGTTGAGGCAAGAATTAATTACCTTGCGTGCTCCCCTGAAATTGCTGCAGTTATGTTGCGCCGTCAACAAGCGTCTGCAGGTCAGTAATTTATTAGTTGTACTCTGTGCAGATGAGTCGGCACAGCCAGTTGTTAACACAGGCACTCTGAATCATTAATCAAAACGAATTGGAGGAACTGTGGCTAAAAAGGAGTCTTCAATAAAGAATTTTGTATTGCGTGTCGATGCAGAAACAATGGCCGCCATAGAAAAATGGGCGGCCGACGAATTTCGCAGTACCAATGGTCAGCTTCAATGGATCATTGCTGAAGCGCTGAAAAAAAGCGGAAGACTAAAAAAGAAATCTGTCCGTCAAAGCCCGAAAGAACCTGAGGAGTCCTGACTTTGATGGACTTTTCTCCTTAGTCCGGAAATTAGCCTTTATACTACAATAAATGGTTCTGCGCTATTGAGCTGATTTGTATCCCGGATTTTGTGTCATATTCTGAATCAAATCCAATTCTCGTTGAGGTATGGGTAGTAATTGCATATAGCTTGGGATTCCAAGATCTTGTACAGCTAATCCTAATCTTTTGAGCAATAAAAAATAACCATAATCCATATTATAAAGCTCTTTCCATGTTGTTGTTATTCCACGCGAAATATCATTTTCGTTTGAATACAAACTCAATCCTTTGGCTGATCTAACGAGATTTATCATTTCAATAGCCTTAGTCTTATTCCCTTTTGTTAATAAGGCTTCTGCATAATTCAATATGATGCCAGAAAAACGAACAACCGGATGGTAGCTACCTTTCTTAAATTCAGTAGAGAAGGGAGGTAAACTTGTTTCTGTTTTCAAACCAAAAAGAGTCTCGCTATTTGCCGAATTATAGATGTCAACGGACTTGTTTTCTACTTTAAAGATTCCACTATTAATAATACGCTCCAAAGCAGCAGAGGCATCATTCCCTCTTTCTAACGCGATTATGCCTAAAACGGCATCTGCTAAAGCCGCTGGAACAAACGGGTTGTCGTATCTGAACTCTTCATTCGGAAGATTGTTTCTTACATCTTTAAGATCATTTTCTAAAAATGAATAGATGTTTTTCGCATTTGTACGTGAAATACTTGAAATATTCTCTAAAGAAAGAGTTTTTGTAATTAAAGGCAGGTCTCCCCAATGTTGAACCATGTCAAGATAAAGCAGAGCCCGCAAAACTTTGGCCGTTGCCATATATTGGTTTACATCGTAGGTGCGTTCTTCTTCTGCTATTCTTTCTATTATAAAATTATAGGTGTTAATTGCATTGTAAGCAGCAGCATAAGCTGACTGGACAAATTGGTTGGTCGGTGTTATCTGATATTGTTTTCCCAATTCATGATTCAATCGAATGGCATCTAAAACGATTACAGATTCCATATACGATAGGATTTTACTGTAATTAGACGTGAGTATTGATTTAACTAATGCTTCATCATCGAAAATAGATAATTCCGGTAATATTTCCGTTTCCGGTATTTTGTTTAAATCACTATCATCTAAAACTTCATCTCCGTTATGATCGACATACCTCCATACGTCACCGATCGTTATATCATAACCTTTCTTTTTATAGAAATTGACAAGATTAGATTTTACGTCATTTGAATTTAAATAATTACTGCTGGATTTAATCTCTTCAATCAGCTCTGTATCATCAATCACTCCCTTTTCTGCAAAATTATTACTAAGCATAGCGAGATATTGAGAAAAGACTCCTTCGCTTTTTCCTTCCAGAAGTATGGCCGATATAGCTAATAGAGCTGTAGATTCTTCCGTACCATCAAAGAAGCTGATATCTTCGGGGTTCCCAAATTTATCATTGATATGAAAAACCTTTAATAGTTCAGACATAGCCTGTTTTTTCGCATTTGCAAAAAGAGTTCCTTCTGTAACAAGTTTCTTGATGCGTTTGAATTCTAAATGGGTCAGAATATTGACATTTATCTGACTCTTATTTGAAATGTCAGCAATTGCATTTAGTTTTATTTGCGAGTCAGAGATGTCGTTTTTGTATTCATTAAAGAAGTAGCCATCAATTTCAATCTCAACATACGGACTGGATAGTTCCATTTTACTATCAAAAGAAAAACTTCCGATATCGTCAGTCGTTACAGTAGTAAAGATATGCTTCCCCGTTTGTTTTAATTCATTGTCAAGTTCGTAAAGCGTCACTTTAGATCCCGTTACAAAAGGCCCTTTTTCTATGCGCCCCTGGATGCTATCTTTTCTTATAAAATTAGAATCGTCCTTTTCACAAGAAATAAAAAAGAAGAGTATAGCAAATGCGAAAAATATCTTTTCCATTGATTAATAGTTTAAAATCCTGCTTTGTGCAGAAGTAAAGATATTTATTTTATTTTACAAACAACTAAATTTTAGAGTTTTTCCAGGCATCTATTGCATTCTTTACAGAGCCATGCAGTAAAAGCATGGATTTGGCGCGTTCATAGGGTAAGCCTAATTCTTCTACGATCATACGTGTTCCGCGATCAACTAATTTCTGATTGCTGAGCTGCATATTGACCATTTTATTTCCTTTTACACGTCCCAGTTGAATCATTACGCTGGTGGAGATCATATTCAGGATCATTTTTTGTCCTGTTCCTGATTTCATACGAGAACTTCCTGTGACGAACTCCGGTCCGACGATCATTTCCAAAGCCACATCAGACTCGGCCGCCATGGGAGAGTCGGGGTTGCTTGTTATGCAACCTGTCAGAATACCGTTCTTCCTCGCTTCCCGCAAAGCGCCAATCACGTAAGGGGTAGTTCCCGAAGCTGCAATCCCGATTACTGTATCCTTGTCGCTCACCTGATGTTCAACAAGCTCCTGCCAACCTTTCTCCATATCATCTTCCGCATTTTCGACAGGATTCCGCAAAGCAGGCTCTCCGCCGGCAATTAGTCCGATGATCAATGTTGGAGGCATTCCAAATGTCGGCGGTATTTCAGACGCGTCAAGCACCCCCAAACGACCACTCGTTCCGGCACCAAGATAAAATATCCGTCCGCCTCGTTGCATTCTCGGAACAATAGCTGTTACTAATTTTTCTATCTGAGGAATGATCTTTTGTATAGCCAGAGCTACCTTTTGATCTTCCGTATTTATATCTTCCAATAATTCGCGAACAGATTTCTTTTCCAGGTCGTTGTATAAAGAAGATTGTTCTGATATTTTTTCAAAAGCCATATGATCAGTTTTAATTTTCAGAATAATAATTAATTAGTCCTTCCATCGGTTGTTGAATGATCTTGCCCAATCGAATGCCACATTCTCCTGCTACTTTTTTAAGTATATCCTGATAATGAAATGCTACAGAGCCAACTAAATGAACAGGGTAGGCTTGGTACTCATATTGCATTACATTCCGTTTAAAGAAAGCACGAAAGCTACCTTCAACGATTGCCTGTATTTCGGGACTGTCGATATGTTCGGCAAGGAAAGGGGAGAAGCCTGCCAAAAAGCGATTTGGAAATGGCTGGCGATATACCCGATCGATAATCTCAGGCATGGTCATATTATATTTATGGAAGAACGCTTCTCTGAGAGGCTCCGGCAGTTGGTTCTTCAGGACATCTCCTATGAGCAGTTTGCCAAGAACCGCTCCACTACCTTCATCCCCAAGGATAAAGCCTAAAGGAGAAACATTGGTGACAATCTCTGCTCCATCATAGAAGCAAGAGTTGGAACCTGTTCCTAAAATACATACAATACCGGCTTCTTTGCCACATACGCTATGTACGGCTGCCAATAAATCCGACTTCACTTCGATGTTATCAATTGAGAGAACCCTGCTAACCGCTTTTTTTACGATCGGCTGTTTTTCAGGAATGCATCCTGCACCATAAAAAATAACGGATTGAATAGGTAAATCTTTAATATTGGGGAGAAGAGTTGTCTTTAATTCCTCAAAAATGTCTTCTTCTGTCTGGAAAAAAGGATTTATTCCTTTCGTAAGAACAGAGTTCACTCTTCTTCCGTGTACAACAACACTCCAATCTGTCTTCGTTGATCCGCTATCTGCTATCAATATCATTTTAAATCTCTTTTAGTTTTGTTTCTTGTTTTGTTTTTTGTTCTGTGCATTGATCCACTAAATAGATAATAGATACATAAGGTATGCCTGCATTTGTGCTTAATCCAATCTCACAGGTACGGCTATTCGAATAACCTGTTTTTACTCCTGCCTCCTCAATCTGCGGGCGAAGTTTGCGTAAGGCATAACTATTTACTTCCGGATGTGTGAATCCTTTATCTCCGGCAAATCCGCAACAGCCTACTTCCTGAGGAACGACTACGTGAGTAGAGCAACGTTTCGCTAAAGCAATCAGTTGATCTCCTAACCCCATTTTCTTCATCGAGCAAGTGACATGTATCGACACGGGAGTGTCCGTTTGTTTAAATTGCAGCTTGTCCAATAAGAATGTATTTATAAATTCAACCGGCTCATATAGCTTCATGCTTTTTATCGTGTGTCGCATGCGATATAAACAAGGACTTTGGTCGCACAATACCGGATAACGTCCTTGTTCGCTTGCGTGCCATAATGCCTGTTCCAGTTCAGCCGACTTTTTGTTTGCGATCTCTTCCATTCCTTTGCTTTCCCAAATGGTTCCGCAACAAAGATTGTCCATATTCTCCGGAAAGATTACTTCATAACCAGCCTTGTTCAGTAAGGAAATCATTTTATTAACCTGTGGAGTATCATCTTCTGCCTGTCGCGCTGTTCCCATAGCCTGATTAATACAACTGGGAAAATAAACAACTTTTAAAGAGGCAGGAAAGGGGCGTAGTTTCTTTTTATTTAGACGATAAGCCTTAGGCATGGCAGGTGTCCATAAAGGAATACCGGCTTTTTCATGTAGCCCACGGGTAATTCCACTCAAAATGGATGTTCCCAGGACCCCATGTGCCAAATTTGCTAATCCTAAAACAGGTCTTAATCCTTGTTTGATCAAAGATAAATTGTCGGCAGTAAAGGCTCCGATCTGTTTTGCAAAAGCGGATAGTTCTTCAGCCCTTAAAGCGTGAGTCAAGTCTCCTGTGTTTATATGCATCGGGCAGGAAGTTGCACATAAACCATCTCCGGCGCAAGTTTGATTTCCCGGATAACGGAAGTCGCGAATCAAAGTCTGTAAACGCTCATTATCTTCTCCGGTTGATTTCAAGCGAGAGATCTCCCGTTGAATAATAATCCGTTGACGAGATGAAAGCGTAAAACCGGAAGTCAGGCAATTAATCTCACAAAAACCGCATTCGATACATTTGTCCACCACCGGATTCGTTAGCGGAAGTGGCTTCAGGTTGCGAAGATGACATTGCGGGTCATCATTGAATATAACACCCGGATTAAGCAAATTTTTCGGGTCAAATAAATATTTCACTTCCTGCATCATCTTCCACGCATCGTCTCCCCATTCGTAAAGTACAAATGGAGCCATGTTTCTTCCCGTGCCGTGCTCTGCTTTTAGAGAACCGTCGTATTTATCGACAACTAATTTGATGACATCATTCATCAATGCATCGTAACGGTCTATTTCTGTTTGCTCCGTAAACGATTGATTCAGTATGAAATGGAAATTGCCTTCCAGGGCATGTCCATAGATACAACCGTCCGTATAACCATGCTGTGCGATTAAATCCTGTAACTCGGCCGTTGCTTCCGGAAGATGTTGGATAGGAAAGGCTACGTCTTCAATCAAACACGTTGTGCCCGGCTGACGAGTTCCTCCAACAGACGGAAAGATGCCTGAACGAGTTTGCCAATAAGGAGCATATTCTTCTTCTTTTGCGGTGAAGTGAGGAGGCGTAAATAACTTAAAGGCTGACAAACAGTTGGTGATTGCTTCTATGTTTATATTCAACTCTTCTTCGGTATCTCCTTTGGTTTCTGTCAAAACTGCCGTGAGCCCTTTTCCTGTAGGATCTTTGACTGAATCTAAAGATTTACTGTCTAATAATTCAGCGCCCTTCACAATCCATTCTCCAGCTCCGTTATGCAATTCTTTCATGGCAACAACGGCGCGACAAGCTTCTTTGATGTCATCAAAATATAACATGGCGCTGGCTTTGTGCGGATAGTCATGCTCTGTTTTCATCGTTACTTCAGACAGAAAAGCCAATGTTCCTTCCGAACCAACCATCAAATGGGCAATAATCTCAAACGGATCATCAAATAAAACAAAAGGCAATAAATTAAGACCTGTTACATTTTTAATGGAATACTTCTTTCGGATGCGATCTGCTAATGCTGAATTAGAACGAATAGCATCTTTTAGTTCCTCTATCTTAGAGATAAAATCAGGTTTCTTCTGTTTAAATTCAGAACGACTGTCCTCATTTCCTGTGTCGAGGATGGTTCCGTCAGCGAAAACTATGCGGGCGGAAAGCAGAACTTTATCACTGTTCGCATGCGTTCCACAATTCATTCCGGAGGCGTTATTGATAATAATACCACCGATCATGGCGCTTTTTACAGAGGCCGGATCCGGAGAAAATTTACGACCGAAAGGTTTCAGAATCTCATTTACACGTTGGCCGATAATCCCCGGCTGCATGCGAATCACCTTGCCGTCGTTTTCTATCGAATAGTTTTCCCAATATTTACCTGCCACTATCAGAATCGAGTCACTCAAAGTCTGTCCGGAAAGACTTGTTCCTGCGGCACGGAAAGTAGCCGGTAGTCCTAACCCGTTTGCGACAGAAAGTAAATGGGCAATCTCCTGTTCATTAACGGAACGGATTACCACCTGAGGTATCAGGCGATAGAAACTTGCATCCGTTCCCCAGGCTAAACGACGAAGTTCATCTGTATAAATCCGCTCTTCAGGAACAAACGTCCGGATCTCTTTCAGAAAGGCCGTGTATTTTTCCGCTTTATTCATTTATCTATATAAATAATATCTTTTAGAAAGTGCTTTAAATTTGTCTGCGTCTTTATTCCAATAGACGAGTACGTCCGCTGCTTTGTTGCTTTTTGCGAATAGTTCCCGTATTTTGTTGGAGCCGCTGACTTTATCAAACATATTAAATCGATCCTTATTCGACTGATCGAACACTGCTCTGTCCGGATAGAGATTTGCTATTTCCTGCATCACATAGAATTGTATCTCGCTTAATGCTGCCTTCTTATAATCAGTCAGGTGAACCTGCACACCTTGTAAATGCTCACCTTTCCCTACTGAGTAGAACGGTTTCAGGTGCATCGGACGGAAAGTTACTCCGGATAATTGCAGCGCATTTAGTTTTTTTGCAAACTTATCCGCTTCAATCCATGGAGCGGCAAACATCTGGAATGGAATGGTGTAACCAACTCCAATCGAGACATAGCCCAATTCACCGAGAATACCACTGACGGGATAGAAGTATGCCGAATGAGCATGTGGAATGTGAGGAGAAGACGGAATCCATTGCAAGCCTGTCTCCGGATAAGTCATTTTTCGTTTCCAGCCTTTCATCTTTATGACCTGTAAGCGACATTGTTTCTTTAGCATTTTCTCTCCGTTGAGCATTAAGGCTAATTCTCCGCAAGTCAGGCCATATAAATAAGGAATAGGAAATTGGCTTACGAAAGAAAAATAGCCTTCTTCAGCTAAATTACCTTCAACTTTTAATCCCCCCAATGGGTTCGGGCGATCTAAAACGACAAACTCTATATTGTTTTCTGCTGCCGCTTCCATTGCTAATCCCATTGTACTGATATAGGTAAAAGAACGACAGCCGATATCTTGTATGTCGTAAACTAACACATCAATTCCTTCCAACATTTCCGGTGTTGGCTTACGTGTCTTTCCATACAAAGAAGAAACCGGTAATCCTGTTGAGGTGTCGGCTGAGTTATCAACCTTATCCCCTGCGTGAATATCCCCGCGAACGCCATGTTCCGGACCATATAAAGCAACTAAGTTGACATTCGGTGCTTCATATAATATGTCGATGGTTGACTTTAATGTATTATCTACCCCTGTCGGATTGGTTATCAGTCCGACACGTTTTCCTTCTAAGCATTTAAAATGCTGGTCTTTCAGAATTTCTATACCTGTCTTTACCTGCTTCGCAAATACTTGTCCCGAAGCAAGTAAACAAAACATCAATCCAATTAATTTTATTTTTAATGTCATCATTTCTTGTTTTTACCAAATTCTGGGTCAATTTTCTTTCGTACCAAAATAGCTGCAAATATACCAGGTAATGTACAAAGACATACCCACCAGAAAAATGTGGTATATCCCATCATCTCTTGCAACCAGCCGGCAATCATTCCCGGAAGCATCATTCCTAAAGCCATAAAACCGGTTCCGATAGCATAGTGAGCCGTTTTAAATTCTCCGTCGGCAACCTTTATCAGGAATAAGGTGTAGGCTGTGAAACCGAAACCATACCCTAACTGCTCCAATACAATACAGGAGGTGATAAATATGATGTTTTCAGGCTGCACTGCGGCTAAATAGACATAGAACAGGTCTGTAATATTAAGTAAGATCGCCATAGGAATAATCCATTTTCGGAAACCATGACGCGAAATAACAACCCCTCCGGCTATTCCTCCTACTAATAACGCGCCTACACCAAGTGTTCCGTAAGCAAGTCCTACCGTTGCAGTATCTAATCCTAATCCTCCGGAAGTTACCGGATCAAGCATAAAGGGAGAACTAAGTTTCAATAGCTGAGCTTCACCCAAACGATAAGTGAGGAGGAAGAAAAGAACTAACCCGATATCATTCTTTGCAAAGAAAGAAACAAAGGTTTTCCAGAAATCCCGTAATAATCCTGCGGGGGATAAATTAGGACGTGAAACATCTTCCGCCGGCTTTGGCAAGACTACTTTGTGATATAAAGACATTGCCAGAAACAATCCCGCAAGCAGAAAGAACGTAATAGACCAGGAGAGGGGAATGTTTTCAGTCCCTTGTTCCATTAATCCTGCCAAAGCGACTAAAATACCTTGTCCGAATATGGTTGCCAGTCTATAAAATGTATTTCGTATGCCAACAAAGAACGACTGTTCTCCAGGCTTTAGCCCTAACATATAGAACCCGTCCGCAGCAATATCGTGCGTAGCAGAAGAGAATGCAAGTAACCAGAAAAAAGCTAAAGTCAATTGCAAAAAATAAGTCGTTGGGATAAAGAACGCAATACTTGCGAAACTGACAGCAATAAGTGATTGCATCGTTACGATCCACCAACGTTTGGTTTTAGCCAGATCGACAAACGGACTCCATAACGGCTTAATAACCCAAGGTAGATATAGCCAACTGGTATATAAAGCAATCTCCGCATTTCCTAATCCCAAACGTTTGTACATAATAACGGCTATTGTCATTACGGCTACATAAGGTAATCCTTCTGCAAAGTAGAGTGAAGGCACCCAGAACCACGGTGATCTCTTTCGTTTCTCGTTCATAATAGTTCTTTTATTCGGTTACTGATATTCTTAATATGCGCTTCATCCAAGCACACTTCATGTAATATTCCGGCTATTATCTGACCCGTAATCTTGTCAAAATCTTTTTCCAAAGGAGTGATAAATACACCTCCTAAATCTACAGAAGCGGGACTGATAGTCAATTGTTCCTCCCCTTCAGTAAAAAAACAATCCGGCCGATGCTTCTTTCTCGGCAATACGACAACGATCCATTTCCCTTTATCAAACCAGGCAAGCAGATTCATCATGGGCTCATCTTCTGTCGGAATTTCGTCTAAACGTTTGTAAATGGTATCAAATAGAATGCTGAGGTCTTGTTTGTCAGTTCCTTCCATTATCCAACCAGTTCGCAAGTTATCGCTTATTTTCCATATAAGCCCCCGCTTTGTTTCAGAAAGTAGTGAACAGTTCTGTTGCCAGTTATTTTCAATCGGTAAGAATCCTTTATTTCCCGCCTGAAAATGCATATGATCCGGTGCGGACGCTCCACAGCGCGGTCCGTTATAGAAAATTACATATTCGTCTAATGCTTCTGCTAATTCTAACATATCTGTCATGCGCCCCTCTATTCGTTGTGGTGTATGCAAAACGGAAGGAATAGTAAGATGCCGTGGAAATATCGGGAACGGATTGATTAGAATCGTATATTTCGCCAGGAAAGAAATCCCTTCCTGTTCTGCAGGACGGTTGGTTGCACAAAGAAAACAGGCTCTTTCCTGAATAGACTTAGCATCGACTTTTGCTGCGGAAGACAAGATACGGGCAGGATTGAATTGGACACGAACTGTGCAATCAGAAACAGTAAACGCCTTTTCCCGTACATCTTTCAATGCCGCATAATTCTTTGCGGCCATCTCCCAATCACGAAATTGCGAATCGAACAGATATTTTATCGTTTCTCTCATTTATTCTCCTTATTCAGTGCAATTCTGGCCTGTAATTCCCAAGTACGGATTCTGTCTTTATAGGTATTATGTCCGTTTAGTTTTACAATATCCAATGACGCATCCGAATTATCTTCCCAACGGCGACAAAGATAAACTACATCATACACACGACCTATCTGATAATGACGTGAGATGGCAAGACCGAGTGCATAATCTTCTCCGTAACTTGTGTTAGGAACTTTGATATCTCTCAATACAGGGGTGTAGAAAGCTCTCGGCGCACCCAGTCCATTTATGCGTAAGGCATTGTTGCGCCCATTATCGGGAGTCCATTCCTTGTGGTCGATAATACCCGGGGGAATGGTGTTCAGCTCAAAGTCGGTCATTTCGTAAGTCCCTACTACCATCGCACAATTTTGCTCGTAAAAAGCATTCACCATTGTTTGCAAGGTCGTCTCATTCTTATATAAATCATCACTGTCCAATTGTACAGCAAATTTTCCACATGCCGGATGATGTACACCCATATTCCAGCAACCGCCGATACCGAGATCTTTCCGTTCTGGTATGATATGAATTAAACGTTTATCAGCCGCGTATTCACGAATCGCTTCAGACGTTCCATCCGTTGACTGATTGTCTATAACGATCAGATTAAATGGAAAAGTTGTTTTCTGTTTAAGCACAGAATTGATCGCGTCTTTTATCGTCCGAATGCGATTTCTTACAGGAATGATGACCGATGCTTCGATTTCAAAATTTCCCGAGTCAAAAGCAATAGATTTAAACTGAGGAGCAAGATAACCTCCGACAACTTTTAAATGATCCGTACAAGCCTGTTCCATCTCTATTTGTACAGCACGATTTTTCGGATCAACATAGTCAAACAACTTCTCTCCGCTTTTTCGTAAATCCTCTTCTATTTCGGTATAGAGGTATTCATTGATATGAACTAAGGCTTCAGATTGGGCAACTTTCAATCGCAGATCATATAGTCCCGCATACAGATAACCCACAGTCATCTGTTGCGCGGCCTTTTTTAGCGCACTCGTTTTGTAAAGCAAGACAGAACCGAAATCAAAATCATCCCTCAGACTGCCTTCCTGATAATCTGCAACCGGTGCATTTTTACGATCATTCCCACATAATTTATAGTGGTCAGCATAAACCATTCCTGCGCCAGAGTCTTCAGCTATACGCGTCATGCGTTCCAATGCAAAATAGCCAAACTTCAACACCGTCTGTTTCGTATATATTAATGTATAAGCCGCTTCTGATTTTACCGCTATCTTTTTAATTGCTTCAGTAGAACGAAGAGCGGATACTTTAATAACAGGAAAACCGGCATATGTACTTTCTGCCAGTTCATCTGTTGACAAAATATAAATAGCACCAACAGACTCAGACGATTTAAGTCCGTTTAGAGTTTGTTTTAGTTGCGCTTCTCCGGCAAATGGAATAAAGCAGTCAATTGTGTTTTTCATCATTATTTAGTTTTATTCTTTACGTTTATTAATCCGATATATCCTTCAGTTGTCGTATATAATACTTTGTTTTTTGTCAAAGGTACTACCGTGTTGACAAGAGAATTTCCTACTTTGTGTTTCCATAGAACGGTTCCGTCCAACGCATTCAGCGCAAAAATAAGTCCTTCTTTCGTACTGCCGAATATAACTCCGTCTTTCTCGACAGGCATAGAGGGTGCATGTTCATAACCAAATGCTACATTAGATGCCCATAGCTGACGAGGTTCTGTTCCCTTTGTGGAGAAACAAACAATGCTATCATTCATCGTCTTACTATATACTCTTTCTTTGTCTTCCGACAAGGCAATTGTTTCCCGCACCATCGACTGGAACGTACGCCAGACAGTTTCTCCGGAGTGAATATCTATTGCTGTCATTGCTCGTTGAGGATCAGTGATGAATACTTTTCCGTGTGCTGCAACAGGCCATACGGCAGCCGGAGAAAAATGCATGCGGGTTAATCCGCCTGTCCATTTCCAGACTTCCTTGCCGTCTTTTTTAGACAACGCATACAACGTATTATCCCATGCTCCGAAAATAACTAAATCATCAGTGAGCAATGGTTTTGTTTCGATATATCCCCGGATTCCTTCATATATCCATTTTATACTACCGGTCTGTATATCAATTGCCCGGAATGAATGATCGCTGGCTCCGATATAGGCAATACCGTTTTCAATGGTGACAGCTCCTAAAACCGGTTCTTTTGCTTCTATCTTCCAACGCATTTCGCCCGAATGACTATCAACACCGTATATACATTTGTCAGCAGAACCGAAGACAACAAGTCCACCGGCAACAGCAGGAGTTCCCACAATCCGACGTCCGGACTTAAATGTCCATAATCGCTTTCCACTTTTCAGAGCATATGCCGTCAGTTGTCCCATGTCATCTCCTACAAATACCCGTTTACCGTCAACTGCCGGAGAGCTATAAATGCCAACACCACTTTCTAATAGCCAAGTGTTGTTAACTTCCGGATATTGTTTGTTTATACTATAATCCGGATATTTATCAGAACTCCCTCTTTTGTCAAAAAGAACCGTTTTTAAAGACAAAGAAGTCCATTGCACAGGAGCTTCATCTATCCGATGTTCATATACATGAATTGAATCAGAATCCAGTTCATAAAGGCTATACCCACCCTTAGGCTCTTTTCCTCGTAGAGTAGAACGGTTTAATATACCCGGAATTCCATCATAAAGAAACGTCATATTCTGATGATAATGTCCGCCTAATATTACACGGATATTGTAAGGACGCAAAGCATCCGTCACCTCATACCAATTATCCACATCACCGTCTTTCAGCGGATAATGCGTAATAATTATCACCGGACGTTCTTTGGATTCTTTAGATAATTCATTTTTTAACCACGATATATCCTGCGGAGCAACATGTCCGTCCGCCATTCTCATCAAAGGCCCCGAATTAAACCCAAGAAAAAGATAATCTCCATACTCAAACCGGAAACGTTCATTTCCGAAAATATCGGCAAAGGCTGTTACTCCCGATTCACTCCATTTCGTCTCATGATTTCCGGGTACGGCGTAGTAAGGAACTTTCAATCGATCTAATCTCTCTTTTGCAATCTGAAGAGATGCGCGGTCTCCTTCCTCTGTAACATCCCCCCCGATAATCGCGAACGCAATGCCATTTGTCAGGTTTACCTGATCAACAGCCCATTCCAAGTCCTCAACTGAAGAAGGATTACTCGAAATATGAATATCTGTCAGAAAAGCAAAACGGAATGGTTTGTTTCCGTCGGCATAACCAAAGACAGAAATAAAGACAAATAATATGATATAAAAACTTCTCATTAAATAATAGCTTTAATTCTCTTCAAAAAACAACATGACAGAATGCATCAATCTATCCCGGGCGTCTTGAGTCTTCACTGACTCAAAAGGAATACCGAGAATGCACGTTTTATAATCTCCTTTATAAGCAACGCCGGCACTTAAATTATTTTCCGAATAACGAAAGATGGTGAATGCATCAGAAGAAGCCGGCTCTATACCGTCCGGAGATTCTACTACATAAGACTCTTCATTCAGTTCGTTATACCAGCTAAATGTACCCTTAAAAGCCGTAAAAGGTGAAGCTACACTTTTGAATGCGCCTGTTATGGCTGCCAGATTCGTACGCCATTTGTATTTCAGGATAGTCGAAGCAAAGGCAATGCCTTCTTCATCCGCTTCCCCGTTATCCCAGAGGTCGGTTGCCACGTACGCTCCCGACATGAACAAATGACCGCCGTTTTGACAATATTCGGTTATTGCTTTCCTTGTTTCCGGAGTGAATACCGCATATTCACGGGAATGAATATTTCCTCTTCCCATCTTTGTTTTACTCTCTTTCCCTAATACCCAATCGACTATTTTATACTCTGTTAATTTCACAAAGCCTTTATCAATCGATTCGTCACTACAGGATGCGAAAGAATAACCTGCTTTCATCAACGAGGCGCCGTGTAGCGCCGGATAATCAAAAGTGTTGCCGGCAATAACCATTGTTTCGTAATTTGCACGACTGGCTCCGAATCCCGCAGCATCATCGTCCATCCAGGGAACGACTTTACGAAACTCGGTCATACTACCTATATAACTAATGTCTTTCAAATAAGGAACGCCATGATCTACCTGGTCTAAAAAACCAGAAAGACTATCCGTCGCAAAATCGGTCGGAGCACTTATCCGGTCGAATGCATTGACTACGAGTACGCATCCCTTCTCGTTTAATACCCTTCCTGCCGAAAGAATCTCAGAAGGGAAACTTTCCCCTCCCTGGTTTATGGCTGTTACCTTATAACTGTAGATGACTCCCGGAGACTGCTTAGTACGGAATTTGTTTCCTTTTATTAATCGTCCGTTATCGAAATCGCTATCCCCTCTGCGAGTATAAATAATATAATTGTCCGCTTTAGCTGTAGGCTCAAGCGGATCTTCAACGGGCTGCCAGCTTAGTTCTACTTCATCATCAGA
>NZ_JAQWCQ010000082.1 GCF_028705895.1 Massilibacteroides sp. | reverse complement strand
CATAGGGTTGAGTATTTTATTCTTTAGACACTATAAATATACTCATTTTCAGTGATATATGAAAATCCCTATGCCTTTTTTATGCCTTAATAGCAACTCCTGTTTTTAACTTGCGAAACTTCAATTAATTAAATACGATGAAAAGACTTTTTTTATTTTTAACCCTTCTGTTTCTTTCAACAAGTATTACCGTATATGGTAATGATAACGTTGTAAAAGTTCTGGCTATTGGTAATAGTTTCTCTGAAGATGCAACCGAGACTTATCTGGATGATCTGGCACGGGCAGGGCAGGTTAAGATGATAATTGGTAATGCAATGATCGGCGGCTGCTCGTTGGAGAGACATTGGAATAATGCTCTTTTAGACTTGCCTGATTATTCTTACCGTAAGATCGATGTTCAGGGAGAAAAGAAAGTAGAGCCAAAGAAGACTCTATTGGATATGATAAATGATGAAGATTGGGACTATATAACAATTCAGCAAGCCAGTCATTTTTCCGGTGTTTATGCTACCTATCTTCCTTATTTACCGAATCTGGTTACCTACCTGAAGAAGCACGCAAAGAATCCGAATGTGAAAATAGCCTTTCACATGACGTGGGCTTATGCCAAAGATTCTAAGCATGGCGGTTTTCTTAAGTTTGGAAAAGATCAGAATCGAATGTTTGATGCTATAGTTGATGCCGTACAACGAGCTACCGCAAAATCAGGGATTGATATTATCATTCCTGCCGGGCCAGCCATTCAATATGCAAGAGAAAGTGAATTAGGCGATAATTTTTGTCGTGACGGTTACCACTTGAATGACTTTGGGAAATTTACTGCGGCTTGTGTATGGTATGAAGTATTGACCGGTAAACCGGCAACAGATAATCCGTTTAAATTGTCAGAGGCTTCCACTGAACAAGATATAATTATTAAAAAGTCAGCGCATCGAGCGATCATTCATACGCAAGTATTACAGCAAAAAGTAAGGAAGTAAATATGATAAAAGACAATGATAAATAGAGATTGAATCATTTCAAATTCTATATTTGTACATCTTTTATTAATTCCAATTTTAAAATAAAGACAATGAGAAAAGGGAAACTACTGCTTTTTTTACTGTTGCTTGGAGTAAGCATATCTGCTTTACAAGCGCAACAGGCACCTCCGCTTCCGATAGATCCGAAGGTTAGATATGGTAAATTAGATAATGGGTTGACATACTATATTCGTGCCAATCAGGAACCCAAAGAACGTGCGGAATTTTATATAGCACAAAATGTAGGTGCGAGTTTGGAAAATGATGATCAGAATGGATTAGCACATTTTCTGGAACACATGGCTTTTAACGGAACGAAAAATTTCCCCGGTAAAGGAATTATTAATTACCTGGAATCAATAGGAGTGCGCTTTGGTTATGAGATCAATGCTTATACTTCATTAGATGAAACGGTATATAATCTGTCGTCCGTACCCACAACGCGTGAAGGTATAATTGACAGTGCTCTGCTCGTTCTACACGACTGGTCAAATTTCATAGCGCTTGAAAGTGATGAAATCAACAGTGAAAGAGGAGTGATCCTGGAAGAATGGCGAACAGGGCAAGGGCCGGAAAGGCGGATGTGGAAGAAAACGAATGCGCTCAAATATGCCGGATCGCAATATGCAAAACGTGATGTTATTGGAGATACTGCCGTGATTAATAATTTTGACCATCAGGCAATTCGTGATTTCTATCATAAATGGTATCGTCCGGATCTTCAGGCGATCATTATTGTTGGTGATATTGACGTCGATCAGATAGAAGCTAAAATTAAAACACTATTCAGCGATATTCCGCGTATGCCGAATGCAGGAGAACGTCCCGTATATCCTCTTCCTGATAATGATGAACCTATTATCGCTGTTGTAACTGATCCGGAAGCTCGTTATTCCACAATACGTTTGGAATACAAAAAAGATATTTTACCGGAAGAGGCAAAGAAATCAATAGGTGGTTATTCTTTTTTAATTATAAACAACCTGATTTCTACAATGATAAATAATCGTTTCTCAGAAATCACACAACAGGCAGATGCTCCATTTGTTGCTGGTTATGCTTATTATGGCAATATTGTGAAATCAAAAGATGCGTTTATCCTGATCGGGATTCCGAAAGAAAGTCAGGAACAGGCCGGTTTGGACGCATTAGCTCTTGAAGCTGAAAAAATTAAACGTTTCGGATTTACGAATTCAGAGTTTGAGCGGGCAAAGACAGATCTTCTGAAGAGTACGGAGAAACAATACAATGACCGTGAGCATCAGAAAAGCTCCGGCTATGTTCGCGAATATATAAGACATTTCCTTGAGTTAGAACCTATCCCCGGAATCGAATGGGAATATCAGATGCTTCAGATGATGCTTCCTCAATTGAATGTGGCTATGGTTAATCAGGTAGCACAATCATATGTTACGGATAAAAACCTTATTATTTCTATCAATGCTCCGGAGAAAGAATCTGTGAAATTACCGGATAATACACAAATTCTGGCTGCTTTTGACAAGGCTTCAAAGGCGGAATTAACCGCAAAGGCGGAAGAAGACCTGAGTAAACCGATTCTAAATGAAATACCTGCAGCCGGAAGTATTGTGAAAGAAACAGAAAATGCGGCTTTAGGCGCAACGGAATGGACATTAAGTAATGGAGTGAAGGTTGTTTTGAAGCCTACTGAATTTAAGAAAGACGAAATTCAGATGTCTGCATTCAGCGAAGGAGGAACTTCTAAAGTTGAAAACGCAGATGACCTCTATTCTGCTGTATTAGCTTCTCAGATTGTAGGCAATAATGGTCTGGGCGATTTTAGCAAGATAGATTTGCAAAAGGCGCTTACAGGTAAGATTGCAAGAGTAAGCCCTTATATCAGTGAATTTGAGGAAGGTTTTAATGGAAGCTCTTCTGTTTCTGATTTCGAGACAATGCTACAATTAATCTATTTGAATTTTACAGCGCCACGTAAGGATGATAATAGTTATCAGGCATTTATCAATATGATTAATACCAGTTTGGCAAACGCAGCAAAAGATCCGCGTCAGACATTCTCGGACTCAATAAACCAGATTCTCTCGCAACATCATCCTCGCACGATTTCGTTGAAGCTTGAAACTGTGGGAAAGATTAATCAGGATAAAGCGTTGGCTATTTTCAAAGATCGTTTTGCTATTCCTGCTGACTTCACCTTCGTTTTTGTCGGGAATATCGATCCGAAGAATCCGGAAACACGTCAGGCTATCAGTACTTACCTTGGAGGATTACCTTCTGAACAAGTCTCCGAAAAATACATAGACCATAAAGTTCGTACTCCTAAGGGTGATGTGAAGAATTATTTTACGAAGGAAATGGAAGTAAAGAAAGCATCCAACCTGATCTATTATAGTGGCGAACTACCTTATACTTTACAGAATAATGTGGTAATGAAAGCAATTGAAAATTTGTTGTTCGACCGTTATCTTGATAGTATCCGCGAAAAAGAAGGCGGGTCATACGGTGTAAGTGTTCACGCGTCGATTGGCAATATTCCTGTTGAAAAAGCCATTCTTTTGATGCAGTTTGATACTGATCCTGAGAAACAGGAAAAATTGATTGGCATTATACATCAGGAAGTAGATGATCTTTTAGCGAAAGGTCCTGCTCCTGAAGCCGTGAAGAAAATCCAAGAGAATATGTTGAAAAAGTATGATGAGAACCTCCGTGAAAACAGTTGGTGGAGAAATACAATCAAGACATACTACGAAGACAATATTGATAATGTAAAAGATTACAAAGATGCGGTTAATGCTCTGACACCGGCATTAATTCAGGAAACATTGAAAAAGCTGATTGATCAGAAAAACGTAATCGAAGTCGTAATGACTCCGGCTGCCTGATCATTCGCGTTAATTAAATAGAAGAAGGGCTATCCAATATTAGATTGGATAGCCCTTTTTATATCCGGTCTTAATATTTTTAGTAGGTTTGTATAAGTAAATAATTGACTTATGAAGAAATTGGTAGTGCTATCCGGAGCAGGTATGAGTGCGGAAAGTGGTATCTCTACTTTTCGTGATTCGGATGGCTTATGGGAACGTTATCGTGTAGAAGATGTGGCTACACCGGAAGGGTTTGCTGCAAATCCGGCTCTTGTTCTTGATTTCTATAATCAACGCCGAAGACAGCTACTGGAATGCAAGCCTAATGCCGGACATATAGGGCTTGCTGCGCTTGAAAAGTATTTTGATGTACGAATTATTACGCAAAATATTGACAACCTTCATGAACAGGCAGGTAGCACGAAGGTGATTCATTTGCATGGCGAACTGATGAAGTATTGTTCTACCTATGATCTGAATACAGCTTATCCGATTTCTCCCGAAGAACCCGATTTGCATCTTGGTGACAAAGCTCCTGATGGAGGACAGCAACGTCCGTTTATTGTTTGGTTTGGTGAGCCGGTTCCGATGATTGAACCTGCTATTGAGTGGGTGAGAGAGGCGGATGTCTTTGTCGTAATCGGTACATCTCTGAATGTTTATCCAGCAGCAGGGCTAATTTCTTATGCGCATAAAGGATGCCCGATTTATCTGATTGATCCCAAAGATGTAAAAACGCAACGGACGGATATTCACTTCATAAAAGCAACCGCCTCAAAGGGCGTAAAACAATTAACAGAACTGGTAAAGCAAATTAAATAAAGCATGAACTGGACACAACTTATCTCCGACAAACGCTTTGGTATGGAGGAGTATCACGATGAACGTCATCATGAACGTACGGATTTCCAACGAGATTATGACCGCCTTATATTCTCTTCCCCTTTTCGCCGCCTGCAAAACAAAACGCAGGTATTCCCGCTGCCGGGTAGTATATTTGTGCATAACCGATTGACACATAGTTTGGAAGTTTCTTGTGTAGGGCGTTCACTGGGAAATAATGTTGGTCGTGCTTTAAGTAAGAAATACGGGGCGGAGACGGCTAATTTTGCTGAGTTCGGTTCGATTGTTTCTGCTGCTTGCCTGGCGCATGATATGGGAAATCCCCCTTTCGGTCATTCCGGCGAACGGGCTATTTCTGCTTATTTCTCCGAAGGAGTAGGTATGAAGCACGAACATAAAGTTCGTGAAGAAGGTGGACGTTGGGAGGACTTTGTTCATTTCGAAGGAAATGCAAATGCCATTCGTTTGTTAACTCATCAGTTTATCGGACGGAGAAAAGGAGGGTTTGCTCTGACGTATAGTACGTTGGCTTGTATTGTGAAGTATCCTTATCCATCTACTCAATCAATAAAGAAGAACAAATTCGGCTTTTTTCAATCAGAAGAGGAAACATATAAACGTATTGCCGATGAATTAGGCATTCTTAAATTAGATGATGAAAAGGATCGTTATGCCCGTCATCCATTGGTTTATTTGGTTGAAGCGGCAGACGATATCTGCTATCAGATTATGGATATCGAAGATGCCCACAAGTTGCATATCCTGACCAGTGAAGAGGCTATTGAGCTGTTGTTGAGTTATTTTACCGGAGAAAAACGGGAACGTATTACTCGTATTATGCGTATGGTGGATGATGTAAACGAGCAGATTGGTTATCTTCGTTCTTCTATTATAGGTTTGTTGGTGGATGAATGTTCCCGCGTTTTTATTGAACATGAAGACCGTTTCCTGAACGGTACATTTGAAGGGCCTCTGATTAAGCAGATTGAACCGCAATCCCGTAAGGCGTATGAATCTTGCTCTGACATGGCCTATAAAAAAATCTATAAAGCAAAAGAAGTGCTGGATATTGAACTGGCGGGGTATCGTATTTTTAGTCACCTGATTGATTGCCTGACGGAGGCTGTCATGAATCAGGAACATGCATATAGTAAATTGTTATTGCAGCGCATTCCCGATCAATATGATACGCAAGTACCTACTACATATGGTAAAATACAATGTGTTCTGGACTATATTTCAGGAATGACAGACGTCTATGCGCTTGACCTTTACCGTAAGATTACAGGAATGGGACTTCCCGCTGTCTGATTAATACTCTTCCCGGTATTTACCTTCTTCTTTATCCTGAAGGATATTGAGATAACTTTTATAGCGCGATTCGGCAATCTGGTGATTGTTTAAAGCCTCCAGAACCACACATCCCGGCTCGTGTCTGTGCGTACAGTTATTAAATCTGCATCCCGACGAAAGACGGAATATTTCAGGGAAATAATGTGAGATCTCAGCCTCTTCCATTTCAATTGTTCCGAACCCTTTGATCCCGGGAGTATCAATGATATATCCTCCGTCGGGTAAAGGGATCATTTCCGAAAATGTGGTAGTATGCATCCCCTTGTTATGATATTCGGAGATATTTCCTGTTTTCAGGTTTGCCTCGGGAAGAACTTTGTTGATAATGGTTGATTTTCCAACGCCGGAATGACCGGAGAGTAACGATATCTTTCCTTTTAGCAGCGATTTAAAGCCCTCAATTCCTTCTTCTGTAAGAGCACAAATCCTTTCACACGAATAACCAATTTCCGTGTAGAGAGTTGTCAGTTTATTCATCACAGCTATATCCTGTTGATGATACCTGTCCGTTTTGTTGAATACGATTTTTACCGGAATAGAATATGCTTCGGCTGTAGCCAGAAAGCGATCGATAAAGATGGTGGTAGTAATGGGATAGTTGACCGTAACAATCAGTATGGCCTGATCTAAGTTTGCCGCAATAATATGTGCTTGTTTGGATAAATTAGATGAGCGGCGAATGATATAATTCTTTCTTTCCTCAATTTCCGTAATAAAAGCTGTTCCTTCGTTGTTTATGTCGATAGAAACACGATCTCCCACAGCTATAGGATTAGTTGTGCGTATATTTTTTAGTCGGAAGTTGCCTTTTATCTTAGACTCAACGTCCTTTCCGTCTTCTGTTCGGACGGTGTACCAACTACCGGTGTTTTTAATAACTAATCCTTTCATGCTTTAGTTGCTGCTCTGTTAAGAAAAGGGGTTGTTACACCCCCCTTCTCTTTTTCTATTTAAACAGTCATAATTTCTTTTTCCTTAGCCACGTACAAATCATCCACTTTTTTGATGTATTTATCGTGTACTTTTTGAGCTTCTGCTTCCGCATCTTTGGCAACATCCTCAGGGACTCCGTCTTTAACGCTTTTCTTAATCAGATCAATCGCATCTCTACGTGCGTTACGAATACTGATCTTTGCATTTTCGGCCTCCTGTTTTGACTGTTTCGCCAATACGCGACGGCGTTCTTCCGTCAGAGGTGGAATTCCTAAACGAATAATCTCACCATTATTTTCAGGCGTGATACCCACTTCAGAATCCATAATAGCTTTCTCAATATCCCTTATCAGATTTTTTTCCCAAGGAGTAATCATAATTGTTTTAGCATCCGGCGTAGTAACTGTCGCTACATTGGTCAACGGAACCGGACTGCCATAGTAAGGAACCTTAACACCATCCAGAATTTTCGGATTCGCTTTTCCCGCACGGATGCGAGCCAGCTGTTCGTCAAGAAATTCTATCGCAGATGACATTTTCTCTTCTGCAGATTTTACAATTAGTTTCGTGTCCACCATAATAAATTGTATTTGTTTTCTATGTAACAAAAGTAGTAAAGTTTTCGAACCTGACAAATCACACGGACACATCAGAGAAGAACTCTCTTATAATTTTTATCAGTGCTGAGTCAGACTGTAAACGACTGAAACTGTTATAGAAGTAATAAATTAAATCTGATGAAAAACCCGTACCTTTGCCGCCATGAATACATGGTTACCGACAACAAAAAAGGAAGTTGAAGCAAGAGGGTGGGATTACATAGATGTTATTCTTTTCTCCGGAGATGCATATGTCGATCATCCGTCATTTGGCGCTGCGGTAGTAGGCAGAACGCTTGAAGCAGAGGGATTGCGCGTAGCAATTGTTCCCCAGCCCGACTGGCGTGGCGACTTTCGTGATTTTCGTAAGTTGGGCGAACCTCGTTTGTTTTTCGGGATATCTCCGGGTGCTATGGATTCCATGATAAATCATTATACGGCGAATAAACGTCTCCGCAGCGACGATGCCTATACACCCGACCGGAGAGCAGGTATGCGTCCCGATTATCCAAGTATCGTGTATGCCAAAATACTTCGGGAGCTTTACCCAAAGACTCCTATCTTATTAGGTGGAATCGAAGCTTCGTTGAGGCGTTTAACGCATTATGATTACTGGCAGGATAAACTAAGACCGGGAATCTTAGCAGAGAGTCCGGCAGATCTTCTGATCTATGGCATGGGAGAATTGCCTCTTAAAGAACTGATTAAGAGATTGAAAGCGGGAGAAGACTTTCATACTATTAAAGACATACCGCAAACTGCTTATATTACGGATCAGCCTGTTGCGGCTAATGAAGATGATATTCATCTTTTCTCTCACGAAGAATGCCTGAAAGACAAATTGAAGCAGGCTAAGAACTTTCGTCACATTGAAGAAGAATCGAATAAATACCACGCTTCGAGAATATTACAGTCGGCCGGGAAACGTACAATCGTAGTAAACCCTCCTTTTCCTCCTATGACAGAGGAACAAATCGACGCTTCATTTGATTTACCTTATACGCGCCTGCCCCATCCGAAATATAAAGGAAAAGTGATTCCTGCTTTTGAGATGATTAAATTTTCGGTTAATCTGCATCGCGGTTGTTTCGGTGGCTGTGCCTTTTGCACCATCTCGGCTCATCAGGGAAAATTTATTGCTTCCCGAAGTAAAGAGTCTGTTCTTAAGGAAGTAAAGCAGGTAATACAAATGCCCGACTTTAAAGGTTATCTTAGTGATCTGGGAGGCCCTTCTGCTAATATGTATCTCATGAAAGGTATAGATGAACGTATCTGTGCCAAATGCAAAAAACCGTCCTGTATCTCACCGGTGATCTGTCCGAATCTGAATGCAGATCATACTCCGCTTTTGGATATTTATAAAGAGGTGGACTCGTTGTCGGGAATTAAGAAATCATTTATCGGTAGTGGGATTCGTTATGATCTGCTATTGCATCGTTATAAGGATGAAAAAACGAATAAAGCAGCACGAACCTATACGGAAGAGTTAATTGCCCGTCATGTTTCCGGGCGATTGAAAGTTGCTCCCGAACACACCTCGGATGAAGTCCTCAAGCAGATGCGGAAACCCACATTTTCTCAGTTTGGGCAATTTAAGAAACTATTCGATGATGTGAATCGTCGTCAGGGACTAAACCAACAACTTATCCCTTACTTTATTTCCAGTCATCCGGGCTGTAGAGAAGAAGATATGGCTGATTTGGCAATCCAGACGAAACAACTGAATTTTCAATTGGAACAGGTACAGGATTTCACTCCGACTCCTATGACATTGGCCACAGAAATGTATTATACAGGCTATCATCCCTATACTTTAGAAAAAGTATATACCGCAAGAACAAAAGAAGAAAAACTTGCTCAACGACAGTTCTTCTTTTGGTATCAGCCGGAATACCGCCAACGTATCACGCAGTCTCTGCGTCGCATTGGTCGCAAAGACCTCATCGATCAACTCTTTGCGAACCGAAAAAAGAACAGATAGCAAGTCCGGGCAATCGCATTAGAGCATTGTTCCCATTACAAGTAATATAATGTGTTGTTTTATCGGACTGAAAGCCCACTATATTTTAATCCAACGTACGGAGGAATGTTGGATCAGTCCGAAACCCCGGTTGTTATTACACTTGGATTATGTCGTTTTTAATGGGATTACCTCGATAGGCTAAAACAAATCGTGGACAGCAAATATAAAAAAGCGAAAAAACAAAATAATAGCAAAATTTGTCATTTTCAGACAAATTGTCGTCAGCTTCAATAGCGTTGTTTTAACGCGCTTTATTAAATAAAATGACAATATATGTACCCGAAAAACAAACACCGAAAAACCACACTTAAAACATACGATACGGCATGCCCGTTTTTTTAAAATTATCAAAATTGAACAAAAAAGGCAATGGATAAAATCCCCCTATTCTTTTTGGAAAAAGATTCTATTCTTTTTTTGAATATAAAGGATATTTTTCAGAAAATAACCTTTATATTTTCGTAAAAAACGGGCTGTTTTAGTCTAAATACAATATTTATTGGTCTAAAACGGTACTATAAATCAAAAAACAAGGATGGACATTTTTTTACGCGTAAGTAAAAGGACGAAAAAAGTATCTATTTGTCA
>NZ_JAQWCQ010000081.1 GCF_028705895.1 Massilibacteroides sp. | reverse complement strand
ACTATTCTCATAAGCTATATTGTTGAAGTTAACACTCTGTTATTCTTGTAAATACAAAGTTAACTAAAATGATATAGCTTATTTCTTGCCTATCTAACTGGAATCTCCTTTTTCAAACATAGGAACTGTTTTAGTATTAGTAGAGGATGTTCAATAGTTTGTGAACATCCTCTATTAATCAAGTATTATTATTTTGAAAGATCACGGAACTTTTCATAACCTTGTTCAGGCGTCAGACCATCATGCACAACAGCGTGAATTGCTTGTATCATAGCTGCAGGATGTTCACTCTGAAACACATTTCGTCCCATATCCACTCCCGCTGCTCCATCGCTAATTGCATTGTAGCATAATTCAAGAGCTTCTTTCTCAGGAAGCTTCTTTCCTCCTGCAATAACGACAGGAACCGGACAGGCTGCAGCCACTTTTTCAAAGCCATCGCAATAATATGTCTTAACGATATTTGCACCATTCTCAGCACAAACACGTGAAGCCAACCCAAAATAACGAGCGTCACGTGCCATTTTAGTACCAACAGCGGTCACTCCCATCACGGGTATATTATAACGCGTTCCTAAATCTACCGCTTTATATAAGTTTGCAATAGTTTTTGCTTCGTACGCTTCATCTCCGATTGCCAACATAATAGCCATCGCAGATACATTCATACGAATAGCATCTTCTGCATCGATCAATACATTATCATTCAATGACGTCAGGATTGTAGTTCCGGCATCTGAACGTAAACAAACCGGCTTATTCGTATTGGGAGGCACTACCGATTGTAGTATTCCACGTGTACACATCAAGCAGTCTGCATATTCAATCAGAGGAAGAATGTTCAGGTCAATTCGTTCCAAGCCTGAAGTCGGTCCCATTATAAAACCATGATCAAAGGCAAGCATTACAGCCTTTCCTGTTTTTGGATTAAAAATACGAGAAAGCCGGTCTTTCATCCCCCAAGGCAGATTAGCTGCCCCTTTTACATGAAATGCTTGTTCCCCCACATTAACACCTAATCCAAAATTCTTACCTTCTCTCAAATCATCTAAATCTGCCATCTTCTATTCTTTTGTATATTCATTACTAATTATCACAAGGCTTCTGCAAATGAAGCAAACATGCAACTCCATGAAGTAGCACCACTATCCGCATAACCAATAGAACGTTCACCGTAATTACGGGCACGACCAAAGTTTGCTTTCATATCCACTGTTGACTTTGCTCCTTTCAGAGCGGCATCAGCTCCTATCCGCAGAATATCCTTAATATTTATAGAGGAACAAGACTGCATAGCATCCACAGCAGGCACTAAAGCATCCATCATCGTCTTATCTCCCGGCTTAGCCTGCGTTTGTTTTTGCACATTAGCAAGACCTCCCGCAAACATTGCTTTTACACCGTCCGCATCTAACTCCACACCCTGCGAAGTATCGCTCATTCCGAGAAAGAACGCACCCAGAAGCGTACTTGTCGAGCCACTTGTTTCAAGCATGATAGCAAAGCCCATGTCATTAAGCATAGACTTATACTCCGTTCCTTTTTCAGCGGATTTTGTAGCCACCGAAAAAGCAGAAACTATAGCTGTACCATGATCACCATCCCCAATGACAGCATCCAACTGAGAAAACTCGTTTTCTCTCTCTTTGATCCGCAGCAATGCATGGTTTAGTAATCGTTTAAAATCTTCAACCGAAAGTTTTTCCATAATTATTTGCCAATAGTAGTCCAATATGGTGCATCAGCCGGTTTGTTATTCAAGTAATCAATATGATCAGCATCCAGAAGAGCAATGATCATTTGGAAACCTGCTTGTTCTTGTACCGTAAGAATTTCAGCAATACGGGAAGAAACTACTTCCAAACCACGCGCTTCTAATTCTTTGTATGCTTTACGGAATATGATATTCAGCTCCATCTGCGTAGTTGCTCCCACTCCGTTAATGATCAACATGGCTTTTTGTCCTTTAGCTGGCTTTAATTGCTGACAAAGGAAATCTACCATTTCAGCAGCGGTCTCATCAGCAGAAACAAGAGGTTTACGTCCGCCGCCGCCTTCGCCGTGTTGTCCCATACCAATTTCCATAATACCTTCAGGCAGGTCACTGATAACTGCATTATTCTGAGGATGCGTACACGAGCGCATAGCCACAGCCAACGTCGCAACATTAGCAGTATAACGCTGCCCGATCTCAACTAATTCGTCCAACGATTTACCTTCATCAGCTGCTGCGCCTAAAATTTTAAATAAAGGGACACAACCTGCAAGACCACGACGGTCATTCACAGGAGCATCAATTCCGGCGCTTATATCATCGTGCGTAAGGATTTGTTTTACTTTGATGTCCGAACGTTCAGCTAATTGACAGGCCATATTCGCACTCATCACATCCCCTGAATGATTCAACACAACTAATAATATACCTGCCTCACGTTTCATCAACTGTAAGGCTTGAAACAGACGTTGAGCTCCTGGAGCGGCAAAGATATCACCCACAACAGAACAGTCCAGCATACCATCCCCAACAAATCCGCTTAATGCAGGTTCATGACCGGAACCGCCCAAAGTAACAATCGCCACTTTATCTGCAGGTTTAGGATTGGCTCTTACTACAATATTTTCTCCCCCCAATGCAACCTTATCTTTATATGCTAAGGTATATCCTTCCAATAGTTCAGCTGTCAGATTCTCGGTATTGTTGATAAATTTTGTTTTCATGTTTTCCAAAGTATTTTAGTAATCTTATTTAATCTCCATCAATTCAATAGCCAAGCCTTCTTCTTCGATAAAAGCAATCGTCAGGTGTTCGTCACAAACAGCCGGGCCGAAAATCACTTTCGCATCTTTTAGAGCTGTTTCAAGGCAAGGAACAGTATAAGCGATATGTCCGTTTTCCTGCACAAGTGGAGGCATGCAACTACCTGGCTCAAACTTCAGATACTCAATTTTGTTCGGGCTTTTCGAATAGTCTGTCAGCCAAACACCGAGTCCTTCATTAAACATCGCACCTTCTTTCTTCTCTGTAGTGATAATACCAACATGATTAAATGTTCTCATGATAAAAAGATTTATAGTTAATAATTCAGTGAATAAATTTCTTTTTCTCTAACGGCCATTTCTGCCATCCATACCAGGATATAACAGCCAAAAACAGAATTACACCTAAAACAATATACAAATACATAAATATCCCTCCTACAGCATCGTTTGATCCGTATGAGTGCATTCCGCTCAGGAAATAGTTAACTCCAAAGAAAGTCATCAAAACGGAAGCAATTGCGACTATGGAAGTCAGGTTAAACAGCCAGTAATTCTGATATTTCTTAATATGGCGTAAATGGGTTACTATCGCATAAACAACAATAGTAATCAACGCCCATGTCTCTTTCGGATCCCATCCCCAATAACGCCCCCAAGACTCATTAGCCCAGATAGCACCAAGAAAAGTACCAATTGTCATAAGTGCAATACCAACGTGTAGAGACATTTCATTGATCAGGCTCAGTTCTTTCATACGGGAAATCAAAATATCTTCATTCTTCACACGACCGAAACTCATTAAAACCAGATTAGTAATCCCGATCAGTGAACTTATTCCAAAAAATCCATAAGCCGCCACAATAACAGCTACGTGAAACATCAACCAAGGTGATTTCAAAACAGGAACCAAAGGATTGATTTGCGGATCCATCCAGTTTAAACCGGAAACAAACAAGATTATACCGCCAAACAACGTTGCCAGTGCAAAAGTCATCGTACTCTTACGAAGAAAAAATAAACCTCCGACTACTGTAGCCCAAGCCACATACACCATTGTCTCGTAAGAGTTACTCCATGGAGCGTATCCGGCAATATACCAACGCATCCCCATTCCTGCCGTTTGATATAGAAAAACGACTACAATAGCAATAGCCAACAACCATTTCGCCCATCTCATCCATCTTTGAAACTGGAACATCGCAAAAAAGGCAAAAACTAAAGACAACCCTCCCAAAATCAAATAAAATATTTTACAATAACGAAATATCTCCAATTTGTTATAGGTCAGCTCAGCTTGTATTTTCTTTTGATCGATGCTGAGCGTTTTGTTTTTGGCATTTTGATAGGTCGTTATCATACCCAACACTTCATCCGCCTTCGACCAATCTCTACTTTGTAAAGAGTTTTGTACTTCACCCAAATACCATTCCATGATACGTGAAACAAACATAGAGTCTTTTCCACTAAAGGCGGACAGATCATCTCCCGGTGCATACCATTTGTGGCCTGGGTCATCTTCTTTCGGGAAAAGATTCAGCATCTGCTGATTAAACAACTGATGAAGGATATTAACCTGCTCATCCAATTTTATTATGTCTTTATCAAAGCGGTTACGCTCCGAAGGCATTTTATGATAAGCCTCTTCCAAACTTTCTTGCAGCTTATATTGACCATTACTGTCGAACACGTCCACATACGAACAGGTCTTATCTGTAGATAAATCATAATGATTGGCCAAGTCTTTATTTCCATGTGTAATAACAGGAATACGCATCCACATATCCGGCATAGCTAAAAGACTAAGCAAAAACTGATCAGAATTCAGATTTTTAAACTTGTTTTCTTTATGTAGTTTACGAAGAATTTCAGAAGAGAACGTATTTACAGGAATCATACGCCCATTAGACGCTTGTATCGGTAATGCTCCGAATTTCTCAGCATGTTCCGGACTTATCGTATATTTAAGTACTGCGTCGAGCATAGACGGAGACTCGGATTTTATATTTACAGGAAAAAGAAAGGAGCAACCGAATAACAGAACAACAGCAGTACCTCTTAGAGTTTTTAGTTGCCGTCCTAATTGTCTGAACCTTGAATTATGTCCGACAAAACTCAATATAAAACCGATAAGTAACATAGCATAACCAATATACGTAATTGTACGCCCTGCTACATCCTGATTCACAGACAAGACAGTTCCTTTCTCATCTTTATCATAAGACGCCTGAAACAAGCGATAACCTTTTATGTCAATGACATTATTCATAAAGACACGGTCTGAGATTGTTTTTCCATCCACATGAATAACCAGATCACTCTCATAAGAAGACGGGCTGGCAGATCCCGGATAACGAGTCAGCGTAAACTTCTTTAGTTCAACAGCAAAAGGCAAGCTCTGATACTTTCTTCCTTCTGATGTCTCCATCATCATTCGATCTTCACGAGCTCCTTCACGAATATGAAGAACGCCTTCTTTACCGAACAAATGTGTGGTCAACGCGCCACCTAAAACAACAATGAAAGCAATATGAATAACCATGAATCCCCATTTCTTCTTCTTCAACAGCTGATGCTCAATTACCTCGTAAATAAAATTTACAATCATCAAGAATTGCAGCATGATAAATACAGGAGAATAATAAATCATTGCTTTAGCTGCAGCTGTACCATGATACTTTTCAATAAACGTGGCAAAGGCCAGACCTAAAGCATAAATGATCAATAAGACGATAGTCGTTACATAGGATGAAAGAATTCTTTCAATTTTTGCTTTCATTTGCGTGTTAAATTTAAAAGTTTCCGTGACAAGCATTTAATTGCCACGGAAACACATAGTTCTTAATCTTGAATTATAACCCTGAAACCCACGTTATGCACACGTTGCCATGGATAATAGGCTTTACGCGCATAAGACGTTGCGTATTTCGGGCGGTCAATATACGAACCTCCACGCACAACTTTGTATTCTGAAGAAGATTTAACTTTTTCAGAATAAGGATAGGTATTATAATCAGATTTTGTCCACTCAGCAATATTTCCATGCATACTGTACAATCCGAACGGATTAGCGGTATAAGCTTTGGAATCGGTTTGAATCATATGACCGTCGTCAACACTCTCGTCCTTAGGAAGGAAGCTATAGTATTTATACCAAAAGCTCGTCTTCGACATAGGTTGCGGATCAATACCGCTTACAGCCATCTTATTCAGTTGTTCGTCAGCAAAATTTTCATATTGACCAAAATTGCTGTTCAGGTTACCAAACCAAAAATCAGAGTCACTACCTGCGCGACACGCCCATTCCCATTGCGCTTCCGTAGGAAGAGTGATATCCAAGCCGGTCTTTTCACTGAGTTTTTTACAATAAGCCATAGCGTCTTCATAGCTTACACGGATAACAGGTTGCTCCGGGAGGTTTGCTGCATAACCCGGACGTGTATGATCTTTCCAGTGTTGATCTACATAACGACTATCATGTTCGGGATAAATTACATTATATTGGGCATTAGTCACCTCTACCTCAGCCATCCAGAACGATTTATTCACCTTTGCCTTTGCAACAGGAGCATTATCTTTCATTCCTTGATAGCTACCCATTACAAACTCTCCTGCAGGGATACGGACAAATGTCATTTTTAATCCGGGAGCAATCTCTACGGTTTTACGAGTTTCTGTTTCTTTTGCTAACATCGCCTTAACACCCTCAGCATCAAAAGGCCATCCCTTTACTTTAATAGTTTTTTCTTTTACAGGACTTGCTTTCTGAGGCATCACCGGTGTTATTTCACCTTGCGACTCTAAGTATGATGCATAATCTGCAATTTCTTTTTTCCAATCCACTCCCGCGCCGCATGCATATTTATCTGTTAATTCCTTACGACGATCTATTTGATTAAATCCTTGATATGGGAAACCATCGTATGGATTCGCATCAAAATAGCCTTTATCGGGTGCATTATAATCAATCCAGTTATAAAATGTTTTCCATTCTTCATCAGTCAACACGACATTGTAATGACCGGTCTTTAACATACGAATCAACTCACTTGTATTCGCATGGTACTCGTAAGGCTGCAACACGATCATGTCGGCTTCCGGTCCTTGACGGTGAACGTAAGGGTGAAGATTTAAGTAAGACGTTCCATAACCGCGATCATCTTTCTTTCCTCCACGTAGATCGAACGCTTTTCCATCACCGGTATGACAAGCAATACAAGCGCGATCAAGGACAGGCTGAACTTCCAGATCAAAAGTAAACGACCGGACTCCACCTTTTGGAGCCTGAAGTTTTAAAGGAGCCTTCTGCGACGCGATCACGCGTTTTGGTAATGCGATCTTATTCTGGTCTTCATGACATCCTACGCAGGAAACTATTTCACCCGGCATTCCGGTAAACCAACTTCTCATCCATTGTACGGCCGCTCCATCCTCATCTAAAGGTTGGATAGAGATTGGCGTATTGGCCGGAATTTTAAAAATCACCGAGCCATCTTCTTCAACAGGCACCGTTCCCAATAATCGTTTAATATCCCAACCACTTTGAATACCTTGCGCATAATGATCGGAACGTGTTCTTAAATAGGCATATTCGTACGCATGAATACGAAGTGATTTAATTGTGCCACGAGGTACACCCCGCAGACCTTCTCCTTCGTAAATATCCTGAATAAATACGGTTGATTCTTTATCATCTAATTTTACACGATCAGGAATAGATGGAGGTGTAGCAGTCTTACGAACAACGATAGGACTAATAAACCCTTCTCCTTCCGTCTTCGCCAGACAAGTCACATTATCAAAAACATCCACCAAATACAATCCCCATAAATCCTGCGGATTTAATTTACCGGCTACTAAATAATATTTATCATTCAGAGGAGTAGGTTTTATAAATTGAGGCCATACATCATTAACTAATTCATCCTTAATTTCCGGAATAATTTCCCGATTACGGAAAGGAATTTCCTGTATCATCCCTTCTACGCCTTTACGGGCTTTCGTCGGGTCAAATAAAATGATACGTCCCGAACGAGCTATTCCGTGATGTCCCGAGATAATACCTACGAAGGCAGATGAATGCCCGGGCAATGGTTGTATATCAAACGTACTATTAGGAAACATAGCCCCACTCCCTAATAAGGCTTTATTTTCCGTTCCATCCGGATTCATATGCATCACAATACGTGAAAAATAATGCGTCAGATCCGTATATTCCCAACGCGTGTACATAACACGTCCGTTGTGCATAATAACCGGATTCCAGTTGGCATCCTGATCAAACGTCAGACGACGCATCTTTTTTGTTTTCGGATCAAAGAGAACCATATTACCCACAGGGTCATCTCCATTTACGCAAGGTACGCCCTGATAACCGATATTTGCATTTGCAATGATTCGTCCGTCCGGCAAATAAGTTCCATCATAAAATTCAAGTTCGGGTTCTGTGGTTTCCACTAATGGGCGGAATCCTGTTCCATCCGTTTTTACTTCAAAGACATTCCAACGATTATCCGGCATAACAGAAGTAAACATCAGACGATCTCCATTCCAGTGCATTTTTAAATCGGCAATAGAAGCCATATTGTCCGGTTTGAAAATAGTCTTTATTTGTTTCTCTCCCCTCAGGTTAGAAAGCTCAACAATTTCGGCATTAAAACCTACACGTTTTGAAGATTGTTGGTTACTCCAGTTATTCGATTGCGTACCCAATGCAGGCGCCATAGCCGAACGAGCCTTTGTACCTAATTTAAAGCGTGTGGCCACAATTTTATCTACGTCTAAAAAAGGATTCGCCAGCAAGATCGATTCTTTAATAGCAATGGCTTTTTCTGCCTTAGTCAAAGTTGCTTCATCTACTGTATAAATATCTTTAAACCCCGCTTTAACCAAAGACTCCAATTCGTCCATTAAAGGTTGATATTTTGATGCATCGAAATCCTTCATCGCTTTCATATCGGCAAAAGCCAATCGGATCGCTTCTATATTCAGCCATTCCAGGTCGTCCTGAACAGAACATAATCGTTGCGCTTTTTCGTACAGTTCAAGATAAGCACGGATTTGCTTATCAACATCTTTTTCGGATTCGACCTGTTTAACTGCATTTTCGAAATATGCACCATCTTTCAGCTTTTTCGCCATATGTAAGATAAGCTCCTGTTCAATTGATGCATCAGGGGTAGCTAACCAATTTTCCAATTCACCTAAGTTAGCGCTCAAAGCACCTATTTGCTTAGGATAAGCACTGTTAAGTTTTGCAACAACCTCATTCGGGTAAATATTCTGAATACGAAAGAATACCGATCCTGTTTTTGACTGATCGCAAATTCCTACTTCGGCTTCAAAACGTACATAGTTCTTATCTAATAAATAAACGATAACTCCGTTAGCATGACTTACAACTCCATGATCATACTTTTTCTTATTAATAACTAATGGATTACCATATATGTCCGTGTTCTTCTTTATTCCACCTGATCCTGTATGAGAATAAGTTGGTTCAAGTTCGTCTAACCAGACAAAAGTTCCGTCTGCCTTAAATAATCGCGCATTTGCCCATGCTCCCCAGTCCCAATCTACACCATCCGGACCTCCGGAAGTTATCAGCACCAAATGATCCAAACCTTTCAGATCTGCGGTTAAAGGTACAGCACTTTGTTGAGCTCTTATCCAATCCGACGCAACAGGCATCCCTGCTTTAAGTAAATTTGACCGGAGTTCTTTTTTCTCCTTTATCACCTGATCTATCCAGGTATCTTGAGTTTTCTTCTTTTGGGCAACAGAAAGGGTAAAAGGGAAAATAAGAACAAAAGATAAAATAAATAATGTGTTTCTCATGTTATTACATTATGTAATAAGTTTACAATTGGTTTTAGTATTAAAGCGAAGCCTTTTTATTCGTAAAGCGAAGACCAGCATTATCATGATAGCTTGCCCACTCATCAACGATAGCTCCCTCAGGTCCGGCCATCATAAAGTGGAATGTTTCAGATTTTTTTAAATGAAGTACTTCGCCCACTTTCTGTACAACGAAGTTTTTACTTTGAATCGGACCATGAGTAGCAGAAATAGCAGGAGGATTTGGCGTTTCATCGCCTATAACAGAGAAATTATAAATCCATCCATGATTAACCATCCATGATTCAAATTTTGCCGGATATTCGGTTTTTACATGAGCATGTTCGGGAATCATTTGCCCCGGAAGCAGATAAATTGCATGAGCAAAATAACTATGTTCCAGATCATTTACCCAGAATATACCTCCCATTCCTACATTCTCAAAATCGCCCAGCCCGAAATCGGTTACCCACATATCTTTTGCCATTAAATCAGTGAAGGGTACACCATAAAACGCAAACATATCTTTGAAAGCATCCATTGCTGCTTCCTGATTAAACTTGCCGTCTTTGTAGAAATCGGCATTTGTAAATTTCTTTGAATAAGCCATATCTTTTTTGTTTGTACAATTAGTATTCGTTGTTTCATTCGCACAGCAGGAAGGATCTTTCGTATTTTCTTTATTACAACATCCTCCCAAGGTGATTAAACATAAGGCTACAAGAAGTAATTTCACACGTTGTTTTGTTTTCATATATTCATTCCATTTAAAATCCAAGCAACTCCTGGATTATTGTTATTAATTAACTTTCATATTCTATCTTTATACCAGGGCGTTAAGAGGAAACAGGCTCTGCTGGGGAGCAACCTGTCAGCAATAAACACCCT
>NZ_JAQWCQ010000080.1 GCF_028705895.1 Massilibacteroides sp. | reverse complement strand
AAATATAAAGAATTATGTACAAAAGCCTCGCTACAATCCATTTTTTTAGCAAAAAAGGCAGTTTTGTCTAATAATAAAACAAAACTGCCTTTAATTCTATAAATTTCAGGTGAACTTACTTCAGTCCGAAAACATCTTTTACTTTATCCACATAATCTAATTTTTCCCAAGTAAATAATTCCACCTCACAAACTACAGGTTGCTGTATATAGCGCGATGTGAATGTTTTTTTCACCGTTTGAGGTACACGTCCCATATGACCGTATGATGCTGTTTCTAAGTAAATCGGATTTCTTAGTTTCAACCGTTCTTCAATAGCTTTCGGACGCATATCAAATAATTGTTCTACCTTTTCCGCAATCTGGCCGTCTGTCAATGATACTTTTGCTCTTCCGTACGTATTTACAAAGATATTCATCGGTTTAGCTACACCAATTGCGTAAGATACCTGTACAAGTATTTCCTCGGCAACTCCGGCCGCCACTAAGTTTTTTGCAATATGGCGCGCGGCATAAGCTGCCGAACGATCCACTTTTGAAGGATCTTTTCCTGAAAAAGCACCACCACCATGAGCTCCTTTTCCACCATATGTATCCACAATAATCTTGCGCCCCGTCAAACCGGTATCTCCATGAGGTCCACCGATGACAAATTTACCTGTAGGATTAACATGATAAATAATATCATCATTGAACAGCGCTTGTACGTATTCCGGATAGCGAGCTTTCACGCGTGGAATCAGCAGGTCTCTCACGTCATTTTCAATACGTCTCTGCATCGCTTTATCGGCTTCTTCCTGCGAGATACCTTTTGTTTCAATAAATTCATCGTGCTGCGTAGAAACAACGATTGTATCTATACGGAGCGGTTTTCCATTATCATCATACTCAATAGTTACCTGACTTTTTGCATCCGGACGAAGATAAGGCATCAGGTCTAACTCCTGCTTTCTTATTCTGGCCAATTCCAGCAAAAGAGAGTGCGACAGATCAAGTGCAAGCGGCATATAATTTTCGGTTTCGTTTGTTGCATATCCAAACATCATACCCTGATCTCCTGCACCCTGATCATAGGGATCTTCACGTTCAACGCCACGATTAATATCGCCGCTTTGTTCGTGAATAGCAGAAAGGACACCGCAAGACTTGGCTTCAAACTGATACTCGCTCTTTGTGTATCCTATCTTTTCAATTACTGTGCGGGCTACATCCTGCACATCAACATATGCTTTCGATTTAACTTCTCCTGCCAAGACAACCTGTCCGGTCGTAACAAGGGTTTCGCAAGCAACTTTAGAATCTCTGTCATAAGCCAGAAATTCATCAAGCAAAGCATCCGATATTTGATCGGCTACTTTATCGGGGTGTCCTTCAGACACCGATTCGGAGGTGAATAAATAACTCATTACTTAATTTATATTATGATTTGTAATGAATTGACGGAAAGGAATTGTTTGTCGAACGACCAATAAGAGGAGTTATTTGTTTTAGCATTTTTTCCCGTGGTTGCAAGCAAGACAAATCTATCCACGTCAATTCGTTGAGACAAAGTTAGTATTTATCTCTTATCCTACACCGTTTTATGCTTTTTTTATTTTGAAGAAACTTGCGCATACAGTTCTGCAATCGTTACATTCAGCAAGGGATGAAGCAGGTCAGGAGCTATCTCTGCTAAGGGCTGGAGCACAAATATTCGTTGATGCATAAGTGGATGCGGCAAGGTCAATAAGGGAGAATTTATTATCAGATCATCGTACATCAGGAGGTCAATATCGATCAATCGGTCATGATAGGAACCATTACTTTTTTCTGTTCGCCCCATCTCCTGCTCAATTTGCTGAGTCAGTCGCAATAATTCCATCGGCAACAGAGCTGTTTCTATACTCAACGCCACGTTCAGGAACGGATTATCTGAGTCAAAACCCCAGGGCTCTGTTTCATACAAAGCAGAAAGGGCAAGAATCTTTCCTACCCTTTCAGCCAACAACGCTACAGCTGTTAGCATATTTTTATGCCGGTCTCCCAGATTGGTTCCCAGACTAAAGTAAACAATCGCCATATTAATCAACAATCAGCATAGCATCTCCGTATGCACCAAAACGATACTTTTCTTTTATTGCTTGCTGATATACATCCATCATCAAATCATAACCGGCAAATGATGCTGACATCATCAACAAGGTAGAATAAGGCAAATGGAAGTTGGTAACCATGCTTGTAGCCACACTAAAGTCATATGGTGGGAAAATAAACTTGTTCGTCCATCCGGCAAATTCTTTCAGATGTCCGTCCGTACTCACAGCAGTTTCTAAGGCACGCATAACAGAAGTTCCGACAGCACAGATTTGTTTTCCCGCATCCTTACCTTCATTTACGATGCGAACGACTTCAGCGTTAACAATCATCTCTTCCGAGTCCATTTTATGTTTCGTCAGGTCTTCCACATCTATATCGCGAAAATTCCCCAAACCTGAATGAAGTGTCAAAAACGCAAAACGGCAATCTTTTATTTCTAACCGCTTCATCAGTTCACGACTAAAATGCAATCCTGCAGCAGGAGCGACAACGGCTCCTTCTTCTGTCGCGAAAAGATTCTGATACCGTTCTTCATCTTCGGGCTCAACAGCGCGTTCAATATACTTAGGTAATGGCATTTCACCCAATGCATACAACGCTTTTTTGAATTCATCATGAGGCCCGTCGTACAGGAAACGCAAAGTACGTCCACGAGACGTAGTATTGTCTATCACTTCCGCAACCATCGAATCATCTTCTCCGAAATAGAGTTTGTTGCCGATACGTATTTTGCGGGCAGGATCAACCAGAACATCCCAAAGGCGCAAATCCGGATTTAATTCACGTAGAAGAAACACCTCAATACGAGCACCTGTTTTCTCCTTATTACCGTATAATCTTGCGGGAAATACTTTCGTATTATTAAAAATGAATACATCCTTATCTCCGAAATAAGTAAGAATATCCTTAAAACATTCGCGATGCTCCACCTCACCCGTTTTACGATGTACCACCATCAATCTCGACTCATCCCTGTTTTTAGTAGGATGAAGCGCGATTAATTCAGAAGGTAAATCGAATTTAAATTTTGATAACTTCATAACTATATTTTATTTATTCTCTTTTTCTTCTATTATAACCTGTTCAAGAAATGTATCTATATCTTCAGGACTCATACATTTATCCAACATAACCTCTCCGATTCGAGTCCGCTCTAATGCGACCAAATGACCTCCCGAATTCAGGGCAACTCCGATATCTCTTGCTAAGGCACGGATATATGTACCTTTGCTACAGACAATACGAATCTTCACGATTGGTAAATCAAAGGAGAGTATTTCCAACTCATCGATTACCAATGTTTTCGATTTCAGCTCGACCTCTTTTCCTTCACGAGCAAATTCATAGGCTCTTTTACCTTCAATCTTACAGGCGGAATATATCGGAGGAACCTGTTCTATCGTTCCGACAAACGAAGGCAGAACGTCGTCTAACAGCTCTCTTGTTATATGGTCTGTCGGATATTGCCTGTCCACTTCTGTTTCCAAATCAAAAGAGGGCGTGGTCTCACCCAATTTAATAGTTGCCACATATTCTTTCGTCTGATATTGGAACTCATCTATCCGTTTTGTTGCCTTCCCTGTACAAACGATCATCACCCCGGTAGCCAACGGATCTAAAGTTCCGGCATGGCCTACTTTTATCTTTTTCACCTTCAATTTCCGGCTTAATTTGTACCGGAACTTATTTACCAGATCAAATGATGTCCACGTCAGTGGTTTATTAAAAAATAAAACTTCTCCCGCAATAAAATCCATCCGCAATTATATCAATGAATACACGATAGCACATAAGCCGGCCAATACACAATAATAGGCGAAGTAAATCAGTTTTCCCTTACTGACTATGCGGATCATCCATTTACAAGCCAATGCTCCGGAAACAAAAGCCGCAACAAAGCCTGTAATCAATGAAACGGTAGAAATACCGGATGCTTCCGCCGAAAAACCACCTTTCATCAAATCCAGAAATACTTCTCCTAAAATTGGAATGATAACCATAAGGAAAGAAAACTTTGCCACAAGCTCTCTCTTATTACCCAACAATAATCCGGTTGCAATTGTTGAGCCTGAACGAGAAAGGCCGGGTAAAACAGCAAATGCCTGTACTAAACCTATCAGGAATGCGTCCTTAAAACTGATATCTTCTTTCATTCGCGGTTTAGCATAATATGAAAAAGTCAGCAAAGCTGCTGTAACCAACAACATACACCCGACAATCAGCAATCCGGTTCCAAAAAGAGTTTCTACATAGTCTTTAAAAAACAGCCCGACAATAGCGACGGGAATCATAGACAATACTATTTTGGCGACAAACTGCGTCTCTTTATTCCATTTAAAACTAAAAAAACCTTTGAACAAAGTTGATACTTCAGACCAAAGTACAACAATTGTGCTTAAAACGGTTGCGGCATGCACAACGATTGCGAAAGTCAGGTTTTCTTCACCACTCAGTCCGAATATTTCGCCTCCGATGATAAGATGCCCGCTACTGCTGACAGGGAGGAATTCGGTAAGTCCCTGGATTATTCCAAGAACCAACGCTTCTATCCAACTCATTATGCTTGTTCTTTTGTTTTGCTGTTTTTAAGTATTCCGGCAATCATCAGGAGGAAGCCGATTATCGTCACTACCGGAGCAACTACGATTCTCCTCGTACTGAATATCTCAGGATTAAACGAAACTCCATCAACAGAAGAACCTCCACTCATCAAAACAAACCCAATCACAATTAACACTATAGCAATTGCAATCAGGATAAAATTCTCCTTACCAAAAGCAAAATCTCTTTTAGCCATTTCTTTGTTTTTTATATATAATACATTTTATCTATTCCCAAACGCAAATATTTATTCACGGAAATAATAGTTGCAAACACAGACAAGAGAATACCTAAAACTAACACCACGACATAAACAGTAAGCAATGTAGGCATATCTAATATTTGTATGAAACCACTTAATTCTCCCTGTAGATAGTATAACGCCGATGTAAGCATTAATATTGCTAAGAAAGCAGCAAAGACACCACTAAGCATGTTATAACGTATAAATGGAGCACGAATAAAACCGGGGGTCGCACCCACCAATTTCATCGTATGAATAAGAAAACGTTTAGAATAAATAAGCAAACGGATTGTATTACTGATCAGCACAAAAGAGATTGTCATCAGTACAATGGCCAATCCAAGCAAAACCAAACCAACTTTCTTTATGTTTTTATTGACCATTTCCATCATGTCCTTTCTATAAAGAAGCTCGGACACAGAGGTATAACTCTTTATTTTCTTTTCTATTACAGACAGACTATCGGCATTTGCATATTGCGAGTGAAGCTTTACTTCGATTGAAGCTTGCAGAGGATTAAAGCCTAAGAATGTTTCCGGATTCTCGCCTATTTCTTCTTCCAGTTCCCGCGCTGCCTGATCTTTAGATATATAATGTGTCGATTTTATAAAAGGTTGTGCATCCAATGTTCTCTGAATCCGTTTGATATCCGCTTCTTTCTGATTATCCTTCAGTACGATTGAAAAAGACAGATTTTCTTTAACATACTCAGATAATTTATTTCCTAACAACCCAATTAAAAAAACAAGTCCTAACAAGAACAGAACCAACGCAATACTTATCACAGAGGTAAGACGGGAATTGAAAAAGGATACGGAACTAATCTTTTTATTATCTGCCATCTGAAGGATACCTTTTAATTTCTTAAATCAGAGAGGTGTGTAAAGACAACACACCTCCCAATTTTTCTGCAAAATAACGAATTATTTGTCCACCGAGACAAGCAATTACCATTATTTAACAATGACCTGATGTTTATTCTACCGGTTCGCCAAACAGTGTAGCTGAAGTAGCCCCGTTTATCTTCACTTTGATTAGTTGCCCGATACGGTAGTTCCGTTTATCAAATATAACCACCTTATTTTGCCCTGTGCGACCAAATAACTGTTCCCGTGATCGTTTAGAGAAACCTTCGATCAACACTTCGAATGTTTTTTCCACATCACGAAGGTTACTTTCTTCCGATAATTTATTCTGAAGATCAATCATCCCTTGCAGACGGCGTATCTTTTCTTCTTCCGGCACATCATCCACCAAATGTTTGGCCGCATATGTACCGGGGCGTTCTGAATATTTAAAAAGGAAAGACGTATCGTAACCTACTTCACGCATCATGGACAGCGTTTCCTGATAATCCTCTTCCGTTTCGGAATGGAAGCCGCTGAATAAGTCCGTCGTTATGGAACAGTCCGGTAATATCCGGCGAATTGCACTTATTCGATCCATATACCATTCGCGGGTGTATTTCCTGTTCATTACTTTAAGCATCCGGGAACTGCCGGATTGAGCCGGAAGATGAATATGTTTGCACAAATTATCGTGTTTTGCCATCGCATAGAGCATATCATCGCCCATATCACGAGGATGAGACGTAGTAAAACGTACTCGCATAGGATAAGCCTCTTCGGCAACCTTTTCTAACAACATCGGAAAAGTAACGACATCATCTTCAGCCCGCTTGAACGCGTATGAATTTACGTTTTGTCCAAGAAGAGTAATCTCACGAAACCCTTTCTCTTTCATATCACGCACTTCGTTCAGAATACTCTCCACATCCCGGCTTCTTTCCCGCCCTCTCGTGTACGGAACAATACAATAGGTACAGAACTTGTTGCATCCCCGCATAATAGAGATAAAGCCGGAAATACGTTGTCCGCCTAACTTCAAAGGGATAACGTCTTTATACGTTTCCTGAGTCGAGAGTTGGACGTTGATTGCTTTCTCTCCGGATTCTGCTGCACCAACAAGTGATGGTAAATCCATATAAGAGTCAGGGCCAACCACCAGATCAACCTTGTGAGAATTTATCAGCTCCTCCTTTACACGTTCAGCCATACAACCTAACACTCCGACAATGAGGTTCTTTTTCTTTCTTTTCAATGACTGAAAATACTGTAGTCTGTTATACACCCGCTGCTCCGCATTATCACGAACAGAACAGGTGTTTACAAATACAGCATCAGCATCATGAATATCCTCAGTCACCGCATAACCATCCATCTGCATAATCGATGCTACCACCTCTGTGTCTGCCACATTCATCTGGCACCCATAGGTTTCAATAAATAATTTCTTTTCTAAATTAGGGGAAGCAGATTTTAAGTCTGCACCCTGTTCTTCAGTCTTCATTCAGATCAAATTATTAATAATTACTAAAAACGTCAATTTGGCCTTAAAAGCCCATATAAAACATTTGGTCAATTAATTTTTAGGCCTATATTTGCATCAGAAAAACGTAAATTTTTTCATAGTTAAGGTTTTGGTTAAATTTGATAAGGGTGGCTGCGAAGTTACCCTTATTTTTTTATCCTTATCGAATATTCTTTCTTCCACTATTTATCTTTATATTTGAGGTGCAAAAATAATCAAAGTTATGGACAACCTGGGCGATTGGCTTTATATTGTTTTCCTTATTATAGCGGCAGTTAGCGGTTTATTCAATTCCAAGAAAAAGAAAAAACGCGTACCTGCTAAGCCTGTACAACCTCAAGTGAACCCCAATACATCTTCAAATACAGAAGAAGAAAAGGGCTTTTGGGAAATCTTGCAGGAAATGCAAAACGGACCGAAACAACCCCCAAAACCTACGGTAAAAAATGTTCCTGCAAAAAAAACAGCGACAAAAAAAACAGCAGTTCAACAACCTTTCCTTTCGGCTGAAAGCAGAATACCAAGCTCTGTAAACAGACAAAACGAAAGTATCTTACTTGAAGAAACAGACGAAACCGACCATAACATTTCCAGCGATGATTTTCATTTACAAGATGTTGACGAAGTAAGAAAAGCAATCATCTACAGCGAAATTCTAAATAGAAAATACGTTTAATGATTCTTCTCTAAAGGCATTACTTATATAATTAAACGAGGAGCTTCGGCAAACCAACTTAGAGGCTGTTTTGAATTTTACGAATCTTTTTTATATTGTTTGTAACTCTTTCATGTTCTTTCATTTGAAATTTTAGAAGCGTTTGCTCTGAGCTATTGGTTTGAAAAAATCAAAATGTTGGCAAATTACCCATTTTTTGTGTCGGATTGATACCGATCACAAATGAGGCTTTTTGGGCCAACTTCTCTAACAAAACAACGAAGCATGTGCCTGAAGAGCAGAATTCGGGAGATGTTGTTTAAACTGCATTATCCGGCATGTCCGTTTTTTCAAAATTTGTAAAAAGTAAAAAATCCAAAATTACGCTACTCTTTTTTGAAGATAAAGGATATATTTCGAAAAATAACCTTTACGTCTCGGAAAATAATCTTTATATTTTGGAATACAACCTTTGTGTTTTTGGTGAAAAAACGGTCTTTCTTTGTCATTATGGAATATTTATTGGTTTGAAACTATATAAACGAAAGAAAAATGAGGTTAAGTGCTTTTGAAGTGCGTAAGCAAAATGGTTAAAATAGTTTCTTTTTGTCTTGTCTTCATGTGTTTCGCCAAATACCAAATCAGGTATAAAAAAATAGAGAATAAATTCAAAAGAGATTCTTAATCGTATCAAAAAAACTATGATATAGATAGATTGAAAAAAATCTACGTACCTTTACAACGGTATAACATTAATCAAATCTACACAATGTCAACGTCCCGTTTTAATGCGGTAGAAAGAGCATCTAACCGCAAAGCGGTTCCGGCCATCGTTCCGGATCGCAAAGTTTCTGATTTCTTCGGCGAAAACGTATTTAATCGTAAAGCCATGAAGAAATATCTTTCTAAGGAAACCTTCCGGTTATTAACTGAAGCAATCGACAACGGCACACCGATAGACAGGGAGATTGCGAATCATGTGGCTGCCGGTATGCGAATGTGGGCACTTGAAAAAGGGGTTACGCATTATACGCATTGGTTTCAACCTCTGACTGACGGCACAGCGGAAAAACACGATGCTTTTGTAGAACATGACGGGAATGGAGGCTTGATTGAGGAATTCAGCGGAAAGTTGCTTGTACAACAGGAGCCGGATGCTTCAAGTTTTCCGAACGGCGGACTAAGAAATACGTTTGAAGCACGCGGCTATTCAGCCTGGGATCCGTCTTCTCCGGCATTTATTGTTGACGATACGCTCTGTATTCCAACCATCTTTATTGCCTATACCGGTGAGGCGCTTGATTATAAAACACCACTTATTCGCTCTATTGAAGCATTAAATAAAGCGGCTAAAGAAGTTTGTGATTTTTTTGCTTTAGAAGTAAACAAGGTTTCAACATTTCTTGGATGGGAACAGGAATATTTTCTTGTTGACGAGGATTTATATTCTGCGCGACCAGACCTATCTTTGACAGGACGAACCTTGTTAGGACATGAAAGCGCCAAAAACCAGCAATTGGACGACCACTATTTCGGTTCTATTCCTTCACGCGTACAGGAATTCATGAAGGATCTTGAAATTGACTGTTATAAATTAGGAATTCCTGTAAAGACACGTCACAACGAAGTGGCACCGAACCAATTTGAATTAGCTCCTATTTATGAAGAATGTAATCTGGCTAACGACCATAATCAGTTATTGATGTCGTTAATGAAGCGCGTAGCGGAAAAACATAATTTCCGCGTTCTGCTTCATGAAAAACCATTCATGGGCGTAAACGGATCCGGAAAGCATTGCAACTGGTCTATGGCAACGGATACAGGAATCAACCTGTTTTCTCCGGGAAAAGACAGAGAAGACAACCTGCTCTTTATTACGTTTGTAGTCAACACCTTGATGGCTGTTTACAAGCATAATTCCTTATTAAAGGCGAGCATTGCTTCCGCCACGAACGCCCATCGCTTAGGAGCCAACGAAGCACCCCCTGCAATCATCTCTTCTTTCTTGGGAACGCAGATAAGCGAAGTTCTTGACCGTTTTGAAAACAGCTCTATTGAAGATGCTATCGAAATGGATAGTAAGAAACGTCTTTATCTTGGGTTCGGACAAATACCGGAGATTCTATTAGACAATACAGATAGAAACAGGACTTCACCATTTGCATTTACGGGTAATCGGTTCGAATTCCGGGCGCTCGGTTCTTCGGCAAACTGTGGTGCTGCCATGTTAGCTTTAAATTCGGCTGTTGCCTGTCAACTACAAAAATTCAAGAATGACGTAAACCAACTTATTTCCAAAGGAAAGAGTAAACAGGAAGCGATCTACGAGATCTTAAAAGCCTATATAAAAGAATCTAAGCCTGTTCGTTTTGATGGGAACGGCTATAGCGACAAATGGAAAGAGGAGGCTGCAAGAAGAGGATTAGACTGTGAAAACAGTGTGCCTTTACAATACGATGCTTATCTGAAACCGGAGTCCATCCGCATGTTTGAAGAAACAAACGTATTAAACGAAAAAGAACTCCACGCGCGCAACGAAGTTAAGTGGGAAGTTTACATCAAAAAAGTACAAATAGAAGCACGTGTGTTAGGTGACCTTTCCATGAATCACATAACCCCTGTTGTATTGCGCTATCAGTCCATCCTACTTGACAACCTGACAAAACTAAAAGAAACATTCAATCAGGAAGAATACGAAGAACTGGCAGCAGAGCCAAGACGTTTAGTACGTAAAATAGGCCATCACATCTGCGCTGTAAC
>NZ_JAQWCQ010000032.1 GCF_028705895.1 Massilibacteroides sp. | reverse complement strand
TATGAAAACAATATTTAAAGTTTTTATTTGCTTTTCAGCACTTTTTATTCTGAATGCATGCGGAGACGATTTTCTATCGTTGACATCAAAAGACACAGTGACAGAATCCGGTTTTTTTGCAACCGAGAATGATGCTCAATCGGCGTTAATAGGAGTATATGCTTCTCTACAAAATGAAGCTGCATTTATGCGTAATGCGGCAGATATTGAATGGGCTATAACAGGAGATATGTATGAGATGGATAGAAGCACAAAGAGAATCGAATTGCATACCTTGCAATTTCCGGCCAATAACACTAATTTATTAGACGTTTATAATATGTGTTATCAAGGGATAAGCAGAGCAAACGTAGTCATAGACAAAGTTACAGATATGACAATTGACAAAACTATAAAAAAAGAAATATTAGGTCAAGCTCAATTTATCAGAGGTTTATATTACTATAACCTCGTACAATATTTTGGAGGTGTTCCTTTAGTAGTAAAAGCACTATCGGCTTCTGATAATTTACAAATACCAAGAAGTTCTAAAGACGAAGTCTGGGCTCAGGTTGAAAAGGATTTTTCAGATGCAGCATCAAATCTCCCTGAATCATGGTCGATAGATGCAGATAAAGGCAGAGCTACAAAAACCGCTGCTTGGGGATTTTTAGCTAAGACCTATATGTGGCAAGAAAAATGGGATGAAGCAATAAGCAGTAGTGAAAAAGTCATCAATTCGGGGAAACATGCTCTGATACAGACCGGATTCAGAGACGTTTTCAGAGAAGAAAATGAGAATAATGTAGAGATGATATTCTCTATCCAGTTCAGCACCTTGACAGGAGAACAAAATAATCTGGTTGCACGCACGGCTCCCCGTGGGGCTCCTTCAAAATATACCGGTCCATCTGCCTGGAGTAATTACGTACCTTATGAGCATTGGGTAGCCGACTTTGAGATTAATGCTGACAAAACAATTAAAGATGATAGATATAGTGTAATTTTAGGGCCAGGCGAAACACATCCTGAAAATGGATATCAATTACCGGTTGAAGCACCTGTAACAATGACTAAGACCGGATATATTGTATCTAAATATTGGTATATGCCTCCAGTTCAAAACAGTGGCATAAACTATCCAATGTTACGTTATTCTGAAGTTCTTCTAAACTATGCGGAAGCATTAAATGAAAAAGGAGAGTCCTCAAAAGCGATGGAATTTGTCAATCAAGTCAGAATAAGGGCAAAATTAGATCCTAAACCACTTACTTTATCTAAAGAAGAAGTTTTAGATGCTGTCTTCTATGAAAGGAGGTTCGAGTTTATTTGGGAGAATCCGGGAGCATTTAGTGATCTAAACCGTAGAGGTAGATTCCTTGACTTTATAAAAAAGAATCGACCGGATTATGATGAATTGGAAGTCGATAAAAAACCTTGGTTACACACAAAACCTATTTTATTCCCGATACCAACAGATGCATGGGCTAAGAATAAAGCCTTAGAACAAAACCCACATTATAGTTTTTAAAATACAAGTAAGAGATTGTCAAGAAATTTCTTTGACAATCTCTTATTAATCTCTATTATTAAATAGTCTATTATTACAAAAAAGAATGAAATATAAAACGGGGTTTGTTTATTTGTTATTGTCTTTTTTCTTTTGTGTCTCTTGTATGACAAAAGAAAGTGAAGAAAAAACGGAAATCTGGAATAAGATCGTTCCTTTCTTTTCTCCGGAAGCTCAATTTGCTAATATCTACGGTGACTACAGATCACCCCTGCTTTTTAAGAACGGGCAAAAGGTAAAAACCAAAGAAGAGTGGTTTAAGCGAAGACAAGAAATCCGCGTAGATTGGATGTCTCGGATGGGTAAATGGCCACCTATCATGACAGATCAAGTTATGAAGATTGTGAAAGATAGTACGAACGAACTTTATGATCAATATAAGGTTAGTTTTAACTGGACACCTACTGAGAAGACAGAAGGTTACTTATTGGTTCCACATAAAAAGGGGAAAAAACCAGCAGTAATATCGGTTTTTTACGAACCGGAAACAGCCATCGGACAAGGAAAGCCTTTACGGGATTTTGCCTTTCAATTAGCAAAGAGAGGCTTTGTAACGCTGTCTTTAGGAACAAGCGAAACTTCAAAAAACAAAACATATTCTATTTACTATCCTTCAATTGATAATGCGACTATGCAACCGTTATCCACGTTAGCTTACGCAGCAGCAAACGCATGGGAAGTTTTAGCAAAAGCAGATGATGTGGACTCTACTCGTATTGGAATCGTAGGACATTCTTATGGAGGTAAATGGGCTATGTTTGCTTCTTGTTTATATGACAAATTTGCATGTGCTGCCTGGTCTGATCCAGGTATTGTGTTTGATGAAACAAAAGGTTCTGGTGTCAACTACTGGGAACCTTGGTATCTTGGTTATTATCCGCCTCCATGGGAAAATACATGGAATAAAACAAGTGATGGTTCTCAGGGTATATATTCTCAATTAAGAAAAGACAGTCTTGATTTGCATGAGCTACATGCGCTGATGGCACCCAGACCGTTTCTTGTATCAGGGGGTTCTTCTGATCCACCTGAGCGATGGATTCCACTCAATCACAGCATTGCCGTAAATGAGCTTTTAGGTTATAAAAATCGTGTTGCCATGACGAACAGAGAAACTCACGGAGGTACGGTTGAGTCAAATGAGCAGATGTATTTATTTTTTGAGTATTTTTTAAAGTTTTAAATTATTACCTTTCCAAAGCATCAGTATCGTTGAATTGAAAAAAGAAATATTATGAATCTAAGGAAATTATTTTGTGTATTATTTGTTTGTGCAATCGTTGTTCCAATGTTTGCGCAAAATGTTGTCCGAGTTGGGATTATTGGCTTAGACACGTCGCATTCTCCGGCTTTTGTGAAAATATTAAATGGTGAGAGCGATGATCCGGTTTATGCCGGATTCAAGATTGTTGCTGCTTATCCGTATGGTTCTACGCGCATTGAGAGTAGTGCTAAGAGGATTCCGGGCTATATTGAGGAGGTAAAAAAGTATGATGTTAAGATTGTTGAATCGATTGCTGAATTGTTAAAACAGGTCGATTGTGTAATGCTGGAAACGAATGATGGTAATCTGCATCTTGAACAGGCGATTGAAGTGTTGAAAACCGGCAAACCGATGTTTATTGATAAACCGATTGCTGCGACGTTAACTGATGCTATTGCTATTTTTGAATTGGCTAAGAAATATAAAACTCCTATCTTTTCTTCGTCCGCTCTTCGTTACGTTCCAAAGAATCAAGAGTTAAGGAATGGTGCTTTGGGTAAGGTATTGGGTGCTGATGCTTACTCTCCTGCTCCGGGAGAGCCTTCGCACCCCGACTTTTCCTGGTATGGAATACATGGGGTTGAAACGTTATTTACGGTAATGGGGACAGGTTGTAAGGGGGTTAGCCGGGTTTCTTCAGAAGGGACTGACGTAGTTGTTGGCTTATGGGAAGATGGAAGGATCGGTTCTTTTCGCGGTATTCGTGCCGGCAAACAAGGTTATGGGGGTACGGCTTTCTGCGAAAAGGAGAATGTCGAGATTGGTGGTTATGATGGGTATGGGCACCTGTTAAAGGAAATTGTGACGTTCTTTAAAACGAAAAATCCTCCTGTAAGTGAAAAAGAGACGTTGGAAATATTTACATTTATGGAAGCATCTAATGTGAGTAAACAACAGGGAGGCAAAGCAATTTCAATGGAGTCGGTTTATGAGACTTCGTTAAAACAAGCGAAAGTTTTAATCAGCGGAAAGTAACAGAAAACCGAATCTCGTGGAAAGTCCTTGAGGTACTATCAGGGCGAGAAAAAGAGGTTAGAAGTGAATAAAAACAGTGTTTGAATGTCTAAAAAATAGCCCGTTTTACACTTGTTGAAAATCAATCGAAAAATGAGCGTAAAAATATAAAGGTTATTTTTCCAAATATAAAGGATATTTTTGCAAAAATATCCTTTATATTTTTTTATTCATACTATTGATAAAATTTTAGCTTTATCAACCCAAAACAATAAGACACAATTAGGATAAAACAAAACGCTTCTTCATTCGTCCATTTTTTAGTCTATTTAGAGCCTGTTTTAATTTTTATTCGTGGCTTATTTCGATTTATTTTTTGTTTAGTTGTATATCCGCATGAATGAGCATAGCGGGCTATGTGATTGAATGCGGAGATGCAGATAAGCAAAAAAGAAGACGAAAGAAGACCGAAACAAGCCCTCAAGAAATATCCTATAAAAATTAAAACAGGCTCTAAGAGTTGAAATGATTTATCAATCTGAGTTTTCCGGAACGCCTATACTATTTTTAATGCGTACCTTTGCCGGAAAAAGGAAAGCGACATGGTAAGTTATTTGCAAATTGAAGGTCTTACGAAGAGTTTTGGTGATCTTGTTCTTTTTGAGAATATCTCTTTTGGAATTGTTCAAGGACAAAAAACGGGGTTAATTGCCAAAAATGGTGCCGGAAAAACTACTTTACTGAATATCATCGCGGGTAAGGAAGGGTATGATGGGGGAAATGTGGTTTTTCGTAATGATCTGCGCGTAGGTTATCTTGAGCAGACACCTGTGTTTCCGGACAATATCAACGTGTTGCAAGCTTGTTTTCATTCCGGAAATGAAACGGTTCGCTTGATTGCGGAATATGAGGAAGCAATGAGCAGTGGGGATCATTCGAACTTAGAGGATATACTTCAGCGAATGGAGAATGAAAAAGCTTGGGATTATGAGAGGAAGGCTAAACAGATTCTTTCTCAATTAAAGATAACTGATTTCAACCAACCGGTAAGCCAGCTCTCAGGAGGGCAACTCAAACGTGTCGCATTGGCTAATGTACTGATTACTGAACCGGAACTTATTATTTTAGATGAACCGACCAACCATCTTGATTTGGATATGACGGAATGGTTGGAGGATTATCTTAGCAGACAGTCGATTAGTTTACTGATGGTTACTCACGATCGTTATTTTCTGGATCGCGTTTGCAATGATATTATTGAAATAGACAGAAAACAAATTTATCAATATAAAGGAAATTACAATTACTATTTAGAGAAAAGGGAAGAACGAATGGCTACACTGGCAACAGAAACAGACCGTGCAGCAAATTTATTAAGGAAAGAATTGGACTGGATGCGCCGTCAGCCTCAGGCGCGAGGGACTAAAGCGAAATATCGGATTGATGCTTTTTATGAATTAGAGAAAAAAGCCAAACAGCAGCGTGAAGAGGGTAATGTAAATCTTAAAGTCAAAGCGGCTTATATTGGTTCCAAAATATTTGAGGCGTCTCATGTATACAAACGATTCGGCGATCTGAAAATCGTTGAAGATTTCAATTACACTTTTGCCCGTTATGAGAAAATGGGGATTGTAGGGAATAACGGTACGGGGAAATCAACTTTCATTAAGATGTTACTGGGCGAGGTAGCTCCGGACAGCGGAAGTTTCGATATCGGCGAAACGGTTCGTTTTGGCTATTATAGTCAGGATGGATTGCAGTTTGATGAACAAATGAAAGTCATTGATATAGTACAAGACATTGCCGAATTTGTAGATTTGGGCGATGGGACAAAGCTGGGAGTCAGTCAGTTTCTTAACCATTTCATGTTTGAACCGGAGAAGCAGCATAGTTATGTATATAAATTAAGTGGTGGTGAAAAACGCAGGTTGTACTTATGTACGGTTTTGATGCGAAACCCGAATTTTCTTGTATTAGATGAACCGACAAACGATCTGGACATAGTAACCCTGAACGTCTTGGAAGAATATCTCAAGAATTTTAACGGATGTGCAATTATCATTTCGCACGACCGCTACTTTATGGATAAAGTGGTTGACCATCTGTTGGTATTCCGTGGCAATGCCGACATCAAAGACTTTCCGGGTAATTATACACAGTACCGCGCATGGGCAGAAGTGGAAGAGCAACAGAAGAAGGAGGAAGAAGCTCGTCAGGTAAAAGTGGAACCTCAGGCAGAAAAGCCAAGACGTGAAAATAATGACAAAAAGAAAAAACTGACGTTCAATGAACGACGTGAATTTGAACGTTTAGAAACAGAAATAGCTCAATTAGAAGAGGAAAAATCAACGCTCGAAACAGAAATGAGCAGCGGACAGTTAAGCAATGAAGAACTTCTGACAAAATCCGAACGGATAACAACGGTTATTGATGAATTAGACGAAAAGACAATGCGTTGGTTAGAACTTAGCGAACTGGCCTAACGCGCGCACATTATTAATATATATGAGTACTGCTAAACCGATATTGTGGAATCGGAATTTCATTCAGTGTTGTACATCTTACTTCCTGATGAACTTTGCATTCTATATGCTGATGCCTACCATACCTGTTTATTTGGTAGAAGAATTGGGTATTGAACCGGCTCAAGTAGGAATGGTTTTATCCAGTTATACGTTAGGCCTTATGCTTGTGAGACCTTTTTCCGGCTATTTGGTTGATTGTCTTTCCCGTAAGCCATTATACTTTTTCGCTTTCCTATCTTTTGCAACGATGTTCGGAGGCTATCTGTTTGTGACATCCGTTTTGGCTATTATGCTTGTTCGTTTCATCCAGGGTGGTTTTATGGGGCTTACCTCCGTATCAGGAAATACAATTGCCGTTGATGTTATCCCTTCGCAACGACGAGGTGAAGGAATGGGTTTTTATGGATTGACAATCAATATGGCGATGTCGTTATCACCTTTGGTTGCCGTTGCCATATATAATAGTTCCGGATTTCACCCGGTTGTCGTAACCGGATTATGCATTGCCTTTATCGGAGTAGGGTCAGTAGCCATGATACGCTATCCGAAATGCCAGACAATCAGTCGTCCTCCGTTTTCGTTAGACCGCTTTATTCTCGTAAAAGCATTATGGGCAGGATTAGCCTATATGCTCAGCGCCATACCCTATGGTATGATTATCTCTTTTGTTGTTCTTTACGGAAAAGAGATTGACATTGAAAATCCGGGATATTTCTTTATTTTTATGGCAATTGGAGTTGGCGCGGCACGCTTAATTTCGGGGAAATTAGTTGATCGTGGCAAAATACATATCGTGTCTGTCACAGCTATTTTATCACTTATCCTTTCATTCACGGTATTCGGACTATTACATACCGAAACGGCTTTTTTCGCTTGTGCCTTAGCTATCGGCATAAGTTTCGGAGTCAGTGTACCTGCCTTTCAGATGCTATTTGTAAATGTTGCCTCACATAACAGGCGGGGCACGGCAACATCCACCTATCTTACATCATTCGATTTAGGCGTTGGTATAGGTATGTTGAGCGCCGGATTCATTTCTTCTCATTATAATCTGGGTATGGCCTATCTCTTTGGAGCGTTTTCTTGTTTCCTTTCCCTATTTGTTTACATATTTTTCGCTAAACCCGCTTACGACAGAGATAAAATTGACGCAAACTAACATCAGAAACTGAACAAACTAACTATTATTTAGACTTTAAATATTACAAAAGCGCTACAAAAAGATTTCAAATAAGCTAAAATTCGACCAATATCACATTTGTTAGCATTTTTTATACTTGCCAAAGAACAATGTTATAAAACATGTTGTTATATTTGTAGTAGAAAAGATTTACAGATGGGGAACAGGTTATCTCCCCGATTATTTAGGTTTTTAGTTTAGGTTTATTTAAAAATTAGGTATTATGAAACGTTTAGGTTTGGCAGTTGCTGCCGTATTAATGAGTGCATCCGTAGGGTTTGCACAGAGTAGTGAAGTTAGATTGAGTAAAGAACCTTTTGCTGTGAACGCAGAAAAATTGAGTTCTTATCTTCAATTAACGCCGGGACAAGCCAATGAAGTGGCAGAAATAAATGCATATTTCATTGAGAAACAAAGTGAAAGTCTTAGAGCAAGTAGTAAACTTCAGGGAAAGAAAATGCATCAAGCAGTTTACGGAAACCTGAAACTGATGAAAAAAGCTCTTACACCGGAACAATACCGCAAATATGTTGTTTTGCTGAACATAACCAACAACAACAACCGTCTGATGGGTATTAATGCAATTCCGGACGTATATCTGGCTGACAATAAGTAAGACAACTACTTTTTAGAAAGTAACATAGCAAGAAGAGATTACAGGGCAAATGCCTGTGTAGTCTCCTTTTTTTTTGTCTATATTTGCGCCATTATTCAGCTATATACGCAAAACAACACATGACACTCAACGCTACTCTAAAAAAGAACACGGGCGCCTATACTCTTATTGTTATCGGCGCTTTTTTACAAGCATTAAGCTATGTAATTTTTTTATCACCTTACAAGATTGTACCCGGTGGAGTATATGGTATTTCCATTGTTATTCACCATGTAACAGAAGGGGTATTTCCGCTTTTTCCGGATGGTTTACCAATGGGAGCAACGGCGCTTTGTTTTAATATACCGTTATTAATCTTAGCCATGAAGAAGTTAGGGCTATCCTCCGGCCCGAAAACAATCGTTACGTTTCTTCTTATTTCTGTTTTTACGGATACGCTTTCATATCTTGTGGGAAGTGAGCCCTTGGTAGAGAATGATCGTTTTATCGCTTGTTTTTATGGCGGAGCGATTTTAGGATTAGGCGTGACATGTGTATTCCGGGCTGAAAGCACCAGTGCAGGTTCTGATGTTTTGGCGCGCGTGATAGCGAACAATACAAATATGAAGGTTAGTAATATGATCATCATTGTGGACTCCTGTATTGTGGTACTTGGACTCATTGTATTTCAGGATTGGGCGGTTCCTCTATATTCCTGGTTCACTATCTTCGTTTTTGGTAAGATTGTGGAAATGTTTCAAGTTGAAAATCCCAGTCGTGCCGTTTTTATCGTATCCAAGAAAACTCAGGAGATAAAAGAGTTGATCGTTGATAAAATGAACATGAGAGGTACCTTCCTACACGGAAGAGGAATGTATGAGGGAAAAGAAAAAGACATCATCTTCATGATTGCCGAACGAAAAGACATTCCTAAACTGAAAGACGAAGTAAAGGCTATTGACTCAAATGCTTTTCTATCGACAATGCACGCCAGCAAAGATTCTCCGACTACAGGAATATAAAAACAGGTTATATTTGCAACTTTTCGTTTCTTACGCTACTTTTACATCATTTTTAAACAGAACAGATATTTATATTTACTAAATAATAGAGAATGCCTAACATTTCACAACGGGGATTGGATATGCCTGCATCCCCAATCCGAAAACTTGTTCCATTGGCTAATAGAGCTAAGGCTAAAGGCCTTAAAGTGTATCACCTCAATATCGGTCAGCCGGATCTTCCAACTCCGGCAGTAGCGTTGGAGGCGATGCGAGCGGTGGACCGCAAGATATTGGAATACTCCCCGAGTGAAGGAAATCTCAGTTTCCGTGAGAAATTAGTAAAGTATTACGCAAAATTCAATATCAATGTAACAGTTGAGGATATAATCATAACCACCGGTGGTTCTGAGGCTGTATTCTTTTCTTTCATGGCGTGCCTCGATCCGGGAGATGAAATCATCGTTCCAGAACCAGCCTATGCCAATTACATGGCTTTTGCTATTTCTGCCGGTGCTGTTATCAAAACAGTTCCCTCAACAATCGAAGAAGGCTTTGCATTGCCTTCACTTGAACGATTCGAGGAGCTGATCACTCCTAAAACAAAAGCGATATTGATCTGTAATCCGAATAATCCTACAGGTTATCTTTATACGCAAAAAGAAATGAATCAGATTCGGGATATTGTCAAGAAATACGACCTTTTCTTATTTTCCGATGAGGTTTATCGTGAATTTTGCTATACAGGTGCTCCTTATATTTCCGCCTTCCATTTAGAAGGTATTGAGAATAACGTCGTATTAGTTGACTCGGTATCTAAAAGATACAGCGAATGTGGTATTCGTATCGGGGCTTTGATAACGAAAAACCAACAGGTGAAAGAAAACGTCATGAAGTGGTGTCAGGCACGACTAAGTCCTCCTTTGATCGGACAGATTATGGCAGAGGCGTCATTAGACACCCCGGAAGAGTATATGTTGGATGTTTACAACGAATATGTAGAACGTCGTAAATTCTTGATAGACGGGATTAATCGCATTCCGGGTTGTTATTCTCCTATTCCTATGGGGGCATTCTATACTGTTGCCAAACTACCGGTGGACGATGCAGACAAATTTTGTGCCTGGTGTTTAAGTGAGTTTGAATACAACGGACAAACATTGATGATGGCTCCTGCTTCGGGATTTTATACTACTCCCGGATTAGGCAAGAATGAGGTACGAATTGCCTATGTGCTTCAGAAAGAAGAATTAGGGAAAGCTCTTGAGGTATTAGCAAAGGCCTTGGAAGTCTATCCCGGACGTGTAATTTGAAAGTACAGTAGATGAATCTGGAACTATTCATAGCGAGAAAGATACATTTCAACAAGGAGAACGGCAAACAATCCACACCTCCTGCTGTCCGGATCGCTATGATAGGTATAGCTCTTGGTCTGGCCGTTATGATGTTATCTATCGCCATCATAGTCGGGTTCAAACAAGAAGTGCGTAATAAGGTTATTGGTTTTGGTTCCCATATACAGATTACGAATTTTGATTCAAATAACTCGTATGAGATGCAACCGATAGTTGTAAGTGATTCTTTGCTTACCGGATTACGTAATTACCCGGGAGTTAAGCATGTAGAACCTTTTGCCACTAAATGGGGAATATTAAAAACGGACACGGATTTTCAGGGAATTATTCTAAAAGGAATTGACTCTGACTTTGACTGGTCTTTTTTTAATAAAAATCTAAAAGAAGGAACAACATTCAATCTTGATTCCGCAAAAACAGGAACCGATGTTATCATCTCCCGTTATCTTTGTAATCTGCTGAATCTTAAACTCGGCGACACGTTTCTAACCTATTTTATGCAAGAGGATGTTCGCGCCCGACGCTTCACAATCACAGGTATTTACGAAACAGGATTTCAGGAATACGATAAATTATTTGTTATTGCTGATATCCGACAAATACGCAGATTGAATGGTTGGGATAAAGATGAGGTTAGTGGTTTAGAGATTTTAGTAGATGATTATGAAAAGCTTGATGTCGTTGCAGAAAATCTCTATTTCACCGTTGCGGAACTACATGACCGAAAAGGAAATACATTTTACACACGTACCATTAAGGAATTAAACCCGATGATATTTAGTTGGCTGAGTGTGTTAGACACCAATGTGGTCGTTATCCTGATTCTTATGATGGCTGTAGCCGGATTTGCAATGATCTCGGGATTGATCATTCTTATATTGGAGCGTACAAACATGATCGGTATTCTCAAGGCTTTGGGACAGAACGACACCAGCATACGAAAGATATTTCTTTACATTTCTTTCTTCCTGATTGGCAAAGGAATGCTTTGGGGGAATGCAATCGGATTAGCGATTTGTTTTATTCAATATCAATTCAAACTGATAAAACTGGATCCGACGGTTTATTATATGGATGCAGTACCCATCCATCTGAGTCTTGTTTCTTTTATCCTTCTTAATATAGGTACATTAACGGCCGCCATGCTCATGATGTTGGCTCCATCATATGTAATAACCAAAATAGAACCTGCCCGAAGCATACGGTTTGAATGATCCCTTCAAGTAATTTTATTGGAGATTAAACGTATAGTCTTTTTTCCCTCGAAAGAAACGGAAGATACGTACATACAGGTTGAAAAGAGGGGAGACTATTTCTAATAGAGGTAGCAAAAAGAGGATGGGTTTCTGTTGTAGCATCTTCGCTGATTTAAAAAATACGATTTCTTTTGCAAGGAGCAAGAGTATATAAAGTAATCCGCCAAACGCAGCCAATAAAGGATTACCAATTACTCCGAAAAACACAGACAAACCAAAGACAATAAAAAACAAGAAAAACATAATTGCATCAAATCTATATCTGCGCAAAGCCCATCCGCGATAATAACGGCGGGTAGCAGCACGCGAAACTTTCATTTCTTTCCAAACGGAAAACCGCTCGACTTTAGCCATTTGTGTTATACTTTCCGGCGTATATTCCACTCCCGTATTCTTCTTAGTGGCTACTTCATTGACAAATAAATCATCGTCTCCCGCATGAAGGCTTAATGATTGATAATATCCTTTATGCTTAAAAAATTCTTCTTTCCGGTAAGCCAGATTACGACCGTTACCTGTATAAGGAGCTCCTGCCAAAGCGGAAGAAAGATATTGAAGGCCGGTTATCAAATTGTCGTACGCAATTAGTTTATGAAGAAACCCTTTATGGGAACCATAAGAACAATATCCTAATACAATACTCTTTGTTTCCGTAAATCGGGAAGCCATCTTTTTTATCCAGTCAGTCGATAGCGGATGACAGTTTGCTTCGGTAAACAACAGTACATCGTACTTAGCAGCCTTTATACCGACAGTCAACGCCAATTTCCTTCGGCTAAGATATTTGGCTTCCTCAGGGATATACGAATGATACAGATGATTATATTCTGCTTCCAATCGTTTAAGCACTTCTTCACTCTCATCAGTAGAACTATCATTTATCACCACAACCTGATATTCGGGATAATCCTGAGTAAGTAGAGAAGGCAGGTTAGCTCTCAGGTTTTCTGATTCATTTTTAGCATAAACAATAACTGTAACAGGAGGCTGAGACAGATTCTCCTGTTGTCCTTTTACTGCTTCCTTTCGGGACATCCTGTAAGGGCGTAAATAAACTATCAACAAAAATAGTAGTTGAATCAGGAACAATCCGGCTAATATTCCGGCTATATAAAGCTCAATTTCTGAAAAAGTGAATAGATTTTCCATTTCTCACACAGACATTAATCTGCAAATGTACAAAAACTATTACAGAGAATCAGAGAAATATGCCTTAGGCAACTGACGACAATTGTATTGCGATGCCATAACTTCGCCGTACGCTCCGGCAGAACGAAACGCAACTAAGTCTCCTCTATGTGCTTTATTCAGCTCGACCTCCTTGCCAAAGACGTCTGATGATTCGCAGATAGGACCTACCACATCATAAAGTTCGGGCTCTTCATCACTTGTTATATTTTCCATCCGATGATAAGCGTCATACATAGCCGGGCGAATCAGTTCTGTAAAACCGGCATCCATTACGGCAAACTTCTTCGTTTCACCTTCCTTTACATATAATACTTTAGAAATCAGCGAACCACACTGACCTACAATAGAACGCCCCGGTTCAAAATGAACCTGCTGACCCGGACGAAGTTTGAGAAGTCTGTGGAATACGGCAAAGTAATTTTCAAAAGCAGGGATAGCTAAATGATTCGGATGATAGTAGTCAATTCCCAAACCACCACCGAAGTTGAGATTTTTCACAGTTAGTCCGCGTACTTCTAATTTGTCTTGTATGTCATTCAGACGAATTGCCAGATCCTGAAACGATGTCATATCCGTTATCTGCGAACCAATATGGAAATGCACACCGATCAATTTAACGTTTTTCAGAGCAGAAAACTTATCCAGCACCCCGTTAAGCAAACTTAGATTTATACCAAATTTGTTTTCTTTCATGCCGGTAGTGATCTTGGCATGCGTATGTGCATCTACTTCCGGATTTATGCGCAAAGCAACTGAGGCAACTTTCCCTTTTGCTGCAGCCAACTCGTTTATAACATCCAACTCAACGGCAGATTCCACATTAAAGCAGAAAATATCATTGTCAAGCCCCAGATTGATTTCCCAGTCGGCCTTCCCCACCCCTGCAAAAACGACTCGATCTGCAGGGAAACCAGCGTCTAATGATGCTTGAACTTCTCCACCACTAACACAATCTGCACCAAAGCCGTACGAAGCAATTATAGAGAGTAAACGCGGATTTGCATTTGCCTTAACCGCATAGTGAACGTGATATCCATATTTACCGGATTCTGCCTGAACGATATCCAATGTTTTCTTCAATAATTCTATATCGTAATAATAAAAGGGAGTTTGAATACCTTTAAACTTCTCAACCGGGAATATACCTTTAATCATTGTGAATATTTTTATTAAAAAAAAGAGGACAGTTTAAATAAGCTGTCCTCTTTTTTTTAGTTATTAAATAAATGAGTGCTTAATGCCTGAAGTGCCCTCTGCTTATCAGAAGCCTTCACCAATAATGACACATTATAATTACTTCCGCCATACGAAATCATTCGTACAGGTATATCTTTCAAAGCATAAACGATACGTGCTTCAAAACCGACATTATCCCATTCCAAATCACCGACAACACAAATAATGACTAAATCATTATCGACTGTCACCGTTCCGTATTTCTTCAGATCATCGACAATCTCTTCCAAATGTTTGCGATTATCGATTGTCACAGACACACCAACCTCAGAGGTAGTCACCATATCAATCGGTGTTTTGTGATCTTCAAATATTTCAAAGACTTTACGTAAGAAGCCGGTTGCAAGCAACATGCGGCCGCTCTTTATCTTTATGGAAACAATATTATCTTTTGCTGCAACAGCTTTGATTTTGCCTTTTTCCAATTTATTTGAAATTAATGTTCCGGGTGCATCCGGTTGCATCGTATTCAACAAACGAACAGGGATATTATGGATCTTAGCTGGAAGGATACAGGTAGGATGAAGAATTTTCGCACCGAAATAAGCTAATTCAGCAGCTTCTTCAAAATGAAGATTACGCACAGGTGAGGTTTTTTCCACAATACGCGGATCATTATTATGCATACCATCGATGTCTGTCCAAATCTGAATCTCGTCTGCTTCTAAAGCAGCTCCGATCAATGAAGCAGTATAATCACTTCCTCCACGTTGCAGATTGTCAATCTCACCATATGCATTCCGACAGATATATCCTTGCGTGATGTATAAATCAGCCTCTTTGTGTTCCGCAAGCAATTTAGTCAGCTTATCTTTAATATAAACAGGATCCGGTTCGGCATTTTTATCCGTACGCATATACTCTAACGCTGGCAATAGAACCGATTTCACTCCTTGTTCATTCAGATAAAGATTTACCATTCCTGTTGAAATAAGTTCTCCCTGAGCCAGAACAACTTTTTCTTCAAACAGTGTAAACAGATCTTTTGTAAAGGAACGGATATAATCAAAATGAGACGTCACAAGTTCTCTGGCTTTCTTCTTGTAATCAGCCGTATCATACAATTCATCGATATGCACAAAATATTTCTGAGCCAATCTGTTGATCACCTCATTTGCTCCATCCGGATTCTTTTTATATAAGTAATCGGATATTTCAACCAATGAATTGGTGGTTCCTGACATAGCAGACAAAACAATAATATTCCGTTGTTCTGCAGTGATTAGTTTCGCTACATCTTTCATCCTCTGGGCTGTTCCCACAGAAGTACCGCCAAACTTTATAACTTTCATTTTTTCTATATCTATTATTAAATTGTTCATGTTTTAATCAAACACGCAACAAAGTTACATAAAAATTCATTCTCCAACATCAGTAAGACAAGCATTCTCACATTTCACAACACGTCCGGGATAATTCTGAACCAAAGTATAATTATGTGTAGTCATAATAACAGCCGTACCTTCTTTACAGATATCATGTAGTAGCTGTACAATCTGTCCTCCGGTTTCAGGATCGAGATTTCCTGTCGGCTCATCGGCCAGAATAATTGACGGATTATTCAACAATGCACGCGCAATAACAATACGCTGTTGTTCACCTCCGGAGAGTTCATGAGGTAATTTATATCCTTTATTCTGCATCCCTACCTGATGTAATACTTTGGCAATCCGTTCCGACATCTCATTCTTCTTCCATCCGGTTGCTTTCAGTACAAATTCGAGATTTTTAATTACGGAACGGTCTGTTAACAACTGAAAATCCTGAAAAACAATTCCCAGTCTTCTTCGCAGATAAGGAATATCTTTACGTTTGATGGAATTTAAATCATAATCCAGAATATGGGCATCTCCGCTATCTATTGGGAGTTCACAGTAAAATGATTTCAACAAACTGCTCTTGCCGGAACCGACCTTACCTATTATATAGACAAATTCGCCGTTCTTCAATTCAAAAGACGCATTTCTCAATATCACGTTTTCTTCGCGGCAAATGCTTACATTATTCATTTTCAGCAGAACAGTTTCTTCCATATCTGAACTATTTTTTATCCGAAGATTCTTATTTATGCCTTTTCTTTAATTCACGTACCAGATCTTCCATGCGAAGCCCCTTACTTGTCAGCAATACGATCAAATGATAAATCAAATCGGACGCTTCATATATAAAACCATCTTCCGTACCGTTTGTTGCTTCGATTACTGTTTCCACAGCTTCTTCACCTACCTTTTGAGCCATACGGTTTACGCCTTTGGTAAACAATGAAGTTGTATAAGAACCTTCGGGCATTTCCTGGCGACGTTGTTCAATAAAATTCTGCAGATATTTCAGGAAAAGAATATCTTCTACGTTTTTTTCACCGAAACAAGTATCAGCACCTGTATGACAAACAGGTCCGGCCGGAATCGCCTTGATCAGGATAGTATCGTTGTCGCAATCTGCCACCATGCTTACTACCGTTAAGAAGTTACCGCTTGTTTCACCTTTTACCCATAATTTTTCGCGGCTTCTACTATAAAATGTAACCTTACCGGTTTCTTTTGTTAATTTATACGATTCTTCATTCATATAACCAAGCATTAATACTTTAGAGGTATTCTCGTCTTGAATGATTGCGGGAATCAAGCCGCCTGTTTTTTCGAAATCTAATTTCATTTTATATTATGATCTTGTTTATAATCGTACGTTTACCCCTTCTTCAGAAAGGTATTTTTTTAAGTCTGATATTCCTATCTCACCGAAATGAAACACACTGGCAGCCAAAGCAGCATCCGCTTTTCCGAGAGTAAAGGCGTCACGAAAATGGCTCATCTCACCTGCTCCGCCGGAAGCGATCACAGGAATATGTAATGTATCAGCTAAATACGCAAGGGCTTCATTCGGATAGCCTTCTTTCACCCCATCATGTGTCATACTCGTAAAAAGGATTTCGCCGGCTCCACGACTTTCTGCCTCTTTTGCCCAGTCAAACAAAAATTTGTCTGTCGGAATACGTCCACCGTTGAGGTAACACAACCAATTTCCATTCTCTAAATTAGCATCTATTGCAACAACGCAAACCTGACTTCCAAAATTTTTAGCGATCTCCTCTATCAGATCAGGATTTCTCAAAGCAGATGAATTGATCGAAACCTTATCTGCTCCGGCAGCCAATAAACGATCTACATCTGACAGAGCATTAATACCACCTCCGACAGTAAATGGGATGCTGATATTTGCAGCCACTTTCTTAACTAATTCAGTAAATGTCTTTCGTCCTTCATGAGACGCAGTAATGTCTAAGTAAACTAATTCATCAGCGCCTTGCCGACTGTATTGTGCTCCCAATTCGACCGGATCTCCCGCATCTCTGAAATTCACAAAATTCACTCCTTTTACTGTTTTACCGTCTTTTACATCCAGACAAGGTATGATTCTTTTAGCCAGCATTCTTTTTCTATTTTTCAGATCAGGTAAAGCGTAATAATTCTTTCAATTGGATGCGACCTTCATAAATAGCCTTTCCAAAAATGACAGACGGAATTCCCGCTTCTCTTAATTTTTCGATATCATCAATAGACGAAACACCTCCACTTGCTATTATGTGAACATATTCCACCTCTTCACGTATTTCCTTATACAAATCAATCGCAGGACCTTCCAACATTCCATCCTTACTTATATCCGTACAAATAACCTTGGTAATTCCTTTTTTATAATAATCACGAATGAACGGTATTAAGTCAAGCTCTGTTGTTTCTTCCCAACCATTGACGGCTATTTTTTTATTTTTCGCATCAGCTCCAAGAATGATCTTTTCACTTCCGTATTTATTCAGCCAGGATTCAAATTCCGCTGGGTTGTCTACAGCAATACTACCACCTGTAATCATCTGGGCTCCACTTTCAAACACGATCTCCAGATCATCCTCAGCCTTTAGCCCACCACCGAAATCTATAATTAAAGCCGTGCGGGTTGCAATTCGTTCTAATACACGATAATTAATTACACGACCTGCGCGTGCACCATCCAAATCAACCAGATGAAGCCGGGTAATACCATGATCTTCAAACATCTTAGCGACTTCTAACGGATCTTCATTATATACCTTCTTTGAACTATAATCCCCCTGCGTAAGGCGCACACATTTACCATCTATCAGATCAATGGCAGGAATAAGTTCTATTACATTATTACACATCATAATTTAAGAAAGTTAGTCAATATCTGTTCTCCCACATCTCCGCTTTTTTCCGGATGAAACTGTGTAGCATAAAAATTATCTTTATGTAAAGCCGCACTAAAGGGCAGAATATAATCTGTCGTTGCTATTGTATATTCATTCAAAGGCACATAATAACTATGAACAAAATAAGCAAATTTATCTTCCTGTTCTGCAGTAAACAAACAACTTTTCACATCGGTCAACGTGTTCCATCCCATATGAGGAACTTTATCCTCGTGGCGGTCAGGAATAAATCGCTTCACATGAGTATCAAAAATTCCCAAACAAATAGCTGACCCTTCTTCTGAAAAGCGGCACATCAGCTGCATCCCGAGACAGATACCCAAGACAGGCTGTTTCAATCCGCGGATAAGAGCATCCAATCCTCGTTCTTTCAAATAAGTCATTGTAGAAAGCGCCTCCCCTACTCCGGGAAAAATCACTTTGTCTGCGCTACATATCAACTTCGGATCATCTGTAATAACAGGTTCAACCCCCAAACGCTTCAACGCATAATCAACCGAATAAATATTACCTGCATTATACTTTATAATGACAACCTTCATCGTCCTTCAGCTCTTTAATTTAAATTACAAAAATAGTAAATAATCAGTAGCTACCCCTTCAAAGCGGAATATTATTGATAAAGAAACAAGAAAGCCCCTTTGCCGGTTATTCCGGAAACAAAGGGGCTTCACTCAAAAAGATAATTATTATCTCAAACGTACAACTTCTGAATAAATAGCCTGATCTGCACCTACAGCCTGTACTCCCACTCGAGCATATAATGCCTCAGCATTGGCTACATCCGCATTGCCGCTAATATCAGCGCTTAGGCTCACCGTTCCAACCGAAATATCTGAAAAGTCTTTACGGAATAAATTATTTACATCATCAGCAAATTGCGTTTTACTTAAAATCAACATAGCCCTCTGAATTTTAGCCGTCGGAACTATTTGATTAATCGTAAACGAAGCATTCATAGCAGTAGAGGAAACTGTAAGATTTTCCCCGGAAACCGTAAAGAAGGGTGTTACTTCTAATTCCACAGTAGCCGTACCTTTTAGGTTTACGACAACTGTATCACGTGTATTTACCCAAGGCCCATTTCCATCACGGGTTACCAACTTATATTCTCCCGGGAAAAGGACAGCAGAGAAATCTCCATCCTGCCCTACATACACAGAAATAGGGTCTCGTTTTGCATACCCGTCCTGATAAAGCTGAAGTCGGATTGCTTCCCCCGTCCCACGCAGATGAAGGCTCTCACCATTATATGTAATTTTACCTATTAAAGTTGATCCAGGTTCATCATAATTATCCTTACCACAACCTGTCAACGAAATCAAAAAGGCAAGGACAAAAAGAATATTAGATATTATTTTAATTTTCATAACATTTCAATTATTGATACGGGTTCTTAACTAATTTCGGATTATTGTTGATCCATCCCAAATCAAGGAAGTTATAATAATTCTGCATCTTAAAATAACGAGCATTCGGAGACATAAACAAGAAATCTTCAACAAACACCCATTTTCCATCATTAGGATCACCAGGAGCGACAACTTTGTACGGCCATAAACGTCTATGACGGGCTTGTTCATCATTGTTGTTTCCGTTCCATATCTTATCTGCTAAACGCCAGCGCTTCATGTCCCAATACCTGTGGTCTTCAAAAGCAAACTCCACTCTATTTTCATGTACGATATTATCAAAAACAAGCGTAGTCAACGGTTGAACTCCAGCTCTTTCGCGAACTGCATTTATATAATCAATTGCTTTATCATTATTTAATTCAAAAGCAGCTTCTGTAGCAATCATATAAGCTTCTGACATTCGGAAACGAGGCATCCACATTTCAGAACCACGTCCACGAGTTCCTGAAGAAGGCGTTTCATCTAAGTATTTACGAACGTAGAAACCTGTTTTATTAATGTATTGTTCATTTGATTCTTTAGGACCATTCTGAGAGGTTATCAAGTTTCCTTGTTCATCTTTAGAATTCAAGTCGCCTGTTTTAATATCCCAGCTTCCGTTTTCACGGATTAATTGACCAGCCTGTAAAACAACCTCAACACTTTTGAAAGAAGCACCCGGATAAATAACAGTTCCCCACAAACGCGGATCTCGATCCTTGAATGGTTCGTCGGCTGAGTTATAGAATTTATACGTTCCATTTTCAGTAGTCTGAATAAGACTTTTCTGACCCGGAGTAGAAGTATTTATCAATTCGTAATCTTCTACTAAATTCAATACGACTCCTAAATAGCTATTATCGATATCTTCAGCATGAGACTTCGGCGCATTTTGTGTTGTAAAACCATGTGTCTGTCCGGGATATTTATAATCACGTGCCCAGATCACTTCGGTATTATTATCTTTTACACAAACAGCTTCATAAAAGTTAAGCCCTTTATCATCCGGCCGTTTATCTTGCAACAAGTAAGGACTGTTTTTAATAACATCTTCAGCAGCAGCTAATGCAATCTTGTAATAAGACTCAGCTTTAGATGCTGGAATGCCTACTTCACCACCATCTGTTTTGATAGGGCTTGCCATCTTGTTGTTGTAATTAGCTATCGAACCCGCATAAAGAGCAGAACGAGCTTCCAACATTTTTGCACCCCATTTATTTACTCGTGCTGAGTTTGTCTGTTTTTCTGCAGGCAACATAGCATAAACCTCCTGACATTCTTTTATGATATAGTCATATAGCTCAACTTCTGTCGAACGAGGATACTGTATAGCCGTAATATCCATTCCTGCCTGATAATCGAAGACTTCATCTCCAACAATAGGCATTCCTCCCATACCACGACACATATTGAAATAACACCAGGCACGTAAAAAACGAGCTTCTCCTTCTAATGGAGCTTTTTCTGAGTCTTTCAACACGGTAGTAGCACGTAATCCGGATAAAAATTGATTTATATTACGAATTAATGTATAATCATACACCCTCCAACGATCATCTTCGAATGTAGATCGATGATCAGGACCGCCATTACAATAAGCAGCCTCATCTAACACAGTCAGTGCACCCCAGTCTGCCACATGTTGCCCCCATGTTACACGACCATAATAATTAGCTAAAACAGACTTAATCATGACTGCATCTCCAAAAATCTGATCATCTGTCATAATCTTATCAGGTTCCTGATCCAGAAAACCATCACAAGCAGTCATAGACAACATACAAGTTGCCATTGCTGCAATTATATATTTTATCTTCATACTTGTCAAAATTTAAGATTAACACCAATGTTTATCACGCGAGTAGTCGGATATCCCAGACCATTTCCCTCCGATGACTCGGGGTCAATACCTGGCGCATTTGTCAATGTAAGTAAATTAGTACCTGCTACATAAAAACGTAATTCTGATATCAAGGCTTTTTCTACGAGACTCTTAGGTAGCGTATAACCTAATTCTAAATTACGTAACTTGACATAACGCACGTTTCTCTTCCAGAAAGTACTATTCCAATAGTTACTATGCGAGCTGTTTCCTATTAACAACATTGGATATTTCCCCGGTATTAACTCACTGTTTGCATCCCAGATATCTGCCAAACGCCAAGTATCTTCCATATAATACTGAGGATTGTTACCTCCATCATGGAATGGATTACGTTGTTCCCAATCCTGATACCATGAAGCCAATGCTCCACCTGTAATATCAAATGACAAATCAAATCCTTTCCATCCAAAAGCAAAGTTCAGACCAAAGTTCAGAATAGGCGTAGCACCTTCACGATACCCTATTGGTCGTTCATCCATACTATTAATCACGCCATCACCGTTGATGTCTTTGTATTTGATATCACCGGGACGCAATGTTTTATTTCCCTGACGGTCATTGTCAATTGTATAAGTGGCAATTTCTTCCCAGCTCTGGAACTGACCTATCGCTTCTAATCCCCAGTTTACATATCCAAAACGATGATTTATTGAATTTCTATATTCATCCCATGAGTTTGAGAAACGTGGTTTGTATTGTTCCCAGTCATAGAAGCGAGCATAGGTAATATTTCCTCCGATTGAGTAAGTAAAATCTTCAATTTTATCACTCCAACGAACTGCAGCGTCATATCCCATATGAACATCCGAATTCAGGTTTTCCTTTGGCAAAGAGAAGCCAACTTCGGAGGGAAGAAGAACATCATATCTTGAAGCCGGAAGACCCGTACGTTTACGACGGAAAAAGTCAAATTGACCGGAAAGGCGATTATCTAAAAATGCCACATCAAAACCAATATCCAAAATCTTAGCTTTAATCCAGGACAAAGTAGTCACTGGTAATCCACGAGGTACGGAACCGATCGTGTATTTACCATCAATTACAGAACCACCATTCTTATAGTTATAACCGCTCATATAGTCGAAAGCTGAATATCCTGAAACATCATCATCTCCTACCATACCATAAGAACCACGTATTTTCAAATCGCTAAATACGTTAGCAATTTTTGCTTCCTTCCAGAACGCTTCCTCCGAAATTCTCCAACCAACAGAAGCAGAAGGGAAGAATCCCCAACGCTGATTCGGTGGAAATTTCCAGGAACCGTCGTATCGACCGGAAACTTCAACCAGATACTTATTCGCATAGTCATAATTTCCACGGAACAACCAGCCAAGACGAGCTTCTGTTTCATTACCTTCGTCAGTATATGTATCCATCGTTTCATAATCAATCAGATGCAATGCATTCGCTGTTGGAATAGAGTGAAGCCAGGAAGTAGGAGTATCACGTTTTATTGCTTCAAAACCGGCAATTGCAGATACATTATGATCTCCGAACTTTTTATTATATGCCAATTGAATATTCGACATAACCTCTTCGTTATGACCAACTCTTCTTTCCCTCCAGGGATTGGTGTTTTCGAATATTACCGGATAAGTATCTGTAGCTTCGTCATACCCATAAAGCTTGTAGGTATATTCCTGATTATTCATGTTTTGATAAGCCAGATAGTACCCTACCAAAGCTTTAGCCTTCAATCCATCGAAAATATCATATTCTCCCGTAGCCTGTAATTGAGCTACTCGCCATGTTTCTTTATATTCTCCGGACAATTCATAATTTAACCAACCAAAATTTGTCGCAGCATTAGAAGACGTTAATGTCGGATATTTTGGATTGTCATTAGCAAAAGGACGTTTAGTCGGTAGATTTCGATAAGTACCGAAACGAGGCATCCAATAGTCGTCCGCTTCAGGAACACCCGGATTTTTACGTTCTTCTATTCGACCGTTCATAGTAGCACCGATCTTCAAACGTTCATTGATCTGAGCATCAATACTCATCTGAACGTTTGTACGTTGGAAACCACCATAATTAACAATCATAGCTTGCTGATTCAAGTGTCCGACAGAAAAATAATAATTAATCTTATCTGATCCACCCGATACATTTGCATTCAGGTAATATTGAGGATTGGTCTCCCATATAAAATCATACCAGTCAAACGGAACATATCCTTTTTCTGTCCCTGCCAACCATTTTTGATAATCTTCTTTACTATAGGTATAATCCGTTTTTCCCTGAACTGTTTCTGACTGTATGTAATTAGTTATATATGTCGCTGCATCCGCAGGTTTCGGGAAGGTTGACGGACTCTGCCAACCGTAGTAACTATTAATTGAGACCGTATTTTTTGTGTTTCTTTTTCCTTTCTTGGTAGTAACAACAACCACCCCGTTTGCAGCACGTACCCCGTAAATAGAAGCAGAAGCATCTTTCAAGACAGAGATACTTTCGATGTCGTTGAAATCAATATTGTTAAATTGACCTGCATCAGATTGAACCCCATCGATTACGTAAAGAGGGTTACCCATGTTACGAATTTGTACGGAAGTCGATGCTCCCGGGCGACCATCTGTTTGCCGTGTATTAATACCCGCAATTTTTCCGACTAAAGCTCCGGATGCCGTTGATGCAACTGAACGACTAATCTCATCTGAACCCACCGAAGTAATAGCTCCGGTTAATGTCGCTTTCTTTTGAGAAAGACCGAAACCGGTTATAACAACCTCTTCCAAGGTCTGCGTATCTTCTTTTAAAGAAATAGTAAGATTATCTCCTGTTACCGCAACCTCCTGAGACAGATAACCAATATAAGAGACCATTAATGAGGCATTATCCGGAACACTTAAGCTAAAAGCTCCATTAATGTCTGTGATCGTTCCGTTGGTTGTTCCTTTTTCAACAATATTGGCACCAATAACAGGTTCTTTATATGAATCGAGAACAACACCTTTAATAATCTTCTTATGCTGTTGAGGTGATGCTTTATCAATCATAATAAAAGCTTCCATTGTCTCTTTTTCCTTACCTATCGGTATTAAGACAATCTGATTATTTGAAATCTCAAACGTCATGTTTGTGGATCTCAGAACATCCGATAAAACTTTTTCTAAACTTTTATTTTGGGCAGTAATACTAACCCGTTCTGAGAGGTTAATCGTATTCTCATCATAAAAAAACGAATATCCACTCGTTTTTTCAATCTCCTTTATCGCATAATCAAGCGATACATCCTTCAATTCCATCGTTATTGATTTCACTTGCTCTTCTGCATGGACTTTTGAACAATGTCCGATTGGCAAGCATAAGAAAAGAAATAGAAACAGAATTCTTTCTATCCCTTTGTTCAGAAATAACATTTCTTGTTTCTTCATAAACTTACTTTAAGATTAAATTTCAAAAAACTTTGTTTAGGTTAATACCTTTTTTTCATAATATTCATTTAAGATTTATTCTCATAGGCAATTATTTTAGGTTATTTTTCGTCTTATTGTCAATACATTATTTTCGTCAAAACTGTATTCTATGGGGTTGGTTCGAGCCATCAGACGTAGTATTTCTTCTAACGGCTCTATCGTTATTTTAAAAGTATAAGCCTGATCATCCGGGATAGTCGGGTCTAAGAGAATAGTAACCCCATACCATTTAGAAAGGTAAGAGGATAGTTCGCGTATTGATTTTCGTTCAAAATTTATTGATTCACGCGCCCATATTGCATCAAAAGTCACATCACTATTTTGCACTATGATCTTATCCACAGAGGTTCCGCAGATAGCAATTTCACCCGGATGTATTTGTTTTGTTATACTATCGGATTTGACAGACACAGATCCCGACAAAAGGCTTACTTTAACATTTTCATGGGAATTAACATTAAAAGACGTTCCGAACACCTCTATTTCCGCATCATCACAAGAAACTATAAACGGGCGGGTTTTATCTTTCGCAACTTCAAAGTATGCTTCACCTTGCAAAGAGACAAGTCTTTTTGCATCATTTAATGCACCTGAATAAGTTATAGAAGATTGGGTATTCAACCAAACAACCGAACCGTCAGGCAATAAGACTTTTGATTTGCCATTGAGAGAAGAATAGGTGTGCATAACAAGCTCTTTGGGGGAATGTTCGTCGTTTATATAAAACCCGAATATTCCTAAGCACAAAATCAGAAAAGAAGCTACAGCAGAAACTATGCTTATACGCTTCCACATAAATATTTTATGTGAAGATGACTGGTTATTTATTCGTTTTTCTAATTTTTCCCATTGCTTCTCAACATCGGATTGATGTTCTATATTATCACGAATTATATTTAACCAAAGTCGGTGTAGATCAGAGTATATTTGAAAGTTGTCATCTTTCTCAAGCCAAATATTCAACAGCTCTTCTTGTTCAGACGTTATCTCCTGCTTAAACGCCGGCAATAAGATGTCCCAAGGAATTCTTCTTCTCATTTAAGTTCTATTATTGATATTAAATAAGACTCAATAATGAGAACCATCCCCTAAACAGAAGTAAGAAAAAATGTTTTTGCTTATCTAAATCACCACAAATAAGAATAAGAATCACCCAGGAAGGCTCTTATTTTTTTCAAAGCGATAGTTATTTGTCCCTCCACAGTTTTCTCCGATATTTTTAACGTTGCCGCAATTTCTTTATTTGTAAGTAGTTCCTTCCGGCTTTTTTCAAAAATCGTACGACATTTCTCGGGAAGCAAACATATCGCTTCCTGAATTAAGTTTGATAATTCTTCTAACTCTAATTGAGTGTCATATTCTTGGATTTTATTAGACAGATCTACATCGTCGAGATAAACCGGCTGTTTCTTATCACGAATATAGGTAAAGGCCTTGTTTTTGGCTGATTGAAATAAATAAGCTTTTAATGTTAAACGAATTTCAAAACGTTCTTTATTTTCCCATATGTAAGTAAATATATCAAGCACTATCTCTTGAGCTTTCTCTCTATTATTAATATAATACAGAATAAAACGCTCAAGGGAATCTGAATAAAGGTAGAATAAATGCTTAAAAGCAATTTGGTCTCCTTCCTTGATTAACTTCAACAAAAGAATGTCATCAGAATTATATTCCATAGTCTTTATTCGACTTTGAGAGAAGCACAAAGTTCGTACAAAAAAAGTTAAAAATAAGATATTGTGTTCACAAAGGCAAAAAAACTTTTCAGAAAATTCCCGACAAAAAAAAGGAGTAATTAGAAAAATCACGCGATATCATAAGATCTGTTTCGAAAAAAAGATAACTTTGGCGGAACTCTATTCTTGCAAAAATCATAACACATGTCTCAAACCTATAACAAAAACAACCACAATTCAATAGTAGTTTTCGGAGGAGTATTCTTCTTCTTATCGCTATTACTCTTCTTCCACTTATTCTGGAAATATCACTTTTTAAATATTGAACAATACCAATTATTTTTATTTACGCAGGAATATGTAAAAGAACTGTTATTTGATTATGGTGGCTTATCCTCTTATCTTGCCCGGTTTTGTGTTCAGTTTTTTATCATCTCTTTTATTGGTCCTGCTCTTACCGCATTATTGTTAACTGCAATCGGTGTCTTGTTCTATTTATCAATGAGACAAAGCTACGTCTCCAAAAATCTTTTTGTCATTTCATTTATTCCTGTTTTGTTTTTAATTCCATTACATCTTGATGTAAACTATAAAATAGAAGGAACAATCGCTTTGTTATTAACCTTTTTATGTCTGTTTATTTATACTCGAATCAAAACACCTGTTTTACGAATACTATCCGGAATACTATTCATCTTTATTCTTTTTGCAGGAGCAGGAGCAACCGTTACTCTTTTTATCGCCCTGATGATACCTTATGAGTTACATAAACGAGAAAAAAAAGCATGGATTATTGTCTTTCCTCTTTTAACCTGGTTGATATCTATCTGGTTTTTATTAAAAACAGGAGTAAAAGATAGTGTTACAAATTTACTATTACCGGATACCTACTATGATCCCAAGCTTCACAACTCATCTATGTATTACCCTTGGATAGTTTTTTTTATCCTCTTTGTTGCAAGTCTGTTCTTGTTGAAAGGGAAACGGGAAGTAAAACAGTCATCGGTAAAGAATTATTGGTTTATATCGTTGGGGATTTGTTTACTCTTTGTGAGTTTTTATGTTATACGTCTATCTAAAGACAGAGAATATTACAATTTTCAGAAACAATCTTATTTCGTACGGAATCATCAGTGGCAAAATGTAATAGCTAATTATACAGCTCCTTTCGCATTGCAAAACCGCTTAAACCCCATACTAAATTTAGCTTTGGCGAAACAGGGTTTATTGGGAGAAAAACTTTTCGAAAGACGTCCTAAAGGTGTGCAGGATCTTCTTCCTCAATGGGATTCAACCATCGACGATGCTGTATTATTAAGCGAAATATACTATCATATCGGAGATATTGCCTCCTCTCAGAAAATGGCTTTCGAAGCAACAGTGGCTTCAATAAACGGGGGAAGCGGTTACATGCTTCTACGACTAATCGAAACAAATATTATCTTCGGGAACTATGCTGTAGCTAAAAAATATATTTCAATCTTAGAAAAAACCTTTTATTATAAATCTTCAGCCAATGAACTCAAGCGATTCTTATACAGTGACAACGAAGTGGAAAAAGATACTACTTTAGCCAATAAAAGAAAAGCACTTGTAGGAAACGGGAATTATGCGGTCTCTTCCAAAGTAGTTCATACCTTGGAGCAATTGGCTATTAATAATCCGGAAAATCAGATTGCTATACAATATCTTGCAGCTATGTGTCTTTTAAATAAAGACAGGAAGAGTTTCAGACATCTATTAGAATTGTATTACGGTACACCGGTTTGGCCTAAATTATCGACTTTACATCAAGAGGCTGTTGTTACTTTGGAACGAAACAATCCTACATTTTGGGTAAAGAACGGAGTCAGTTTAAAAGTCGAACAAAATTTCCGGACATTCAATGAGGTGGCCAAAACAAAACAACATACGCCGTCATTTGAGAGAGAGATGAGAGCTCAATTTGGTGATACATATTGGTTATATTTAATCTTTGACAATTAATTCTTATGAAGAATCTCTGTTTTTGTTTTTTCTTAATCATTTCGTTTCTTTCATGTTCGGGTAATTTTAACATCACGGAACATTCAGAAACGTATCCTGAATTATTCCCTGATTATATTAACACGACTATCCCGCCCAATATTGCTCCATTAAATTTTTCTTTACAAGAAAAAAATGATGACGCTCTCGTTAAGTTTGAACATAAAGATTTCACATTTCAGATATATTCTACCGATGGAACATTCGATATTCCATTAAAAAAATGGAAACGGTTACTTCAAGTAGCTTCCGGAAATGAGTTTTCAGTCACAGTTTGTGTAAAAACAGATAAAGGAGGAAAGGAATATGCTCCATTCAAAATCAATGTTGCCCGTGAACCGATAGATTCTTATATTGCTTACCGATTAATTGATCCCGGGTATTCTCTTTGGAACGAAATGGGTATTTATCAAAGAGAGTTGAGTTCATTTAAAGAAACAGTTTTATATGAGAATAAACTGACACAAAATAATTGTGTGAATTGCCATTCTTTTTGTCAGCAAGATCCGTCCCAAATGCTCTTTCACATGCGTGGAAATCATGCAGGGACAATACTGATACAAGAGGGAGAAATTAAGATTATCCAACCAGACGCTAAGAAAAACATTCCGTCTCTTGTCTATCCATATTGGCATCCTTCGGGTCAGTTTATCGCATTTTCGACGAATAAGACCACGCAGGATTTTCATCCGACTCAACGAGTTGAAGTTTTTGATCATTCATCCGATGTTTTTGTATATGACATCAAGAGAAACGAACGTTTATCAACTCCTTTCTTGGATTCAAAGAATAATATGGAGACATTCCCTTCATTTTCGCCCGATGGTAAAACACTTTATTTCTGTACGGCTCAGGCACAACCTGTTCCCGACTCAATAAACCGGTTAAAGTACAATCTGTGCAGTGTTTCTTTCGACATAAACAGCCGTTCTTTCGGAAATCAGATAGACACATTATTTAATGCAGAGAAGGAGAATAAAAGCATTTCTTTCCCGAGAGTATCTCCTGACGGTAAATATCTACTATGCACTGTATCAGGATATGGTACGTTCCCCATATGGCATAAAGATGCTGATTTATATTTAGTTGACATGAACACAAAACAAGGCCGTTTTCTCAAAACATTTAATAGTAATGATACGGAAAGCTATCATTCATGGTCATCAAACAGTCGGTGGGTTATCTTTAGCAGCAGGAGAATTGATGGACTTTATACAAGGCCGTTTATTGCTTATTTATCAGAAGACGGAATGGAAGGAAAGCCATTCCTTCTCCCTCAAAAAGATCCATCTTATTATACACTTCTAATGAAATCATTCAACATCCCCGAATTTTGTACGGATAAAGTCACCTTTTCGCAAGTTGATATCATGCAAAAAGTAAAAGAAGAAACAGATACTAAATTCATTGGAGAAAATTCTGTAAACTAACTAATTTAAAATCCGACTCTATACTATTTCATAGCAAAAAAACCGTAGCATTTTTTCGGCTGAGACTCTTGGTTTAGTCTGCCGAAGCTCTTAGTTCAGTTTGCCGAAGAGCCTTGAAAAGTTTGCCGAAGCTCTTCAAAACTTGACTATATTATAACTACCGATTTAAATAATTGGAATATAATAATTTAATCGATATAAATAATTTATTTTTTTATCTTACCTGCAAACCATAATACGGATAGGTGCATAAGTTAGAGTAGTATTGATTATCTTTGTGATATGTAGTGTTTCTCCATAAACATAATTATTATGATAAAAATATTTCCTGTCAGTACGGTTAAAGAAATTGACAATTATACCATATTAAATGAACCTATCGATTCCATTGATTTGGTGGAAAGAGCTTCCACACAGTTTGTTCATGAATTTACGCGTCGTTATTCAAAGCAACATCGTATCATCGTTTTTGCGGGACAAGGAAATAATGGTGCCGATGCGTTGGCTATAGCAAGACTTTTAGTTGAAGAGTCTTACCGCGTGGAGACCTTTCTTTTTAATCCGACAGCAAATCTATCGCCGGATTGTATGATAAATAAAACGAAACTGCTCGAAATTGAACATGTTGAATTTACTGAAGTTATTCAGGACTTTGAGCCCCCTATGCTTTCGGCCAATGATATTGTAATTGATGGTTTATTCGGATCTGGACTGAATAGGCCTCTTTCGGGAGGATTTGCTGCTGTGGTCAATTATATTAATCAATCTGAAGCCAGCATTGTTGCAATTGATATTCCTTCGGGATTATTTGGAGAGGATAATCTTCAGAATGATATGAATGCCGTAATCAAAGCTGATCTTACCTTAACGTTTGGCTTTCCTAAGTTATCGTTTCTTTTAGCCGATAATTTTCCTTATGTGGGTGAATGGAAGGTCTTGGATATTGGCTTACATCCCGATATTATCGAAGATATGGAAACGCCTTTCTGTTTAGTAAATGAAGAAGACATCACAGAAGTGCTTCATCCGAGGAAAAAATTTGCGCACAAAGGAGATTTTGGGCATGCGCTCTTAGTTGCCGGTAGCAAAGGAAAGATGGGTGCTGCCGTACTTGGCACACGTTCGTGTTTACGAAGTGGGACCGGATTAGTTACTGTACATATTCCCAAATGTGGTCTTCAGACACTTCAAACGGCTATTCCAGAAGCTATGGCAAGTGTAGATCAACATGCGGAACATTTCAGCGTTACACCGGATAGTTCTTCTTATTCTGCAATTGGGGTCGGGCCCGGATTAGGTCAACATATGGAAACTGCAACAGCATTGGAGCGGCTGATTCAAACAACGAAAAAACCGCTTGTAATTGATGCTGATGCACTCAATGCTCTGGCTACAAATAAGGATATGCTGAAGCAGTTACCTCAGGGAAGTATTCTGACTCCACATCCGAAAGAATTTGACCGCTTAGCAGGAAGTTCACCGTCTTCTTTCGAACGCTTAATGAAAGCACGCGAATTTGCATCCACATATCAGATCATCCTTGTTCTAAAAGGAGCTTACACTGCAATTTGTCTGCCTAACCGACATATCTATTTTAATAGTACAGGCAATCCAGGCATGGCTACTGCAGGAAGTGGTGATGTCTTGACTGGAATTATTCTGGGACTACTTGCCCAAGGGTATGAACCGGAGGTTGCTGCTACAATTGGCGTTTATCTGCATGGCGCAGCCGGAGATCTGGCCGCAGTAATTCATACAGAAGAAAGTCTCATCGCAAGCGATATCACGGATATGCTTGGAAAAGCCTTCAAGCAGATTAAATAGTGATATTTACTGGCAAAATTGAACTACGATAAAATAGTTCAGTTCTGCCAATATTCAAGTCTTTTTTTATTGAGGCGTAAAAACTAAAATGGCCGAAAGTATGACGGAAAAGAGGAAAACAAGCATTCCTGTTTTTCCCAGAATATTGTTTAATGCTTTCCCTTCTGTCCGCGTCATTTCCCGCCAGACAAAATAAAAAACAACATAAAAGAAACCAAGTAATGCTATCTGCCATGTCAGTCTGTCTTTTCCAACAACTAAAGGCAGGGCTAAGAAAAAAGCAACAGAGCCATTCAACAGATAACTGATCAACCCGAAACGACGACCAAACAGAACAATAGTTGTTCGTTTTCGTGCTTTTTTATCTTGTTCATAGTCACGGTAATTATTGACAATAAGAATATTAACGGACAATAAACCGATAGCAAGTGAAAGTATTAATGACAACAAACTAAAGTTCCCCGCCTGTATATAGTACGTAAAACAAACCGGAATCACGCCATAAAACAAAAGCACGCATATATCCCCCAGTCCATTATAAGCCAAAGGAAAAGGGCCGGCTGAATAAGCAAGCACACAAAGAGCAATGGCGATCCCCACAGGAATCAGTTCCCAGCCGGAGAAAAATAACAATAGACACCCACAGAGGCAAGCCAACCCAAGAGCAATAAATGTAGCCCTCAACATCGCTTTCGGCTCTATCCACCCTGAAGCCACAGCCCGTTCCGGGCCAAGGCGTTCTTCTGTATCTGCACCTTTCTTAAAATCAAAGTAATCATTCGCAAAATTGCTTGCAATCTGTGCCAACAAAGCCACCATCAAACATAAAAAAGCAGGAATAGCCTTAAACATCCCGTTCTGCCACGCCAATGCACAAGCCACCAACACCGGACTAATCGAAGCCGGCAAAGTTTTCGGCCTCGCGGCCTCCACCCAAGCCATAAAAGAGTTTTTTTTCATTAACTGGATATTCTATTGTATTATCACAAAAGTAATACAAAAGGTAGGATTCTTTTTTATATTCTCTTAATAATGATAAGGACTTTTAGAGCTTGATCCGGAGAAGAGTATGCTCTTAGATAAAAAAGCAAAAACCTCGTAGTCCATGTTACTAACAACATACTACGAGGTTTTTTTACACTATTATATTTTTTCTTTATTCTGAAAGAGATTTTATCACTTCCTGATTTGTTTTGCGAAGAGTAGCTTCGTTCATTTTAATAACTTTACGGTCATATGTCATAACGCCATTTACTTCTCCTTCTACATCGGTAGTCTGCGTATAAACCGCAGCAGAGAAACCACGATCAATAAATGATTTCAGTTCGTTTGCATACTTCACGTATTCTGCTGTTACTTCATCACTATTCTTAAACTGTATATAACCCCAGTTACGTTTATTCCACCAAAGATGATCTTCAAGTGCAAGTCCGATACCACCATATTCGCCTAATACGTTTACGCGTTCTGCATCAAATAAGAACATGGCAGGACCAGGATAGTTATGCAAGTCAAGAATATCGCCTGTTGGACGATGGTTTCCTCCACTGGCAGGGTTGACAAGACGTGAAGGATCATACGCTGCCGTCCATTCTGCTACACGTTCCGTATCAAACTGCCCCCAAGCTTCGTTAAACGGCACCCAAACGACAACTGACGGATTAGAAACACATAAATCCATAATCTCTTTCCATTCCTGATCGTAGTTAGCAATAGATTCAGCGGAACGTTTTTTATCTGTACCGGCATTATATTGATGAGGAGCCCATTGGTTACCCATATCACCACTCGGCATATCCTGCCATACCAACATACCTAATTTATCGCAATGATAATACCAGCGAGCAGGTTCTACTTTTACGTGCTTGCGAATCATATTGTATCCCCATTCTTTTGTCTTAACGACATCAAAAGCCAAAGCTTCATCTGTAGGAGCTGTATATAATCCATCCGGCCACCAGCCTTGGTCTAACGGACCATAATGGAATAGATTTTTATTATTCAATTGCATACGCAGGATACCATTTGCATCCCGTTTCTTAGATATTTTACGGAAAGCAGTGTAAGATTTCACTTCATCCTGTACCTTACCGTCTTTCGCAATAGAAACTTTCATATCATACAAATATGGATTCGTTGGATCCCAAAGCGTAGGATTCTTCACACCTAAACGAAGTTCTTTTCCGGCAAGTCCTTTTGCTGTAGCTACGACTTGTCCTTTATCTAATAATTTTACTTCAACAATATTAGAAGGACATGCACAAGAAGCGCCAACGGTTACGGCTAATGTACCATTATCGATGTTGGGTATAGCCTTGATGGAAGTAACATGAACGGAAGCAACCGGTTCAATCCATACGGTTTGCCAGATACCAGTTACCGGTGTGTACCATATACCTTCCGGTTTAGAGGTTTGTTTTCCGCGCGGTTGATAACCTTTATCGCTTGGATCCCATACTCGTACCACCAACTTATGAGTACTTTTACCTGCCAGATACGGAGTTATATTGAAAGAAAAAGGAGTAAATCCGCCTTTGTGAGAACCTATTAAAATATCATTCACATACACATCAGCCTTCCAATCTACAGCACCGAAGTTTAATAACACATCTTTATTCTTCCAGGCAGAAGGGACGGTAAACGTACGTTTGTACCAGAGCTCATTCTTCTCTCCTACTTCTTTCTGAACACCAGACAGTGACGATTCTATCGCAAAGGGGACAAGTATATTACCGTCAAAAGCAACCGGTTCAACTTCTCCGCAAGGTTTGATTGCATAATCCCACAAACCATTCAGATTGACCCATGCTGTACGTTCCATTTGAGGACGTGGATATTCCGGCAACACATTGTTCGGATCTACTTTTTCCGTCCAGGGAGTTTTCAATTTATCACCTACCGGTTTCCATTGCGCGCTTGCAGTCATTGCTAACGCAAGAAGAGCACATACTAAAAACTGTTTTTTCATGTTTTTGAATTTAAGTAATGTATAATTATAACTATGTACAAATGCTTATTTCCTTCGCTTCTCACGGTTTGATTACCTGAGGAGTTGTTGTTGGACCATCGACATATAATTTCCCTTGCTTGTCAACGCCCATTTTATCAATAAAGACAACTCGTTCATTACCTGTTGCGCTGGTGCGTCCGTGATAAACGCAATACATTTCATTTCCGTCCCGCGATTTTACGATACTGTTATGTCCCGTTCCCGTTACAATTCCACCTTTCGGGGTGTTTTTCTGAAGCACAGGGTTATCTGCACTTTTGATATAGGGTCCTAACGGCGTTTTCGCTGTTGCATACCCCACAGCATAGTTTTCTCCCCCAAAATAGTTCGCGGAATACATCATATAATAAGTACCGTCTTGCTTAAAGGTATATGAACCTTCTGTCCAACGTCTGTTCACTTCTCCGGATGTTACGGAGCGACTCTCCCACTCTGCTTGCGCATCATCATTCGTCACCGGTGGGCGAAGAATTAATACCGGTTCTCCTATTATTTCTGTAAAATCAGGTTTTATTTCTACCCCGTAAATCCAACTTTCCTCAATCTCGTCAAATAAACCTTGTTCTTTTGCCCAGGTAGCCACCTCACTTTCTACAGGATGTTTATAGCAGCAACGAGAGAAATATAAATAATTCCGACCATCTTCATCCTCAAAAATATTTCCATCGATAGCCGGATAGCCGGGATCGAACAATGGACGATCGCTCATCTCTTTGAATGGTCCGGTTGGCTTGTCTGACACAGCAACTCCGATTTTGAAGTTCTCTAATTCGTTGGTTGGATTATTTTTCCAGTCGGCACTGAAAAACATGTAAAACTTTCCATTTCGTTCATAAACTTCCGGAGCCCAGAAATTAGCCACAGCCCAAGAGCCCGGAGTATTCCCGCGATAGACCTGTCCTTCCGGCTTCCAGTTTACCAGATCATCCGATGAATAGGCACAAAATCCATCCACTGCTCCGGCACCTGTTCCATACATATAATATCGCCCATCAGAAGCAAGCAGGACATATGGATCACCAAACTCAACACTCAACGGATTGGTATAGCTAACTTCTTTCTTTGTGTTTCTATTTCCACAGGCGAAAAACAAAGATGCAATCAGAGCAAGGATAAAACAATTGTTCATATTAATCATTTTTTCAACAAAGACATTTCGTACAACATCTTCATATAGTAACCGCCAACAACTGAACGAGCGCGGAAACCGACAGATTTACCATCCGTCGTTTCATGCCAATCACTCAATGGCATTCGTGTAGTTGTCTCGTTTGCATATTTATATACAGGAGCAACTAAGTTAGCAAACTCTTCCGTATTATCAGTCAGACAGGCAGTCCACAAAATCCAGTCAGACTTCGTATATGTTTTACGGCTATCCAAAGGAAGACCATAATTTTCTTGCTTCGTCAGATAATACGCAATTTCTTTTTGAGCAACTTCAGGAGCAAATATATTTGTACCGAAAACTTTATCCCAAACTAAATTATACTTCTGACTCCAGGTGTTTGGTTGATCAAACGTCAAACGGAAATGATCTCCATCAGCAGCCATGTCAATCCACTTAGCAGCCATATCTTTTGCAGCGCCAAGATATTTTGATGCAGTTTCATTATCTCCCATCATCTCGGCAAGCTTACCGTATCCTGCAATTCCCATAATGGCTTTTACTGAAAGATTAACATTACGAGCAAGATGACCTGCAAAGTCGTCCGTACAAAGTTGATTACCCGGATCAAAACCTTCCTTCAACAAATAATTAGCCCAGACAGTCAGTACTTCCCAATGTTTACGAGCATAGTCTGTATTTCCTTCACGCATAGCAATTGCTGTAGTCAGGATCAACATATTTCCAGCTTCCTCCACCGGCATATCTTCAGGATAAGTCTGCCCGTTTGCCAAAGGATAAGTACCCACATCATGCGATGGGAAAGGCTTATTCCACTGCCCGCTTTCACTATAATAGAAAATCGGATTCATCATACCCTTCAATAAGTCCGGATTATAAATCAGATACATAGGGGCAGAAGGATACGTTACATCTACCGTACCAATAGAACCATTGCTAAAGTTTTCTTTTGAAAGGAACAGCAAGTTTCCTTCTTTATCCTCAACCAATTTATGTGCAGCGATAGACTGACGATAAGCAAGCGCACAAAGCTCAGCATATTCTTTATTTCCTGTTTTTAAGGCATCATCCATCAATTTATTATCCAATGCACGACATTTATTCATAATCACAGGATATTCTTTATTCATCTTTTCAAAAGCCTGATAAATATCGACCTGCCCATTCCGCTTCCAGTAAGCCTGACGGTTATCTTTAAAATATTGAATAGAATAAAGATCATCATAACCGATCATCAAAAATCCGGAAGCTGCATTCGACACCTGTCCCAAATCTTGTGTATAAGCCATAGCCGTCATGCTATCATACATATTATGACTGTAGCTTGTATTGGTTGTTGATTTATTGAGATTACCTTCCGTAGCAAATTCATTTTTCAAAGAATGATAATCACCAAAGGCAACTGATTCATTGGCTTTATTCGCAGCCGCCAGATAGAAATATCCCCAGTCAATACGTACATTATCTCCTTTCCGACCTAACACGGGTTGTTCTTCCGTACCGGCTTTCAGATAACTTATTCCGTTTTTTTCTTCTTTACCTACCGTTATTTTCTGCGAATCATCATGCACTGCCCATTGAGGCGTTCCCTCAAGATAAAATTGAACATCATGTGCCGTACCATCCGTAGAACGTACCTGATACGAAATATAGTTTACAGGCGTACTCATTAATTCCAGATCATCCATTAAGAAAGGAGCTGTAAAAATCAAATCCAACTCTACCGGACCACACTCAAATGTATAATATGTCTGCGTTGGCAATACATTCACAGATTTCTGAACGGCCTTTTGAACAAATGGATCAGGCAAAGCCAATTTTTCAAACAATCCAAAATCCACATACCCGCCACCTGTCTTATTATAGCAATGTGCCGCAATTACATTCTTTCCGGACTTCAAGGTAGCTTTTACCTCATCACTTAATTTAAGCATTACATGATTTTTCCATGAATAATCAGTAGCTACAACCTGAATACCATTTATATATAATTCAAAAATATCATCATGCGAATATTCCAACCAGATTTCCTTTGTACTTAAATCCTCTGAAAGATCAAACGAACGACGCACCCAAATATCTTTCGTCTCCCACGAAGTTGACAGATACGGCATATTAGGCGTCCCAAAGGCCGCTTTTCCCTGTGTCCAAGCAGCATCATTGAAATTAACGTCCGTCCATTTTCCAGAAGGAACAGACATCGAATAAGCAGCATCCCATTTTTCCATAGCCGCAGTCGGCAGCAACGGTTTCATCGGCAAGTCTTCAACGCCCATAAAACGAAAAACCTGTCCATCCACCCGTAAAGCACCAATTAAAGGATGTTCTTTTCCCGTCCAATGTCGAACCGGATCTTCATTCAATTTATCCGTAAACGACCAGGCACAAGTGTAAGGGTCAATAGTAACTAACGGAAAAGCAGGAGCCCGCAACGAATTGGTTCGTTCAGACTGAAATTTCACTTGATCAGCTCCGCAAGCAGTAACAAGTAATAAAAGAAGAATAATAGGTAACTGAAAAATCCTCTTCATGGTATATTAATTTATAATAAGGTTACACGTCATATGCAAGTTAGACTCAAAAAAGAGCTCAAACCCTCAAACAAAGAACGCCCTTTTCAGGAAATCTCCCTTTCAATAATCATTCAAAAGGTTTAAACTTTCTTGCAGGAATGAAGAATTGGCATTTTAAAGAACAGTTTATCCGATACTATTCAAAACCTTCGAAAGCAGGCTTTGTCCTTTGTTATACTTCTCAATGTCTGTTTTTTCATATCCTCAATAGGCAAAAAAAATATAAGAGTTTGTAGCATTCAGAAAATTCCTTTAATTTGCATACTATCCCGATTTTGGAAAAACTATAATTCTATCGATACCATGTCTGCAACTAAATTAAAACGAATACCACCGCTACTTTTTTTCATGTTTCTTTTCGTCGCTTGTTCCGGAAATAAACTATCTTCTTTATTGGTTGAATATGCAGAGGCTCCGTTGGGTATTGATGTAGATAGGCCGCATTTTAGTTGGCAGATGGTTTCTTCGGAACGAGGGCAGGCACAAACGGCTTACCGGATTATGGTGGTTGACGAAGCAAAACAGCAGGTCTGGGATTCGGGGAAAGTCAACAGTGATATCTCTTTGAATATAGAATATGAGGGGGAAAAGCTACAGCCTTGTACGCGTTATCAATGGAAGTTGGAGGTTTGGAATCAGGATAACAAGATGCTGTCTTCCGAATCCTGGTTTGAGACGGGACTGATGAATCCTTCGATCGAGGCTTGGGAGGGCGCGAAATGGATCGGTGGCGGAGACGAAGATTTGGTTCTCTATCCCGATTATCTGCCTATTTTTAATATCAATTATACGGTTCTGTTGGACAAAGAGAGCGAATCTACGAAAGCCGGATTTGTTTTTGGAGCTAACGATCCTCGTCTGATGGATCGAGATATGAATATTTACAATTTGCAGAATGAAGAAAACGAGTCGTATGTCGAAGTAGAACTGGATATTTCGGGGATGAATTCAGGCAAAACTGCCTTTTTGAGTATTTATCGCGTAGGTTACGCACCCAACGATAAGAAGGATGTCCCGTTGGAGCGTTTGGCTGTTCCTGCTTCGATCATTAATAACAGCAACAAATACGAAGCGCATACGGTATATCTCAAAACGATGTATAGCTCTACGGAATTTTATATCGGAGGAGAAGATGAAGCGAACAAGATTGGGAAAGTTGTAATCAACCCGATTGGGAATAGCTGGGATTATATCTGCTTTCCGCTACTTTGCGAGATCGGTTTTTCTATGAAACCGAATCAAAAAGCGACTTTTTCAACAGTTAACGTACATAATTATCGTGTACCGAATAATATCCTCTATACGATGCCTGACAAATCTTATCCGGTAAATGGAGCAGACGACGGTTCATTTATCGTTAGCGATATCCGGAAAAAATCTATGCCGATGCTTCGTTCGGTTTTCTCTTCAAAGAAGACGAAGGTTGCTAAGGCTCGTCTGTATATTACAGCGCGAGGGATCTATGAGGCATACCTGAACGGAAAGAGAATAGGTGATGACTATTTCAATCCCGGATTGACGCAATACAACAAACATCATCTGTATCAGACCTATGACGTGACAGAATATGTTCATCCCGGAGAGAATGCGATAGGCATAACAATGGGAGAAGGCTGGTGGAGCGGAGCGATTACGTATATGGGCTATCTATGGAATCTGTTCGGTGACAGACAATCTATTCTGGCTAAATTAGTGATCACGTATGCAGACGGAACAGAAGAAATGATCGTCAGCCAACCAGATACTTGGTCTTATTTTGATGACGGGCCGGTGGTTTACAGCAGTTTCTTTCAGGGTGAAGTCTATGATGCCCAAAAAGAAGACCAGATAGCAGGCTGGACAGAAGCTTCGTATGATGCCTCTAATTGGAAACGGGCGACAGAGGTTAATCAGGAAAATGCGATCGTACACGACAAAGACATCGAAGCCGGACGAATGCCTGCTGTGAATGATTTTTCAAACATGCAGTTAGTCGGGCAATACGGGCAAACAGTAAAGAAAGTAAAAGAACTTACCGCAATCTCGATGGAAGAAGTCAGGCCAGGCGTTTACGTTTATGATATGGGACAGAATATGGCTGGTATTCCACGTATTGCCTTATCAGGGGAGCAACCGGGAAAGGAGATCATACTACGATTTGCTGAAGTGAAATACCCTGACCTGCCTGAATTCGCAGACAATGTAGGTATGATCATGCTCGAAAATATCCGTGGCGCACTTGCGCAAGACATCTATATTACAAAAGGTGGCAATGAAATTATCCATCCCCATTTCACATTTCACGGTTACAGGTTTGTCGAAATAACCGGAATAAGCAATGCCTTACCTTTGGAAGCTGTGAAAGGAGATGTACTGAGTTCAATCCACGGGCTTGCATCGAGCTATCAAACATCTAATAAAGAAGTCAACAAGTTGTGGGACAATATCATCTGGTCAACACGGGGTAACTTCCTATCCATTCCGACGGATTGTCCTCAACGTAACGAACGAATGGGATGGAGCGGCGATATCTCTGTCTTCTCCCGTACGGCAAATTATCTAAGCGATATACCACAGTTCCTTCGTCGCCATATGCAAGCTATGCGCGACACACAACGGGAAGACGGGCGGTTCGCAGATGTAGCACCTGTAGGAGGTGGTTTTGGAGGCATACTCTGGGGGAGTGCCGGCATAACGGTAGCTTGGGAAAGTTACCTGCAATACAACGATATCCGGATGTTGTCTGAACATTACGATGCCATGGAAGCTTATATTGATTATTTATTAACTTATATCGATCCGCAAACGGGTCTGCTTACCGAAGGTAATCTGGGCGATTGGCTTGGTCCTGAACAGGATAAAAACGACAACACACTGCTTTGGGAAGCTTATTTTATTTTTGATCTGGAAATTATGCAGCGTGTTGCCTCAGCTTTGAATAAGGAAGAAGACGCGAAACGGTTTGCCGGACTGTACGTAGAACGGAAGGCTTTTTTTAATAGGACTTATTTCCATCCGGAAACGGGACAAACGATCCATTCCGGATTCCGCCAACCGGAAAAGAAAGGAGAAATTATCGGAACACAAACTTCATATGTGCTCCCTCTGGCATTTGGTATCTGTGATGAACAAACAAAAGAAAAAGCCGTCAAAAATCTGACTTACTGTATTGACCATGAAACGAAAGTGGGCGAAAAGATCTATCCCCCCTACTCGTTAATGACGGGATTTATCGGAACAGCCTGGATTAACCGGGTACTGACCGATTTAGGTTATTCAGAAAGAGCCTACCGTATCCTACAACAAAAGACCTATCCCTCCTGGCTGTATTCCGTTGAACAGGGAGCGACAACCATTTGGGAACGTCTTAATTCCTACACAAAAGAACAAGGGTTTAGCGGCAACAATTCTATGAATTCATTCAATCATTATTCATTCGGTGCAATTGGTTCGTGGATGTATAACCATTCGCTCGGAATAGAACGGGATGAAAAACATCCGGGCTTCAAACATTTCATACTGCAACCCGAACCTGACCTAAGCAAACAAATGAGTTGGGCAAAAGGCTATTACGACTCACCCTATGGACGGATAGAGAGCAGTTGGACGATAAAAAATGAAACATATGATTACCATTTTGTAGTTCCCGCCAACACAACAGCAACTCTCTATCTACCGGCAGGTTCGATCGATCAGGTATCAGAAAACAATGCCCCTATTACGAACAACTCTGCTATTGAGGTCATCGGAAAGACAGACAAAAAAGTAATTCTTAAACTGAAATCCGGAGAATATCAATTCAGAGCCAATAGATAAACAATTTATTCAAAAGCTCTTACACTAATCTATTATAACAAACCGATAATCGACATGAACGGATGTGCTAAATTAGCCTACTGGACTAATAAAATGGCTTTTCAACACACCGTAGCTGGTAGTAATAACGTTGATGTTGTAAGGATTGAATTTTACAATATGACCTCTTTAAATATATATTCCAGAAAAAAACCAAAGTGTACCAAATGTGACATCTTTGAAGGATACCGGCCTCCTATCTTTGCTCAAAAGGATAGGAGGTCTTTTTCCCGACTTTGACGGTCGTATTGATTTTACATATAAAATACCCGTTGAATAGCAATGGTTCATGTTTGATTTTATCAGAAATCGTTTTGTAGTGTCTATGGAGATAAAGTGTTCAGGATCT
>NZ_JAQWCQ010000031.1 GCF_028705895.1 Massilibacteroides sp. | reverse complement strand
GTGCGGCTGAAGGGACTCGAACCCCCACGCCGTGAAGCACCAGATCCTAAGTCTGGCGTGGCTACCAATTACACCACAGCCGCTGCTGATTGCGGTGCAAAGGTAGAGTTTTTTTATTCAAATGCAAATGTTTTGATGATTTTTCCGACATGAAAAATCGTCTATTCTTCTTTTGATTTGTCAAAAAGCTTCATTTGTCCTGTGATTTCGTCGAGGATGTCGCTTGCGCTTTCTTGATCTTCTTCGTTTGTTTCTTCTTCAGTTTCTGCTGGTTGTTGTGCTGGGGTTGGATAGTGCGTGGGTTCCAGCTCGTTGATTGTTGCTATGTCATACGTGGAAATCCGTTTTCCTTTGGCTTTAAATCCTTTTACGGCTATAAAGTCTTCGGCTTCAACTATAAGAGGTTCGCGGAAATCGTCGTGTCCACCGAATACAACTTCTATTCGTGGATATGCTTCATCGGTAAGTAAGAGTAACCGGCTCTCTGCATTGTCTCCTAAAAAATTCTGCTTTTTGCTTCCTGCTTCCATCTGGAAACGTTTCAGGTAAGGGTAACCTTGATCTGCGTCAAACAGCGCAGCCGTCCAGACTTTGTTTGCATCGAATTTCTCAATAATTAAGATGTTGTCTTCGTAGTGATTACTCAAGTCAAAACTTGTGGTGTAAAAATCGCCATTTTGTAATACAACAATAATTTGGTCTTCACTACGGAATTCACCTAATTCTTCGCCTCTTCCATCGTAGTTAAGACGAAGCACATCTCTGTCGAACCAAACCATTCGTCCGCCGAGCGTTGAACTTCCTTTTTGTTTCAACGTAATCTTATGTACATCCGCTTTCGTCAGTATATTTCCCATCGAACCACGTCCCTTAATTGCTATTTCACTGAAATCTTTCTCAAATAAGAGTAACTTTTGGCGTGGGCGTGGTTTAAGAATAACTTTGACTGTTTCTGCTTCTCCATTTGGGTTTGCACTGAAATAAAGCACGCGAGAACCTTCTGTTCCTTTTGTCATATCGTACTCCTTGTCGCGCGTAATACCTGTCACAGCAAAACGTTTAATATAGTTACAACCGGCTTTTCCGTCGCGATAGATCAGGTTGTAGATTGTACGGTTATCGTTACGTTTAAAGACATTGACGTATAAAATATCTTTTCCTACAAACATCTTATCGCTTACTTTAACAACTTTATACATGCCGTTGCGGTAGAAGATGATAATATCATCTATGTCGGAACAATTACAGATATATTCATCTTTTTTCAGGCTCATTCCAATGAAACCTTCGGCACGGTTGATGTATAATTTTTCGTTAGCTTCAACTACTTTTGTTGCTTCTATCGTATCGAAATTCCTTATTTCCGTCATGCGCGGATAGTTCTTTCCATACTTTTCTTTCAGCATGGAAAACCAGTCGATAGTATAATCAACAATGGTGTCCAAGTGTTTATCAATCGCTTTGATGTCTTCCTGAATCTGGGCGATAACGGCATTGCTTTTATCTGAATTAAACTTCAGGATGCGTCCCATTTTGATCTCCATTAATTTCAGAATATCATCGCGTGTTACCTCACGTATAAACTGAGGTTTGAACGGTTCTAAGCGAAGGTCAATATGAGCTATCGCTTCATCCATATCTTTAGCGTTCTCAAATTCTTTATCCTTATAGATGCGCTCCTCTATGAATATCTTTTCAAGCGAAGCAAAGAATAATGCTTCTTCCTTTTCTGCTTTTTCTATTTCGAGTTCCGTGCGGAGTAGGATCAAGGTCTGATCAGCCGAATGCTTCAGCACCTCGCTGACGGTAAGAAAATGAGGCTTGTTATCTCTTATGACACAGCAATTCGGTGAGATGCTGATTTCGCAATCAGAAAAGGCATAAAGCGCATCAATTGTTTTGTCTGAGGAAACGCCTGGAGCAAGATGGATCAGGATTTCAACATTTCGAGCGGTATTATCATCTATTTTGCGAATTTTTATCTTGCCTTTATCATTCGCTCTCAGAATCGATTCAATAACCGTAGAGGTTGTTTTTCCGTATGGGATATCGGTGATAACAAGCGTTTTATTGTCCAACTTACTGATCTTGGCACGTACTTTAACCGAACCGCCCCGTTCTCCGTCATTGTATTTAGATACATCAACATAGCCTCCCGTCTGGAAGTCGGGATAAAGAGTAAATTCTTCTCCTTTTAAATAAGCGATTGATGCATCAAGCAGTTCGTTAAAATTATGGGGAAGTATTTTCGATGAAAGACCGACTGCAATACCTTCTACTCCTTGTGCAAGTAAAAGTGGAAATTTAATAGGCAACGTGATAGGCTCTTTGTTTCGTCCGTCGTAAGAAGGTTGCCATTGGGTCGTCTTAGGGTTGAAAACTGTTTCAAGTGCAAATTTGGATAAACGTGCTTCAATGTAACGAGGAGCTGCTGCGCCATCGCCCGTTAGTATATTCCCCCAGTTTCCCTGACAATCAATCAAAAGGTCTTTTTGTCCTAATTGGACAAGCGCATCTCCGATAGAGGCATCACCATGAGGGTGAAACTGCATGGTATGACCAACGACATTGGCTACTTTATTGTATCGTCCGTCATCCAGACGCTTCATGGAGTGCAGAATACGTCGTTGGACCGGCTTTAGGCCGTCATTTATATGAGGTACAGCCCGTTCAAGAATAACATAAGACGCATAGTCAAGAAACCAATCCTGATACATTCCGGACAAATGATAAGAAGATCTCCCCCCGGCTTTTCCGGGAATTTTATAGTCCGAATGCGTGTTCTCTGACGCTTCTTTCTCGTTTTTATTAAAATCTGACTCTGGTTCGTTTAATTCCTCTTTGTTATTATCCGTACTGTTTTCGGGTTTCATCTTTACGCGGCTCTTTAAATGTACATCTCATGCAAATATAGGAATAATACCTTTAATTTGTAAATGGAGGATAAAGAAATGAGGCTACCTGAAATCAGATAGCCCCATCATACACAAAGTCTTTCCTGTTCTGTTAACGGAATGTCAGTAAACGTTTCTCCAACGGCTGGAATTCCTTTTCTCCCGGAGTTGCGGAGGGTTTACCGAAAGGCATTTCCGCCATAAGTTTCCATTTTGGACTTATGCCCCAAGTCTCAGCAACTTCTGCATCAATTAATGGATTATAATGTTGCAGAGAGGCTCCAAAGCCTATTTCTTCCAACATTGTCCAAACAGCTAACTGATGCATACCTGATGTTTGTTGCGACCAAACAGGGAAATTGTCGCTATAAGATGGAAAGGCCTTTTGTAGTCCTTCCACTACTTCTGTGTCTTCATAGAAAAGAACTGTGCCATAACCAGAAGCAAAAGCTCCGTCTATTTTAGATTCTGTTGCTCCAAAATTTTCTGCAGGTACAATCTTACGAAGAGTATCCTTGGTTATTTCCCACAGCTTTTTATGTTGATCACCTAATAATAGAACTACACGCGTAGTTTGGGAATTAAATGCAGATGGAACATGCAGTAGGGCATGCTCCAGAATTTCTTTTATTTCTTTCTCTGATACCGGAGACTCATTTGTTATTGTATAATAGGTTCTTCGGTTTTTTAAAGCGTCTTTAAATGTTAGTGCCATATGCTTTGTTTTTCTTTTATAAGATAAACAATTGATTATCACAAATAGTTTATCAATTTTGTTTATGATTCAATATCTACAGCTGTTTTTTATCTTTAGATTCAGGAGTGGTTGTTCTCACAATCTTATATCCTATTGCCGCAACGAACATACTCATTAGTGGGCTGATCAGGTTAAAGAAACAATAGGGGAGATAAGTTAACGTTGCAACGCCCAGCACGGTCGATTGCGTTAGCCCGCAGCTATTCCACGGTACCAATGGAGAAGTTACGGTTACTGCGTCTTCCGTTGTTCTACTCAGCAATCTGTTTTCATATCCTTTCTTCTGGTATGTTTCTTTATACATTTTTCCGGTAAGAATAATAGAGATATACTGGTCTGCAGTGCAAATATTAAAGAACAAACCGGAAAGCACGGTGGAAGAAACCAAACCAAACGTATTTTTCATAAAACGAAGGAAAACAGAAATTATGCTTGTTAACATCCCGCTGGCCACCATTGCACCTCCAAAACACATCGCACACAATATAAGCCATACAGTATTCATCATTCCGGCCATACCTCGGGTTGAAACAAGATCATTAATTGCTGCATTACCGGTTTCTATTTGTGTGCTACCGTATAAGGCCGTTAACGACCCGGTGAACAGACTTTTGGAGCTAACCTCTGTCACTCCGGAAATCTCACTCAGAATGTCAGGTTGGAAGATAATTGCAAAGAGCACAGCCAGGATAGACGAGGTAAATAGCGTAATAATTGCCGGAACTCTCTTCGCTATTAATATCCCGGTGATAACAGGGACAATCAGAAGCCAAAGAGAAATCGTAAAGGCATTACTTAATGTTTCTTTAAATTCGATAATATGCGTCGTGTCCATTCCTTGATGATTGAATCCTGCAATTGTAAAGATTAACAGGGCTAAACCCATAGATGGAATAGTTGTAATCATCAGATAGCGGATATGATTAAAAATCGGAACATCAGAGACAGAAGCTGCAAGAACGGTTGTGTCAGACAATGGAGAAACTTTATCTCCAAAATATGCACCCGAAATGATAGCTCCTGCAATCCAGCCTTCTTCAAAGCCTTGTACCTTTCCAATCCCGAATAGCGCGACGCCGATTGTAGCTACTGTGGTCCATGAGCTGCCGGTTACTATAGATACTAAAGCACAGATAATACAGGTAGATACAAGAAAGAAGTTGGGGTGAATTATCTGAACGCCATAATAGATTAATGTAGGAACAACTCCGCTGATCATCCAGGAGGAAGATAAGGCTCCGATTATAAGTAAAATAATTAAAGCGATACTTATGCCGGTGATGTTGTTGACTATCGATGCTTCAATAGTCTTCCATCGTACATCAAAGAAAAGCATGGCTATCAGACAGCAAACAGCGGTTGAAATAAGCAGAACAACCTGACTGGCTCCTTCCAGAGCATTCGCACCCCATATGGAAATTGTAACAAAGAGAAGACCGACCAATACGGCAAGAGGAAGTAGAGACAGGAGTGGGGAAGGTACTTTAGACGGAGTGTTCTCCATATGTCGTTTGTATTATACGTTTATGGGAACAAAGATAAAAAAATCACAATAAGAGTTCGCCTTTTCCTTGTCTTACTATTTCAAAATCATCGGTAGTACAGTCAACTATCGTTGAAGGTATCAGGTTCCCGTAACCTCCGTCAATAACAACATCGACTGAATGTTCATATTTTTCGAAAATTAACTCCGGATCCGTTGTGTATTCAAGTATTTCGTCGTCATCGTCATGGATAGACGTAGTTAGAATCGGATTTCCCAATTCCTTAACAAGAAGACGAATAATATTATTGTCAGGAACACGAATTCCGACCTCTTTTCTATTCTTGTATATCTTAGGTAATTCGCTGCTGGTTGGTAGAATAAACGTAAATGCTCCGGGCAGGTTTTTTCGCATTAGTTTAAACGCCGAATTACTTACTTTGGCATACTCGCTGAGGTTTGATAGATCATAACAAATAATAGAAAGATTACTTTTTTGCGGGTTAATATTTTTCATCTTGCAGATTTTCTCCACAGCACGTACGTTCAGTGCATCACATCCTATGGCATAAACCGTGTCTGTCGGATATACCACAAGTCCGCCGTCACGTAATACGCTGACGACTTTATCTATTTCTTTGGGATTAGGATTTTCCGGATAAATCTTGATGAACATAAAACAAAAGTATTAGAATTTAATTAGTAAACCGGAATGAGGGTGTGCAAAAAAAGTATTGATCAGTTTTTTAACACACTCTCGTTCTACCTATATAGCTTAACCGTAAATCGGTTTTCCTGCATCATCAGAATAGTCTTCAATACTTTTACTGTATTGCGTCATAGCACGCAGACTCATACCCATGCTGGAGAAACCTCCGTCGTGGAATAGGTTCTGCATCGTTACTTTCTTTGTCAGGTCGGAGAACATGACAATGCAATAGTCTGCACATTCATCTGCCGAAGCATTACCCAACGGACACATACGTTCCGAGAAATCCATCAAATGTTCCATCCCCTTCACACCGCTTCCAGCTGTAGTCATCGTAGGAGATTGTGAAATCGTATTTACACGTACATTCTTTTCACGTCCGTAGATGTAGCCAAAGCTGCGCGCAATAGACTCTAAAAGGCTTTTTGCGTCTGCCATGTCATTGTATCCGAAGAACGTGCGCTGAGCAGCAACATAACTAAGCGCTACGACAGAACCATATTCAGCGATTGCATCTTGTTTTTTTGCCACCTGAAGCATTTTATGGAAAGAAATAGCTGATATATCCAGCGTTTTCTCTAACAGGTCATAATCCAAATCATCGTATGTACGCTTTTTACGTACATTCGGACTCATTCCGATAGAGTGAAGAACAAAATCTATTTTACCTCCAAGTATCTTTACGGATTCAGAGAAGACCATATTCAAGTCATCTACATTTGTCGCGTCTGCAGGCAGAACCGTAGCATTCAGTTTTTCGCCTAATTCTTCTACTTGTCCCATGCGGACAGCGATCGGGGTATTACTAAGTGTTATCATAGCGCCTTCTTCTACTGCTCTTTCTGCCACTTTCCAAGCAATTGACATGTCATTCAACGCACCGAAGATAATACCACGTTTGCCTTTTAATAAATTATGACTCATACCTTATTGTTTAATTAATATCGCACAAAAATACGAAAAATGCGCAATATGGCAATCATTCCCTGTAATATACTCTTTTTACTCGTGGCGATACAGAGGTGAGAATCTCATAAGATATTGTTTTTAGTTTTCCCGAAAGCTCGCTGACCGGCAGCTCTTCTCCAAATATAATCACACTGTCTCCTTCCTTTGCTTTTATATCCGTTATGTCTATCATACAAGCGTCCATACATATATTGCCAATGATAGGGCAGCGCTTTCCGTTAATAACTACTTCACCTCCTCCATTACTGAAATGTCGGTTCAGTCCGTCAGCATATCCGATGGGGATAATTGCAATCATGGAATCTCTCTTTACATAACTCATGCGCCCATATCCGATGGATTCTCCTGCCGGTACTTGTTGGATTTGCAGAATAGTTGTACGAAGTGTGCTTACATTCCGTAATCCCTTTTGTCCGGATGCGCTCACTCCATACAAACCAATTCCAAGTCGTACCATATCCATTTGATGTTCAGGAAATCGTTCTATTCCGGCAGAATTAAGAATATGCTTGGTCACTTTTTGTTGCAACCCTTCTTCTAATGTTTTTGCAGCCTCTTCAAACCGGGCAAATTGTTGACGAGTAAAAGCATCATGTTCCGATGAATCACTTCCGGCTAAATGAGAAAAGACCGAACGAACAACAACGCCGGATTGCTCTTTGAGATGGTTGCAGATCTCCGGAACATCGTCTGGCTGAAATCCCAACCTATGCATACCTGTATCTATCTTTATATGTATAGGATAAGAGGTAATCCCTCGTCGTTCGGTTTCTTTAATCAGGGCATCGAGCAGACGGAAACTATATATTTCCGGTTCCAATAGATTGTCGAACAGAACATTGAAACTGCTGAACTCCGGATTCATGACAATGATTGGGATAGAAATACCTTCCTTGCGAAGATCTGCTCCCTCGTCTGCAACGGCAACGGCCAGATAATCGCAGCGGTACTCCTGTAAAGTCTTTGCCACTTCATATGAACCTGCGCCGTATCCAAAGGCTTTCACCATACAAACAATCTTTGTCTCCGGTTTTAATTGAGAACGATAATGATTAAAATTATGCACGATTGCATCCAGATTTACTTCCAGAATCGTCTCGTGTACTTTCTTTTCAAGTAATTCGGTGATACGTTCAAAATGAAAACGACGAGAACCTTTTATCAGTATCAGTTCGTCTTTGAATGACTTAAATGAAGGCGATTTGATGAATTCATCCGTTGTCAGATAAAATTCCTTTTGGATGTCAAATGACGCTTCATATTCTTTTATATCACGTCCAATGCCGATGATACGGTCTGTTTTCTTACGCCTGACCATATCGGCAACTTTTTTATACAGGGATTTAGGTAATGTTCCTGACTGAAGTATGTCGGAAAGAATCAGTGTGCTCTTCAGTTTCTTATTTACCTTGCGGCTGGCCTGAAAATCCAGCGCAATATCTAACGAATTAATATCTGAATTATAAGTGTCGTTAATCAATAAACAATTGTTTATCCCTTGCTTAACGTCCAAACGCATATCTACCGGTTCTAAAGACGACGTTCTTGATTCATCTGTTACACTGGTCGGTTTCAGATACAAGATTAGCGCTAAACAATGTATAACATTCTCTATAGATGCATCATCGGTAAAAGGGATTACAAAACGTCTATGTAGTCCCAGCATAGTACAATGAATTTCTGTTTCAGCCTCTTTCTTTTTGATTAATTCGATAAACAGAGGCGCTTCTGAATCCGTACGGCTCCACCCAATAGCCTTATGAGATAGTAAAGCCGCTTCTATACTGTTGGCAATGAACGCATCATCTCCATCATAAATAATCGCTTCAGAATCAGAAAACAAGGCTAATTTTTCCATACATTTCTGCGTCATGGAAAAAAAGTTTTCCTGGTGCGCCTCCCCGATATTCGTAAATATGCCGATAGTGGGAGCAATGATAGGCTGCAAACATTCCATTTCGTCAGGTTGTGATATGCCCGCTTCAAAAATGCCTAAGGTGTGCTTCTCATTCATCTGCCAGACCGAAAGAGGAACACCGATCTGTGAGTTGTAGCTTCTCGGGGAACGTACAATATTAAACTCTTTGTGTAATAATTGGTAAAGAAATTCTTTAACGATTGTTTTTCCGTTACTTCCTGTAATGCCGATCACAGGAATAGAAAAGCGTTTACGATGATATGCCGCTAATTTTTGAAGCGCTTTAAGCGTATCCTTAACGACAAGGAAGTTAGCCTCCTTCATGGAGTCAAACTCCGGGAGTCTTTCAGACACCACAAAATTGCGGACTTTCAAACGATAGAGTTCCCCTATGTATTTATGTCCATCGTTCGTTTTTGTTTTAAGAGCAAAAAAAAGACTCTGCTCCGGCAACGTTAATCTCCGGCTATCTGTCAGTAATATGCTAATGGAGGCCTCAGTCAATTTCTCAACTTTCGCGTTAACAATATGAGAAACCTCCTTAATCGAATATTCCATTTTCTCCTTGTTTATAAAATCCTTGATAAAACATAAAAGTAATACGAAGTTATTTATTTTTATCGAAAACAGGCATGTAATTCGTATAGTTCTTATCGTTCTGTCTTAGAAAATAAACCTTGGAGTAAAGTCCTTAATTTCTTTTACGGGAAATTTACTTCCCTTCGACAAAACCTGAGAAATAAACCGATTACAATCTTCTTCCGTAAGGATATTTGAACTGTAAGCTTGCCACAGAAAGTCCATTGTGTCTTGTACTGAAAAAAGTTTATAGTTTAAAAAGTAAATTATTATGAGACAAAGCAAAGGTCTTGACGATATGTCTTTTCAAAAAAAAATAAAGGCGCCTGGTAATGAATGTTGAGGCTCTTTGAATTTTTCACAGAAAGGTCTTAAACCTTTTTTCCTTTTTCCGGTCTAAGCAATTGGATAGATATGTAGACTTTTTAATTAAGAGAAAGAATTTAAGGCCTTATGACAAAAAAAGCAAAATGGGGCGTTACGGCCGTAATTGTGCTCCTGATAGCGGGGATGATTGCTTTCCCAAGGGTTAAACAGTTGTTGATTTCAAAGAAAGGAGGTTTTGAGGCTCCTGTACCTCAGGGAACATCTTTACGCAACAGAGTTTTGAATATTAATGCTGAAGTATTAAAATATCAATCATTATCAGATAAGGTTATTACTGCAGGAACAGTAATTCCCGATGAGGAAGTGGACTTGTCTTTTGAATCTTCGGGTAAAGTTGTGGCTATTTATTTTACGGAAGGTAGTCATGTTAGTAAAGGGGATTTGCTCGCAAAGATTAATGACAATCCTTTACAAGCACAGTTAAAGAAATTAGAAGCGCAAATACCTCTTGCGCAAGACCGGGTGTACAGGCAACGTGCCCTTCTGGCAAAAGATGCAGTCAGCCAAGAAGCTTTTGAGCAGGTACAGACGGAGTTGGATAAATTAAAAGCAGATATTGATTTAGTCAAGGCCAATATCGCTCAGACAGAACTTAGAGCACCTTTCGATGGTGTTATCGGATTGAGAAACGTCAGTGAAGGAGCTTATACTTCTCCCTCAACAATAATCGCCAAATTAACTAAAATATCACCTCTAAAAATTGACTTTTCTATACCTGAACGCTATTCCGGGGAGGTCCGTCCCGGAACGCGTATTTCTTTTAGCATGGAACGGAATGATGGTACTGTAGATAAGTTATACGCGTCCGTGTATGCCGTAGAGAGCAAGATTGATTTAGACACGCGTACGTTGAATGTACGTGCAACTTATCCGAATATAAAAGAAGATATTTTGCCCGGCAGGTTGACTTCTGTTGAGATTACGAAACAGGAGATAAAAGATGCTCTGACTGTGCCAAGTGAGGCTGTGATTCCCGAAATGGGAAAGAACATCGTGTATAAATACACAAACGCCTCAGCTCATCCCGTAGAAATAGAAACGGGAATCCGTACGGAAAGTCGCGTACAAGTTATCGACGGCTTAAATCTGGGAGACACAGTAATCATCTCGGGAGTAATGCAGTTACGCATGGGGATGAAGGTTTCAATCGATAATTTGTATTAAAACCTTTATTGAGTTATGAGTAATCTTTCTGAAATAAGCATAAACAGACCGGTTCTTTCCACAGTGATGACTCTTGTCCTCCTGTTATTTGGTATTATTGGATACAAATTCCTTGGTGTACGTGAGTTTCCAAGTGTGGACCAGCCAATTATTTCTGTAAATGTATCTTATCCGGGTGCGAATGCAGATGTAGTTATGAATCAGATCACCGAACCTTTAGAGCAGAACATAAATGGGATTCCGGGTATTCGTTCGCTGAGCAGTGTTAGTAGTCAGGGCAGTTCCCGTATTACGGTAGAGTTTGAACTTTCGGTAGATATGGAAACGGCTGCCAACGATGTGCGTGATAAGGTATCCCGCGCTCAACGATATTTGCCGCGAGATTGTGACCCTCCAACTGTATCGAAGGCTGATGCCGATGCTTCTCCGATTATGCAGATCGGCATACAAAGCAGGAAACGTTCACTTATGGAGTTGAGTGAAATAGCGGAACTAACCGTGAAGGAGCGTTTACAAACAATTCCAAACGTAAGTGCCGTAAATATCTGGGGAGAAAAGCGTTATTCCATGCGCCTTTGGTTAGATCCCGCTAAAATGGCGGGTTATGGGGTTACTCCGATTGATATAAAGAACGCGGTAGATCGCGAAAATGTAGAATTACCTTCGGGGAGTATTGAAGGAAATACGATTGATCTTTCGATACGTACTCTTGGATTGATGCATACCGCGAAGGAATTCAATGATCTTATTATTAAAGAAAGCAACAATAATATTGTTCGTTTTCGTGACATCGGATACGCTGAACTTGCGCCGGAAGATATGAGGAGCATTCTGAAAAAGAACGGAGAACCAATGGTTATTGATGTTATCATACCTCAACCCGGAGCGAATCATATAGAGATTGCAGATGAAGCATACAACCGCATCGAACAACTAAAGAAAGATTTGCCGGATGATGTTACCATTGAAATGATTTATGACAACACTCGTTTTATCCGTGCTTCTATTGCGGAAGTACAAGAAACGATCTACATAGCATTCATAATTGTAGCGTTAGTTATTTTCTTTTTTCTGCGCGATTGGCGCGTAACGATGATACCAGTTGTTGTTATCCCCGTATCACTCATTGCAACATTTTTCGTGATGTATCTGGCAGGATTTTCCATCAATGTACTTACTATGCTGGCTATCGTGTTGGCAGTGGGCTTGGTTGTTGATGATGCAATCGTTGTTACGGAGAATATTTACGTTCGTATTGAACAGGGGATCACCCCAAAGGAAGCAGGAATAGAAGGTTGTAAAGAGATCTTTTTTGCGATTATATCTACCACAGTAACATTAGTTGCAGTATTCCTTCCAATTGTATTTATGGATGGAATGACAGGGCGTCTTTTTAAGGAGTTTAGTATTGTTATTGCGGGTTCAGTTGTGATATCATCATTTGTTGCGTTAACTTTTACTCCTATGCTTGCCACTAAAATCCTGAAAAAGCAGCAAAAACAAAACTGGCTGTATGAGAAAACAGAACCCTTCTTTAGCGGTATTAATAGTATCTATGAAAAAAGTCTGGATTATTTTCTGAGGCATAAGAAATGGTCTTTCCCTATAATTATTCTCCTCTTAGTTGCTATCGGATATTATTGGAATAAAATACCGGCAGAACTTTCACCCTTAGAAGATCGTTCTACGATCACAGTAAATATAAGAGGTCCTGAAGGAGCGACATTTGAATTTCTGAGGGATTATGGCGAAGGCATAGAGACGCTTGTGGACTCTGTTGTTCCGGAACGGGAGGCTGTTATTGCCAGAGCGTGGAGTTCGGGAGGATTTGTCAACATCATCCTTCCGGATATTAAAGAGCGTGAGTGGACGCAGATGAGTGTTGCGGAAAGTCTTTCAAAGGGTGTCCAGAAAGAAACAAAAGCCCGCGCTTTTGTGCAACAACAGTCTACTTTCGGCGGACGTAGAGCAGGAATGCCTATACAGTATGTTCTGCAATCTACTTCTCTTGAAAAGTTGCAGGAAACCCTACCTCATTTTATGCAGAAAGTAAATGAAAGTCCTGTTTTCCAGATGGCAGATGTCAATCTCAAGTTTACAAAACCGGAAACGCGTATTGTAATCAATCGGGATAAAGCCTCTCTACTTGGTGTAAGTACGAGAAACATAGCGCAAACACTGCAATATGCTTTGAGTGGCCAACGAATGGGCTATTTCTATATGAACGGTAAGCAATATCAGATATTAGGAGAAATTAATCGTCAACAACGAAATACGCCGGTCGATCTGAAATCCATTTACGTACGCAGTGACAATGGTGCCATGATACAATTGGACAACTTGGTTACTTTGGAAGAGAATGTAGCTCCTCCTCAACTATACCGATACAACCGGTTTGTGTCGGCAACTGTATCGAGCGGTTTAGCCAAAGGATACACGATTGGTGACGGATTGGAAGAAATGGATCGCATAGCCTCGGAAACATTAGATGAGTCATTCCGTACTGCGTTATCGGGAGAATCGAAAGAATTCCGGGAAAGTTCAGACAGCCTTATGTTTGCTTTGATACTTGCTTTGATTATGGTTTATCTTGTTTTAGCCGCTCAGTTTGAAAGCTTCAAGGATCCATTGGTTGTAATGGTGACCGTTCCGCTTGCGATTGCAGGAGCTGTGTTCTTTATGAATTTAGGAGGTATAACCATGAATATCTTCAGTCAGATAGGTATTATCATGTTGATCGGATTAGTGACAAAAAATGGAATTCTGATTGTGGAATTTGCCAATCAACGCCAAATTGCAGGGTATAATTTCCAGGAGGCTATTCGTTCCGCATCTATTCAGCGCCTTCGTCCTATTCTGATGACCAGTGCTTCTACGATTTTAGGACTTATTCCGTTAGTTTTTGCATCAGGAGAAGGAGCACAAGGGCGTATTGCCATGGGAGTTGCCGTAGTGGGAGGTATGTTAGTCTCCACGTTTCTGACTTTATTCATTATTCCGGCTATGTACACCTATATATCTACGGATCGCCAGAGAGTACGGATTGCAAAAACTGATTCTCAAACAAATTAATAAGCTATGAAACAAATTTTATATTTATTTTTTCTGACTATTACATTTGTTTCTCTTCCTGTATTTTCTCAGGAAAAGGAGTTTGATCTTCATAAATGTCTTGAGATTGGATTAGAGAAAAACTATTCTATCCGTATTATCCGCAACGAGCAAGCGATCAGCGAGAACAATGCAACACCGGGTAATGCGGGCTATCTGCCGACTGTGGATATGAACGGAGGATTTAGCGGAACGGTTTACGATACGCGAAATAAGTTGACCGACGGTACAACCGAAAAAACGACGGGGGTAAACAGTGAGACGGCAAATGTAGGCCTGAATGTAAACTGGACAATATTCGACGGGTTCGGCATACAGGCTACATATGAAACACTGAAGGAACTGAAACAACTCGGAGAACTGAATACCCGCATGGCAATAGAGGATTTTATAGCTTCTTTATCTGCTGAGTATTACAACCTGATCCGTCAAAAAATCCGCCTACGTAACTTAAAAGCAACATTAGCATTATCCAAAGAACGACTTCGTATTGTAGAAGAGCGATACTTTATCGGCTCCATGTCGCGGTTGGATTTACAGCAGGCACAAGTGGACTTTAATTCCGACAGTTCGAATGTTCTGAATCAATTGGAAACTTTACACCGGGCGTCAGTACAACTCAACACACTGATGGCTCTGGAAAATGTAGAAGAGCGTATCCAGCTAAAAGACTCGTTGATTATTCCGAATGAATTTCTGGATGAAGCAGAACTATGGCACAACACACAAACATCTAATGTTCCCTTGCAAATTGCCCAGAAAAACGTTCTTCTTTCGGAATTGGATTATAGAAAAGCACGTAGCCGTAATTACCCGTATGTAAAACTTAATGCAGGTTATGGTTATACGGCCAATTGGTATGAGGTAGGCACTACCGATCTACAACAAAGGTTGGGATTGAACTATGGAGTGACAATTGGTTTTAATTTATTTGATGGTTTTAATCGTCGCCGTGAACAACGCAATGTGCGTCTTCAGATCGAAAACAAGAACCTGCGTTTACAAGAATTGGATTTATCATTGCGTGCGGATATGAGTAATCTCTGGATGGCTTATAAGAACAATCTTGAATTGTGGACTTTAGAAAAAGAAAATCTGGTTGCTGCGCAGGAAAATTATGATATTGCAATTGAACGTTATAAGTTAGGAGATCTGTCGGGAATCGAACTACGTGAAGCCCAGAACAGTTTATTGAATGCAGAAGAACGTCGTTCTATTGCAGAATATTCTACCAAAATATGCGAAATATCTCTTTTACAACTCAGTGGACAGTTAGTGGAATATTTTCTCCCAGAATAGCAATAATTCACGAGAAATATTAACTTTACGATTTGGATATAGATCGTATTAATTTAATTGTGACTACTTTACCATGAAAAACTACTATTCTTACCAGACAAGCATATGCCAGATTTGGATATGTGAAGAAGATAACCAGATAACGAGAGTATCGTTTAAAAAACCGGAAAATGACTATGAAGAAAAGGAAACAAAACTTATCCGGGAAGCTGCCCGCCAAATAGATGAATATTTAGATGGACAAAGAATGTCTTTCAATCTCCCACTGAATCCGAAAGGAACTGCTTTTCAAAAAGCTGTATGGGAAGCACTTACGCGTGTTCATTACGGAGAAACACGCACATATAAACAGATAGCAGAAGATATTGGGAATCCCAAATCATGCCGAGCCGTTGGATTAGCAAACAATAGAAATCCGATAGCAATTATTATTCCTTGTCATCGAATTATCGGTTCTAACGGAAAACTGGTAGGCTATGCCGGAGGCATGGATATAAAAGAAAAATTACTTGCATTAGAGCATTAAGAAAGAATCTTTGTTGAGACCTTAAAATCATATTTAGAAAAACAATAAACTAAAATCCCGTGGAAGCATTAGATGGAATGAATGCACTGACGTTAGTGTTTGCTGCTGTATGTATTTTTGCCATAGGCTATCGTATCTATGGCGTTTTTTTAGCCAATAAAGTATTGAGATTAGATGAAAAACGTATTACCCCTGCTGTAAGGTTTGCAGACGGACAGGATTACGTAGTCACTGATAAAAACGTATTATTCGGACATCATTTTGCAGCGATCGCTGCTGCAGGTCCGCTTGTAGGTCCTGTTCTCGCAGCACAATTTGGTTTTTTCCCGGGAGCACTTTGGATACTTGTGGGGTGTGTGCTTGGAGGAGGAGTGCATGATTTGGTGGTTCTTTTTGCATCAATGCGCCATAAAGGACAAAGTCTGGCGTCTATTGCATCCAAAGAAATCGGTCCTATGACGGGAACCGTAGCCGGTTTTGCCATTCTCTTTATTCTGATCCTCACGTTGGCGGGACTATCGCTTGCTTGTGTAAGTGCTATGCATGATGCACCCTGGTCATTATTTACTGTAATCATTACCATTCCTATTGCGATTTTAATGGGGCTAATTATGCGGTATCGGAAGAATAGTGTATGGCTTGCCAGTATTTTAGGCGTTGCATTATTGGTGATCGGTATTATTTCGGGTCATAACCTGATGCAGTCCAGCATACTTAGTAGCATGTTCGACTGGAGCAAGGAAACAATCTCGATAGCCGTTCCTATCTATGGTTTTTTTGCATCGGTTCTTCCTGTATGGTTCCTGCTCGTACCCCGTGATTATTTATCCACCTATCTGAAAATTGGTACAATCCTTATGTTGGCCGTAGGTATAATTTTCGTACATCCTGTCTTACAAATGCCGGCTGTCACTTCATTTATTCACGGAGGAGGTCCGGTAATAAGTGGTCCTGTCCTACCCTTTATCTTTATTACAATAGCCTGCGGGGCTATTTCCGGATTCCACGCAATAATTGCGACAGGTACAACCCCTAAAATGATCGGGAATGAAAAGGAAATGCTCTTTGTCGGTTATGGCGCAATGCTTACGGAAGGATTTGTTGCCCTGATGGCGTTGATTGCTGCTTGTACATTAATGCCCGGAGATTATTTCGCGATCAATACAGCAACAGATGCGTATCCTGCTTTCTTAGCAGCCAATCCGGGAATGGAAGCAGTTGATCTGCAGCATTTCATCGATAAGATTGGAGTTGACCTGCATGGTCGTACCGGTGGAGCTGTGTCCTTAGCTGTAGGTATGGCACATATTTTTAACAATATCCCGTTTATGGATCAGCTGATGGCGTATTGGTATAATTTCGCGATTATGTTTGAGGCTGTCTTTATCCTCACTGCTATAGATGCGGGGACAAGAGTAGGACGATTCTTCCTGCAAGAAATGCTTGGCCGCGTAGTTCCTAAATTTAATGACAAGAACTGGTTGCCCGGTGTTATTATTACCAGTGTTGCTTTCACCGCCACCTGGGGGTATCTGGTTTATACCGGGAACATCAATAGTATATGGCCACTGTTCGGTATGAGTAATCAATTACTCGCTGCTTGTGCATTGATCGTTTCAACCACCATGTTACTACGAATGAATAGAGGATTGTATAGTCTCTGCACAGCAATTCCCGGCGTTTTTATGGCCATAATTACTTTTTGGGCTGGTTATATTCAAGTAACATCCGCCTATATTCCGAATGAACAATACCTGTTGGCAACATTAGCTATTATTGCAATGGTTCTGATGTTGATTGTTTTTGTAGGAGCTTTTAGAAAATGGATCGTTCTGATTCGGATAAAAGGAACTGTCAAAGATGCCTATGGTGAAGATGTAAAAGAATTGGTATCAGAATAACAACAACTGTTTTTATAAAGAATGGAATAATAGGTTAATCTTCTCTATGTTCTGTTATTTTGTGGGCGCGCACCAAATCTTTATAAAAGATAAACTATATATTTGTGCAAAAACTACATATATCTAAATTCATGAAAAAGAAAATTGTAACCTTTGGAGAAATCATGCTCCGTCTTGCTACCCCCGACTATCTTCGTTTTAACCAGAGTGACAAACTAAATGCCACGTTTGGTGGCGGTGAAGCGAATGTTGCTGTCTCATTGGCTAATTATGGATTAAATGCATCATTTGTAACTCGTTTACCGAAGAACGATATTGCACGTGCTTGTGTGATGGATCTTAGAAAATATGGAGTGGATACCTCTGATATTATTTATGGAGGTGAACGTCTTGGAATTTATTTTCTTGAAACCGGAGCTGTTGCCCGTGCCAGTAAAGTGGTTTACGACCGGGCACATTCTGCTATATCGGAAATTGAACCGGGTATGATCAATTGGGAGGAAGTATTGAAAGATGCCTCTTGGTTTCATTGGACCGGTATTACGCCGGCTATTTCTCAAGAAGCAGCAGATGCTTGTTTAGAAGCTATTCAGGCTGCAAACAGATTAGGTGTTCCTGTTTCTTGCGATTTGAATTATCGTAAGAATCTTTGGAAGTATGGGAAAAAAGCATCAGATGTGATGCCCGAATTAGTTGCCGGATGTGATGTTATTCTCGGCAACGAGGAAGATGCAGAAAAGGTATTCGGAATCAAACCCGAAGGATTTGATGTTGCACAGACTGAAGGAGAAGTTAATGCTGCCGAATTTGAATCTGTCTGCACCCAACTAATGACGAAATTCCCCCGCGCTAAGAAAGTGATTATTACCTTGCGTGGTTCAATCAACGCTAACCATAACACCTGGGGAGGTGTACTATATACAGAAGGTAAATTATATAAATCTAAACGTTATGATATTACGCATATCGTGGATCGTGTTGGCGGTGGAGACTCGTTTATGGGTGGATTAATCTACGGATTGATTACATATACGAGCGATGCTCAGAAAGCACTTGACTTTGCTGTTGCCGCGTCTTGTTTGAAACACACAATCTACGGAGATTATAATCAGGTAACGGTTGAAGAAGTAGAAAAACTAATGAGTGGAGATGCATCAGGACGCGTTTCCCGTTAAAAAATAAGAGATGGCCAGATTTAATAAAATACAAGTATTGTCCGCAATTGCCAATACCGGCATGGTACCTGTTTATTACAACAGTGATGCGGAAACAGCTAAACAAGTTCTCAAGGCTTGTTACGCAGGAGGGGTTCGTGCGTTTGAGTTCACGAACAGAGGTGATTTTGCACAAGAGGTTTTTGCTGAATTATCCAAATTCGCAGTAAATGAATGTCCGGATATGATTCTGGGAATCGGCTCTATCGTAGATGCACCAACGGCTGCATTGTATATCCAATTAGGAGCAAACTTTGTTGTTGGGCCACTATTTAATCCTGAAGTGGCTAAGGTTTGTAATCGTCGTTTAGTACCTTATACTCCGGGATGTGGATCTGTTTCAGAGATTGGATTTGCACAGGAGGCAGGATGTGACTTATGTAAGATATTTCCTGCCGGAAATGTGGGTGGCCCTTCTTTTGTAAGCAACATGAGAGCTCCCATGCCTTGGTCTATGATTATGGCAACAGGAGCAGTAGAGCCAACAGAAGAAAATCTTTCCGCCTGGTTTAAAGCCGGAGTAACCTGTGTTGGTATGGGCTCCAAGTTATTCCCGAAGGCAGCTATCGAAGCGAAAGATTGGAATGCGATTTCAAAGCTTTGCAGCGATGCGTTAACTATAATACTAAAATATAAGAAACCATGAGAAAGTTTTTAGATGCGGACTTTTTGCTCTATTCGGATACGGCGCGTACGCTTTATCACGAACATGCGGCAAAAATGCCGATCATTGACTACCATTGTCATCTTGTGCCCAAAATGATTGCAGACAATTATCAGTTTGCTGATCTGACTGAAATCTGGTTGGGTGGAGACCACTATAAATGGAGAGCGATGCGTGGTAACGGAATTCCTGAAGAATATATTACAGGAAATAAATCCTCTTACGAGAAGTTTGAAAAATGGGCGGAGACAATGCCGTATGCAATGCGCAATCCGCTGTATCATTGGACGCATCTGGAATTGAGCCGTGTGTTTGGTATTGACAAAGTTCTTAATCCGGCAACAGCTCGTGAAATATACGAAGAATGTACGGCTAAATTACAGACTCCGGAATTTCGCTCTCGTGCAATTATGGAACGAATGAATGTGGAATTGGTCTGTACAACCGATGATCCAGCTGATTCATTGGAGTATCATAAAGCCATACGTGAGAATGGCTTTAAGGTGAAGGTATTACCTACTTGGAGACCGGATAAAGCCATGATGACTGCCAATGCAGAAGCGTATAATCATTATTTGGGACAATTAGAAGCAGCGTCAGATACAACGATTTCCAGTTATGCGGATTTATTATCAGCTTTAGAGAAACGTCATAAATTCTTTGAAGAGCAAGGTTGTGGTCTTTCTGATCATGGATTAAGCACATTCTACGGTGATTCTTATACAGAGGCGGAAATTAATGCGATCTTTGCAAAGGTTCGTTCCGGTAAAAACCCGACAGTAGAAGAAGATCATAAATTCCAAGCTGCTATGTTGTATGATCTGGCTGTAATGGATGCCGAATCAAACTGGGTACAACAGTTTCATATAGGCGCTATTCGTAATAATAACACGAAAATGTTCCGCCAGATAGGAGCTGATACAGGTTATGATGCAATTGGCGACTACGAAGTAGCAACAGCCATGAATCGTTTACTCGACAAATTAAATACAGAAGGATTCCTTGCCAAGACAATTCTATACAATCTAAATCCGAGAGACAATGAATTGATGGTAACGAATGCATACAATTTTAATGATGGGACAGTTCCCGGAAAGATGCAATACGGATCGGGCTGGTGGTTCTTAGATCAGATAGATGGCATGGAAAGACAGATGAATGCACTTTCTGCTTTAGGATTGTTAAGTCGTTTTGTAGGAATGCTGACTGATTCGAGAAGCTTCTTGTCTTATCCGAGACATGAGTATTTCCGTCGTATCTTGTGTAATATACTTGGCCGTGAAGTAGAGAACGGACAATTACCTGAATCTGAACTGCCATTTATAAAACAAATGGTAGAGAATATAAGTTATTACAATGCCAAGAATTATTTTGGATGGTAATGTTTTTTAGATTAGCGAGTGAGAAATCCCGTCAGCTTAACAGCTGCGGGATTTTTTCATCTGATTTATTCCAGAACGTCGGACAGCGTGCGAAGATCGTCGGCACCAACTAAATCCACCCCCTCTTTGATAAAGAATCGTTTGAATTCAGGAGTGTCAGGTGCCCCCCACCAACGAAACAACTTCCCTTCGTCGTGCGTCTGTTTTATCAGTTTTCGCATTTTCATTAATTCTTCTTCCGGTATTTTCCCCTCTCCTCTCCATGAGATATAGGAATTGTAATTATCACTTACAACAGGCATAATTATTTTGGGGATATCTTTACCAAGATCATTAATACGACCATCTAAGAACGCAATCCGGTTTGTTTCCGCAAAGATGCTATCCATTGGGCGGTCTCCCGAAACAAACAACAACACAGCCCCTTCTTTATAGACTCCATCCTCAACACTACAGAACAAATTCTTATATGAATTCAGCTGCTGTTTTAGCAGAGGATACATTTCTTCTCCGTTCGTTTTACAGTCAACCATAAGAAAAAAAGGACGGTCACTACTTGGAAAAACCTTTCCTCCGTTTTCCTTTATCCTTTCAGACAAAGGCTTAAGATAAAGTTCACTAAAAAGGATTGAATCATTTGGCTCAGGCCTGTCGTGTGCCACATATAATTCACCATTAATCAACCAAAGATCAGCTTCAACACAATTGAAACCATAATCCAAAGCATCAAACAAGGGCCTGTTTCTCCAATAATCATTATGAGAGAAAGCGTTATAATGTATTCTCTGGGCATTACAATTCACACTGATCAGTATGAATAAAAATAAGATTATCCGATTCATAATATTATATTAAAACTATTATCTTCTCTTTTTTGCAGCAGCCTCTTTTTCTTTGAGTGCTTTCTTTCGTGCCTTTTCTTTTTCCTTTAGCTTCTGTTTATAGGCACGCTCTTTTTCTTTGCGCTCCTTCTCTTTTAACTTCTGCCGCTCTTTGTATGCCCGTTCTTTCTCTTTGCGAAGTTGTTGTTGAGCTTTAAGCTTTGCTTTTCGTTCGGCTTCCCGCTGTTTTAATTTTGCTTTTCGGTCTTTCTCAAGTTGTTTCTCCTGTTCCGCTTTTGCTTTCAACAGAGCAGCCTCTTCTTCTTTTTGTTTTTTCAGAAGTTCTTCCCGCTCACGAGTTTTTTGCTCCCTTAATTCCTGTTCAGCACGCTGTTCTTCTTCAAAAGCGATACGAGCAGCTTCCTTTCGTGCCTCCTCCTCTTCAGCTTCACGTTTGCGAATTTCTTCAATTTGTTTCAGTGTCAACCCTTCATTTACCGGAGCTACAGGAATTGTCACTTCAGTACTGTCCGGCGCTTCTGTTACAACAGGAACTTCCGGAATTAACGTTATCGTATCAGAAACTATAGGAATAGAATCTTGTCCGACACTTATCTCAGGCTCTTCCGTTTTTTCTACTTGTTCGGGAACTTCTGTTATAGTCTCTTCCGGCAGAACGGTTTCTGTTGCTTCTTCTTTTTCAGCCTCTTCATTGTCATTCAGGCGAATTTCCCAACGTTGTTTTAATTCCGGAATCTTTTGTCCTAAACTATCGGCAAAGAATGTCACATATTCATCTAAGGTTTTACCGCGTAATAACGTTTCCTGATTTTCTCCGGAGATAGGAAGAATCGCAATTTCTTTATTCAACGTATTGGCATAACCCTCTTTGCCGTATATCATCTTGTAGTATTGTGTAGCTTCATCCAAATTGACAAATTCACTTAATGTCATTATGCTCATCGGACCATTCTGTTCCACTGAAATATCTAATTGTTTCACTAAGAAATTAGCAAAGTTATACGCTGCAACAGCATACAATAGCTGATTTTTATTCACACGATCAGTCGGATAGATTAAGAGCATCTTATAAGGAGAGTTCGGATCAACTTTGAAAACTCTGGCCGAATCGGCAGCCGACAATGCACCATCTTCCCCCACACCGAATCGAAGGTTCCAGGTCATTCCACGCACACCACCTTGTACCATAGCCCGTCCACGAAGAACTCCCTTCAGCATCTCTCCTGCTAATTCTGTAACATCTGCATCAGGATACTTTTCCACCAACGCTTTAAGGGCTTCTTTGAATCCTTCCGGATCCCCTTCCTGTACATAGGTCAGTGCATCTAAAAACATAAACTTAGGCATCAGTCCGGCCAACGGATACTTTTCGGACACGGTTTTGAAATTACGACGAACCGTTGCTATATCTTCACTCAGATAATGCTGATATGTTTCCCTATAGATAGAATCCTGCATTGTATCCATCATACGAATATTATATTCATAGTTCGGATCGGCAATAGCAATAGCATAATTACTTTCAGGGAATGCATTGATGAGTTTCGTCTTATAACGGTTTGCTAAATCCACATCTTTCAGTCGTAAAGCCATCAGGTAAATCTGATAATAACTTTCTAAGCGAAACTCATGATCAGGAAAACGGCGCTCTAAGGTTTCAAAAGCGTCAATAGAAAGACGGAAATCTTCTAATTTATCTTTATAAATCATCGCCATATGATATAAACCATCCATAATGATCAGATTAGAAGCTTCAATATCTTCCGGAGTAAAAGGAATCTGTTGTAAATAGAATTCACGGGTTTTCGGATCATCCGTCAATTCTTCCGGAAGACCTTCTACGATAGAATCACCTACGATTATGCTATCGTTTGTTGTTGATAGATTGGTGTCAGCAACCTGATCGGACTGCTCCATAAAGGTGGCCATTTCTTTCTTTCTCCTGCGCCAGTCATCTTCCAAAGTCCTCCTTCCCCATTGGCGTTGAAACTTCGTTTTCCCTTGTGCTACAGCCTGTGCATTGTAAAAATAGAACGAACTTCCATCACTTCCCGTAGGAATCAGAGGAACATTAATTTCCGTGCCCGGTCTGTCTATACCCGTTCCTTTAGCTTCTTGTTCAGAAAGGTAAGCCTCTTTATCCGCTTGTTCTTTAGCCTCTTTCTCTTCCTTTTCCACTTGAGCTATAATCGCATCAATGACGGCTAAACGTTCACTTTCCGGCATTTTGGCAAGTGTCTGCAAACTATCCTGCAGATGAACCGCTTCTACATGAATTACCAATTCATCCAACACTTCCGAAAGTTTAGCAATACGTTTATAATCCTTGTACTCCTTTTGAAGAGAAGCCAACGCACCACTAAAACAGGGTTGTGCTTTTACATATTCTCCTTGTTTAAAATAAATATCCCCAAGACGTATTTCACATAACGCTTTTTCGATTCCTTTCTTAGTACTTTTCTCGATACCTGATTGATAATTTACGATTGCATTTGTTGTATCTTCTTGCGTTATGTAAATATTTCCTATGGCATAATAGACCTGATCCAGATAATCTTTATTCTTATCACTCCGTGCCATGCCTTCGAGCTTTTTAACCATGCTCATATAATTATTTCCGGCAAAAACTTCAGTCTGTCTGATTCGTGCAGCAAATTCCAGTTCGTAAGGAGGGTTGGATTTAATTACGTCACCAAAGGCTTTATATGCTAAACTATTTAACTCTAATTCAGTATAAATCTGCCCCAGCAAATACTTCATTCGGGCGCGTTGTTTTCCGTTTTTTTCTGCTTTAATTGCTGTCTGCAGGTAAGGAATGGCTTCTTCTGTCTGATTGTTCTTTATTAGGTAGTCGGCATAGACGGTGGCATACAACTTTAACTTCTTCGGATGAATACCGTTCGTGTTCAGTTTGTTGAGAATATTCTCCGATTCGTACAGCCAGTTCATTTCAGAATAACTACGAGCCTGCCAGAGTTTTGCTTCCGAAACCACCTCTTCATCTGTTGCATAATGCCTTGCAATATAAGAAAAGGTAGCAGATGCCTCTAAAAAATCAGCATTATAAAATTGCGCTTGCCCCATGAGCAGCCAACAATGTTTCAGAAAGGGATTATATTCTTCCTGTTCCTGAATAGCGACCTGTTTCGGATTATTTCTCCATCCTGGTTTCTTGGGAGGTTTAGTCTTTATGGAATGAAGTTTGATGGCTTTATTGCTTTTCTCGATAGCCCGATCAAAAGCGCCTCCTGTGGTCTGTTTCTCTTTCGGCTGGGCACTGATGGGAAACATGTAAATTCTCTCCGAATAATTTTCTTTATAGCCGGTCTGCATGGCTTCTAAAGCCTCATCAAAAGAGGTCTTTCCGTTATAGTAAATATTGTAACGGGAGTTTACGGCATGATAAAAACGGCTTGCTTTCGTGTTTTTCTTAGTACTACACGAAACAAGCAAACCAATCAGGACTAACGAGGTTATATAATAAAATCCATTTTTCACCCTATAGCAGACAATTCATCATTATATAAACTGAAAACAACCGGATTTATTGTTTGCCTGAAAGAGCAAGTACGCCTTTGACACTGAAAAAGAGTAAGGTGAGAACCAGAATGATAAATGCTCCGGAAGGAATATTTATATAATACGACAGAACCAATCCAATAACACAGGCAAGAAAGCCCACGATAATGCTTCCATACATAATCTTCTTAAAATCGGAGGTGAATTGGTTGACAATCATTTGCGGGAGTGTAAGCAGACTCATTAAAAGCATAATACCCACCAAACGGATGGAAAGAACTATCGTTACTGCGATAAAGAACATCATCGCATACTCGATGAATTTTACTGGCAGTTTCTGTGTTGTTGCAAAACTATTATCAAAGGCCACATAGATGATTTCACGCAGAAAGAACGTGACAATGAATAGTAATAATACAGCAAGTATGGCAATCCAAAGGATATCTGTAGATGATATGGTGAGTATATTTCCAAATAAATAGGCAGACAAGTTCGGACTATACCCCGGTGTTAAAAAGATAAACAACACACCCAGTGCCATACCTAACGACCAAACAGCAGCTATTGCAGAATCTTCTCTTACGTTCTGCGTCTTACTAACCCATTCCACTCCAAGAGCAGAAAGTACAGAAAAAACCAAGGCCATAAGCACAGGGTTTGTTCCTAAATAAAAGCCGAGACCAAGTCCTCCGAAAGAAGCATGAGTAATACCTCCACTGATAAAAACCAAACGGCGGGCTACGATGTATGTTCCGACAATACCACAGGCAATAGCCGTCAGGAAACTGCCTAACAATGCATTCTGAAAAAAGTCATATCCAAGTAATTCTATCATCTATCAGGCATGTAAACGGCGTTCGCCAACGATTAGAAAAGCTTCATCTTTCAATAGTTCCGGAAGATTGATTTGCCGTAATTGCAAACTACGAAGCCATCCGGCTACCTCCACTTCGCGCAGGGTATATAATACTTCCCTGAATTCATTTATCTGAGCTTCGTTATAATCGGTTTCTTCAATGCCTTGAAAACGATCTAAGTCTTCGTCGTCGTAATATTCGATCTTTTTACTAACAGCAGCTATCAAGCTATCGCGCTCGCATATTTCATGCTGTCCGCAACATTCTCCATCCACAACCTGAGGTTCGGGTATTTCAGAAATTTCACCTCTTTCTAACATTCCCTGCAATTTCTTATGACGAAAATATCCGGCTATTGCGGCTATAATACCGAGCAATAGTAAGCCTGAAAAAACGACAATATACCACATATACTATTCAAATTAAATAATCCTAAACCCAACTTTACGCAAATCCTCCCAAAAGTGAGGATAACTCTTTGAAACAACATGAGGCTCTGCAATTCTGATTCCTTCGGGAATAACTAATGCAGCCGGAGCAAAAGCCATCGCCATCCGGTGATCCTCATAAGTTGCAATTACCGGTTCTTTTTCCGGATCGCTTCGTTCGCCATCCCATTTTAGTCCATGCCCTTCAGTTTCATGCAGCACGTACCCTAACTTTCCCAGTTCGGTCATTAAGGCGGCTATACGATCTGTTTCTTTAATCTTCAGCGATTGTAAACCGGTAAACCGAAATGGAATATTTAATAACACGGAAACTACCGCAAAGGTTTGCGCCAAATCCGGTTCGTTCACAAAATCATAAACTAATTCTTTACAGCAAGCTCCACCCGGAGTTAAGCGTACACCCTCAGTTGAAAACGTTGTCTCAACACCTAATTCTTTGAATAAAACAGCTCCTGCTGCATCGCCTTGCAGACTGTCTTTATACAAACCCGAAAGCTCCATAGAGCAACCGGAAAGACAAGAGATCGTGTACCAATAAGATGCTGCACTCCAATCCGATTCCACAACAAAGGGTATCGGCGTATATTCTTGTGGAGCAACCGTAATAGTATCATCTACCCATGAGGCTGAAACACCGAATTGCCTCATCAACTCCAATGTAATATGGATATACGGACGGGAAATAATATCACCTTCCAAACGAAGAATAAGCCCTTTCTCCATTAGAGGAGCAACCATTAACAGCGCAGAAATATATTGTGAGCTCACACTTCCGTTTAACGAAATCTCTCCTCCCTGTAAAACACTTCCCAAAATACGTAAAGGGGGATAGCCTTCTTTTTCCATGTATTCAATACGCGCGCCTAACGATGTAAGAGCATCGACAAGTAATTTGATCGGCCGGTTTCTCATCCGTTCCGTACCGGTGATAGTCCATTCTCCCACCACTTTAGAAAGAAAAGCCGTCAGAAACCTCATCGCAGTTCCCGCAGCCTTAACATCAAACTGATTACCATTAGAATTTAACGCGGCAATCATCACTTCCGTGTCGTCACAATCCGATAGATTCTTTATCTCGTACGGGCTATAGCTCAGAGCGTTCAGAATAAGGGTTCTGTTGCTAATACTCTTCGAGGCTGGGAGCTGAATCGTTTCTTGATGTAAACCATTCGGAACAGTAATCAGATATTTTGTCATTTTCGCGTAATCATTGTATAATGACTACAAAAATACGGATTTTATTCCGAGGGTGTTCTTTTTCACCCTTAAGAATATTAAATGAAGCAGGTACATAACAAAAGAGAGCCATTCTCACAATGCCTCTCTTTCAAACTAAATGATATAAATAAAAGTTATGTGGGAAGGTGTTATTTTACGCCTTCTTGAAATACATCGTCTAAGGATTTAGCATTAACATTGCTTGTCTTTGTCATTGGCGTGTATTTTATTTCATATATTTTATCTCCTTCGAATGTTTTTACTTTTACAGTAATAATGTTGTTTTCCGAATCACTGTTTTCGGCTGAAAGAGATGAAAGATCAAATGCGACTAAGCCTCCCTGCGTATATCCGGGATTCGGATCATCGTAGGCGTTATGTCTGAATTCAAACATGGCATCTTCGTCTGTTGAAGGAATCAGATTTACGAAGTGTTTCTTTTTTCCGCCGAAATAGGCTTTGAAATAAACATTCAGATAGTTATCTCCGGCCCAGATACCTTTTATTTCTACCGGATCTTTACCGTAAACAGCATCATTTTCTTCACCGATATTTTCAGCGATTGCTTTTGTAAGTACAGTATCTACACGATTTACTTTAATCCAGTAATTGTATCCGTCTTTCGTTGTCGTAGAATCGCCTAAAATGGTAAAATTAACCATAGCGCGTTGTTGTTCTTTGGGGTTGTAATACGGCACGTTCGTTGCCGCCGGCCAAAGAGTAGTTCCGTCATCCATCCGCAAGTAATATGTAGTGTCATCGATAGGGACAACGGTTACGAGATCAATCCAGAAATCACCTAATGAGTATCCGTCATCATCACTCAAACAGGAATTAAATAAGACCGAACTAAGTCCGAGTCCTATTATCATCAAAAATAATTTAAATGTTTTCATTTGTTCTATGACTCTTTTATTATCATTTTACATAAAAGAAGATGTATATGCAGTGCGATTTGCTGCATTATTTATGGTTAAAAGATGTCAAGACAAAGAAATGAATTAAGATTGTAAGTCCTTATATATTAAGTGGGCAGTACGTGACGATGCTCCGGGATCGCCTAACTGATGGATAATTTCATCGTATCCGTTTAGCATCTGGGTACGATATTCAGCATTATTTGCTAATTGGTCAAGTTCTGATGCGATTGCATCTTTTGAAAAACGGGCACCAAACAATTCTTGTACGATTTCTTCGTCTGCTATCAGATTGACTAAAGAAATGTATTTGGTATGAAAGAAATGACGGAAAACAAAACTGACGATCTTCCCAATCGGAGTATAGTAGCAAACTACCTGAGGTACGCGAAAAAGAGCTGTTTCCAATGTGGCTGTACCCGAAGTAACCAAAGCGAGACTACTTTGTTGAAGTAACGGATAGGTCTCACCAAAGATAACTTGCGCAGTGGATTGATCTATAAACTGGTTATAATAATCCGGTTCAATGCCAGGAGCACCTGCTATTACGGGTTGAAATTCCGGATACAGCTCTGCTACTTCGAGCATGGTAGGGAGATTATCTTTAATCTCTTGTCTCCTGCTGCCTGACAATAAGGCCAATATTGGTTTTCCTTCCAACCCATGTTTAGTCGTAAACTCATTAAACGTTTCAGTATAACCTTTTCTGAATTCTTCAACAGAATCTACAGAAGGATTTCCAACATAGTCCACCTTGTAATTCAGTTTACTGAAGAAGTCAGGTTCAAAAGGGAAAATACAAAACATTCTGTCCACATACTTGCGGAAAGCCTTAATCCGATATTGTTTCCATGCCCAAATTTTGGGAGATATATAATAATGTACGGGAATATGGAGTGCCGTCTGAACGAATTTTGCGATTTTCAGGTTAAATCCCGGATAGTCAATCAGTATTACAACGTCAGGCTGATATTTCCGGATATCTTCTTTACAGATATCCATATTTTTAAATATCGTACGTAAATTAAGCAATACCGGAATAAAGCCCATAAAAGCCATTTCACGGTAATGCTTTACTAATGTTCCCCCAACAGCCAACATAAGGTCTCCTCCAAAAAAACGGAATTCCGCTTCCGGGTCTTCGTTTTTTAGTGCACGCATCAAATTAGATGCGTGTAAATCTCCGGAGGCTTCGCCCGCTATCAGGTAGTACTTCACGATTTTAGTCTTTAATAATGTCCTTTAATTGATCTAAGAAAGAATAGTCGGTTACGTCTATTTTACAGGGAACAAGAGATGCGTAGCCGTTTTCAAGAGCCAGCGTATCATTGTCTTGTTGTATCGGACGGGCATTTTCGAAGTTTCCGGAAAGCCAATAAACTGTTTCGTTCTTTGCGTTGTGAGAATGAACAAATTCATTCGTCCAGCGACCTCTTGCCTGTCGGCATACTTTTATTCCTTTTACATGAGGCATATCCGGAACATTGAGATTCAAATAAATACCTTCGGGAAGTCCACTTCTTAATATCTTTCGGGATAATTTACGTGCAAAACGACAGGTTTCTGTAAAATCCGCATCGGGATCACCATCCGTTAGAGAGACCCCAATAGAGGGCACCCCGAATATACATCCTTCAGCAGCAGCACCGAGCGTGCCTGAATAATGCACGCAAACCGCCACGTTGGTTCCGTGATTTATTCCGGAAACCAACAAATCCGGTTTCCGATCCAACACCTCGTTGATTGCTAATTTAACACAGTCCACAGGTGTTCCCGAACAACTATAAACCGTCAGGTCATTTTCTTTTTTTATTAAGGTGTGTTTTATCGGCACCAAAGAAGTAATCGAACTCGCCATTCCAGAACGAGGACCGTCAGGCGCCATAACGACTAATTCACCCAAGTCTTTCAGACATACTATCAACTCATTAATACCTTTCGCTCCTATTCCGTCATCATTCGTGATAAGGATAAGGGGTTTCTCTTTTGCCATGTCGTTTTCCTTATTTCATTTGTGAGGTAAAGATACATATTTTCCTGACTATAAAAGAGCAAACGTTTTTTCAATAACTGTCGGAAAGTTTTTCTATAGTTATCGTAAAACTTTACCATATCTGTGATAAAGTTTTTCCACATATGTGGAAAAAGAGTTTACCCTGTATTAAATAAAACAAACATAGTAGTCAGTGCCGGCTTAAAACCGGAATGCCGTAATTGTGTTTTGTCTCTGCCATCACGAATGTGCTTTGCAAACTTCCGATGCTATCAATCAATCCTAAACGGTTTAATACAAAATCCTGATACTCTTTCATATCTCTTACGTACACCTTTATCATAAAGTCAAATTCTCCTGAAATATTATAACACTCGGTGATTTCATCGATATTATTGATTTCTTTCATAAAATCTTGTCCGTATGTCTTACTGTGTTGTTTCAGTTTTATGAAACAGAAAACTATAAAACCGCGGTTCAGTTTTTCTTCATCGAGAATGGCCATGTATTTTTTTATATATCCTTTCCGTTCTAATTGTTTTACTCGTTCAAAAACAGGCGTTGAGGACAAACTAACTTTTTGGGCCAGTTCTTTTGTCGTGATATTCGAATTCTCTTGGAGGTGCTTTAATATACTGATGTCGATATTGTCAAGATTATCCATAGATAATTATTCTGATTTTGTTTTGTTTCGGGATTGTTTTGTTGTATATTTTCTTAATTAAGAGGCTAAATTAGTTATATTTTCTGTATTTTATCAATTTGTTGATTGTATTATCTGTATTTCTATTTTTGTAAAGAATTTCAATAAATGATTTAAGACATGAAGACAAATATTCTGGGATACCCCCGTATTGGTAGTAAAAGAGAGCTGAAAAAGGCCTGCGAAAGTTTCTGGGCAGGAAAAACGACAGCGCCGGAACTGGAACAAGTGGCTGCAGGTTTGCGTTTGGAAAACTGGAAATTGCAAAAGGAAGCCGGGATAGATCTCATTCCGTCTAATGATTTTTCTTATTATGATCAGGTACTCGATCTATCGTTGTCATTGGGTGTTATTCCCGCTCGTTATAAATCGCTTCAATCTGATCGTCTATCGTTATATTTTGCAATGGCAAGAGGATTTCAGCAGGATGGACACGATGTGATTGCAATGGAAATGACGAAATGGTTTGATACGAACTATCATTATATTGTTCCAGAGTTTATTAAAGGTCAACAGTTCTCTCTATTTTACAACAAAGCCCTTGCTGAATATAAAGAAGCAAAACATGCCGGAATTGAGACAAAACCTGTTATCCTCGGCCCTGTTTCTTTTCTTCTCTTGGGAAAAGAAAAAGAGGACGGGTTCAATCGTCTTGATTTGATCGAATCTCTTTTACCGGTTTATATTCAATACCTGAAAGAATTGGAACAGGAAGGGGTGACGTGGATCCAGATCGACGAACCTTTCTTAGCTTTGGATATAGACGAGAGAACAAAAGAATTATATAAATTGGCCTTTGACCTGATCAGCAGTTCTTGTCCCCAACTCAAGATTATATTGACAACCTATTTTGAAGGTCTGAAAGAAAACACGCATCTGGCTGTCAATTTGCCGGTTGAAGCTTTGCACATTGATTTAGTCAGATGTCCCGAACAACTTGACGATGTGTTGGAACAGCTTCCTTTGGATAAAGGGTTATCATTAGGCGTTGTTGACGGACGGAATATCTGGTGTTCTGATCTTGAGGGAGCAGCTAATATTGTAAAAAAGGCTGTAGAGAGCATTGGGAAGGAGCGTATATTTATTGCGGGATCTTCTTCTTTTCTGCATGTTCCTTATGATCTGGATCTGGAAACAAAAACAGAAGTGCTTTCACCGGAAATAAAACAATGGATGGCTTTCGCAAAACAAAAGGTACAGGAGTTGACCGTACTAAAAGAGTTGACAAACGAAACGATTCCGGAAAGAGCCAAACAGGCACTCTTCATTAATAAACAGGCGAATTACAACAAACAAAATTCTTCTCTTATTCACAATAATGAGGTAAAAGAAAGAGTAAGTGCAATACGTCCTGAGGATGCCAGAAGAGGAAAGCCGTTTAGTGAACGCAAAGGCCTACAACAAGCGCAATTAGGGTTACCACTTTATCCGACGACAACTATCGGCTCGTTTCCACAGACAACGGAAGTTCGCTCCTGGCGTGCCCGCAATAAAAAACAGGAATTATCAGATGCTGAATATGACAGACTCCTGAAAGAGGAAACAAAAAAAGCTATTAAATGGCAAGAAGAAGCTGGGTTGGACGTTTTAGTACATGGAGAGTTCGAACGAAATGATATGGTGGAATATTTCGGAGAGCAATTATCGGGATTCACGTTTTCTCAAAATGGATGGGTGCAAAGTTATGGTTCCAGATGTGTTAAACCTCCGATTATTTATGGTGACGTTTCGCGTCCTACTCCTATGACCGTTTATTGGAGTACATATGCGCAGTCTTTGACGACTAAACCGGTAAAGGGTATGCTTACGGGACCTGTCACCATCCTTCAATGGTCTTTTGTGCGTAATGATCAGCCCCGCTCTGTGACTTGTCAACAGATCGCATTGGCTATCCGTGATGAGGTATGCGATTTGGAAAAGGCGGATATAAAAGTCATTCAGATTGATGAACCGGCTATTCGGGAAGGTTTACCGTTGAAGAAGGCCGATTGGAAAAGCTATCTTGACTGGGCTGTTAGTTCGTTTTGTATTTCTTCTGCGGGTGTAAAAAATGCAACGCAGATTCATACGCATATGTGTTATTCTGAGTTTAATGATATTATAGAGCATATCGGACTGATGGATGCAGATGTCATCACGATTGAATGTTCACGCTCGCAAATGGAACTGTTGGATGCTTTTGTGAAATATAAATATCCAAATGAAATAGGACCGGGTGTTTATGATATTCATTCACCTCGCGTTCCGAGCGTGGACGAGATGGTCTTTTTGTTGGAAAAAGCGAAGAAAGTAATTCCTGCCGAACAATTGTGGGTAAATCCGGACTGCGGACTAAAAACTCGTGGCTGGACTGAAACGAAAGACTCTCTTATTCGTATGGTTGAAGCTGCACGTGTGATGCGAAAGAAGGCCTAATACCTTGTTCATGGTATGAAAATCCCTTAGTTATGTGATTTAACACACCAAAAGAAGTCTGTATTTTTGTAGATAAACTTTTAATTATTATGGCAAAAAATATAGATGCTTCTTTTGGTTTTGCAACAAGAAGCATACATACAGGGAATGAGATTGATGGTGAAACAGGAGCGATACGTCGCCCGATTACAATGGCAAACAGTTATGCCCTACCTTATGATCCGACAAATGTAAACTGGAGTGAAGCGGGAGAAAAACTATACACTCGGAATGGCGGAGCAAACCAGGAATACCTCCAACAAAAACTGGCAGCTTTGTCCGGAACTGAAGATGCCGTTGTTCTGGCAACGGGAGTCGCCGCGCTTCACAGTGTGTTTTTCACATTTCTGCGTTCAGGAGATCACGTAATCGCATCGTCCATCTCTTATATCGCTGTATATAGGCTTCTCAACGAGTATTTTCCAAAAAAATACAATATCACGGCAACATTGGTGGATACCTCTGATATTGAAGCCGTGCGAAAAGCCGTACGCCCGAACACTCGTTTGATTCATATCGAAACGCCGGGAAATCCCATTGTGGGAATAACCGATATTGAGGCTGTCGCAGCCATTGCGCGTAAAGCAGGGGCTTTGCTCTCGGTGGATAACACATTTGCTTCTCCTTATAATCAATTACCCATTCTATTGGGGGCTGATCTTATAGTAGAAAGCCTGACAAAATACATCAACGGACATGGTGACGCAATGGGAGGAGCTGTATTGGGTAGTAAAGAACTGATCGATCGGATCCGCAAAGAAGCAATGATCAATGTAGGTGGTGCAATAAGCCCTTTCAACGCCTGGTTGATTATGCGCGGAGCGGTGACACTTCCCCTTAGAATGAAACAACACAACAATAATGCACTTCTTCTTGCTCATTATTTAGAAAGCCATCCGTTAATTAGTTTTGTGTCGTATCCCGGCTTACCAAGTCATCCGGGACACCAAATAGCCAAACGGCAAATGACAGGAGGCTTTTCGGGATTAATCGCATTCGGACTTAAAACCGACTTCGATGAACATAATAAATTCGTAAGCCATCTGAAAGTCATCACCTCAGCCGTATCGCTCGGCCACGATGAAAGCCTGATTGTATTCCTGGGGCCAGACGATGAACGTCAATATCTCTACCCCGATCTATTCAGCCTCGGCTTCTTCCGATTCAGCGTAGGATTAGAAGACCCCGAAGATCTGATCGCAGATATCGAACAAGCATTGGACAAACTTATTTAATAGATACTCATGGCATAAATATCACTATATTTGCAGAAATGTTTATCACAAAATAAGCAAATAATGGATAGTGAAAAACAGACAACAGAGTATAAAAGTATTCAGAAGATAAAAACAGGAGATAAAGGTTTCAAAGATTTAGCCGTAACTTGTGTTGCTTTCGCAAATGCCCAAGGAGGGAAAATTTATATCGGTTACGATGATAAAAAGAAAAAACCTTTATCTGGTCAGACGTTATCTTTGCTTCAAGTAAATGACGCAATAACAAAACTCAGGAGCCTCTGCTTTAATGTTGCATTAACAAGCTCTGAAATCCTTAATAGCGAAACTGACAGTCAATATTTTATAATATACGTGTACCCCTCCACCAAGTCTATTGCGACAACTTCTGACGGGAAAATATATCTTCGTGTTGCTGATAAATGTGAGCCGGTAAGAAGTGAAGATATACAAAGATTGAGTGAAGAAAAAGGTACTTATCAATGGGAAATTGTTCATTCTCGGTTTAAATTTGAGAATTCTACATTAGAGAATTTGAAATTGCTCGCAAACGAGATACGGCGCTCGCCAAGAGTCAAAGATCACGTTAAGCAATTAGACGATATTGAAATCGCAGAAAATTATCATCTGATAGACAATGGATTTCTCACAAATTTAGGTGTACTTTGGTTGGGGAGTGCCAAACAGAGAAGCACAATTTCTTATCCCATTACTGTACAATATATTGTATATGATAGTTTAGAAAGGAAAGTAAGAAAAGAAGAATGGCACGACAATCGACTAAACCCCAAAGAATTGCTTTTAGAGATAGAAAAACAAGCCATAGAATTGACTTATTCTTACGAATTCCCAAGCGGCTTGTTCAGAAAACAGATCCGTCATTATCATCCTAAATTAATTCGAGAACTATTAGTTAATGCTTTTGCGCATAAAAGCTTTACTATCTCAAGCGATATAATGATCAGAGTATTTCCTGATAGATTGGAAATATCAAATCCCGGAGGTTTACCTTTAGGTATTACTAAAGACAATATTTTACATGCAAAACACAGGCGTAATCCGAATTTAATTGAGATTATGAGTGTTTTAGAATTGATGGAAGGCGAAGGGTCTGGTTATGATCTAATCTATGAATTAAATGCTATGGAGGCGAAAAATCAGCCATTTATTGAATCGTCGTATAATGAAGTAACAGTTTCTCAATCTGCAGAAATTATAGATATTGAATCATTACCGTTACTCGATTTCGTTTTGGAGAATTATCAACTAACTCAAAAAGGATACATTGCATTTGGCATTATTGTCAGAGAAAAGAAAATCTCTTCAACTCAACTCTCATCCTATTTACAATTAACAGAGGAAGATCGCTTAAGAAGTTATACCGAACGCTTACTTAAAGATGGGATAATTTGTAAAAGTGGAATAAAAAAAGGAACTCAGTTTTATGTGAATCCTACATTAATTAGAAATGCTAAAGTTAATATTAAAACAAGTCTTAAAACATTAGAGCCTCATGCACTAAAAGCGCTTATCGTGGAAGATATTAAAAAGTATTCTCAGAGCAAAATTTCTGATATTGCTGCTCGTCTGCCGGATACAGAGATAAAAGAAATAAGAAAGATCATCTATTCGATGGTTGCAAACAACGAACTAAATACCGAAGGTGCTAAAACAAACAGACGCTATAGTTTACCTAAATGGTAAAAAAGAAAAGAAAGAAAAAAGAATTTAAAAAAGAACATTCATAAACAATTGATTATCAAAACTTATTTCTTTTTCATTTAAAAAACTAATAAAAAAGAATGTTCTTAAAAAATATTTTCATTATCACAATTAAGTCGTTTATTTATGAATCCATTAGATACTATTTCCAAATATTACGATCCATCTTCTGAGGCATATCGAATACTGGTTTCTCATAGTAGAAGTGTTGCTGACAAAGCATTAGCTATCGCAGCTATGCACCCGGAATTCGACATGGATACGAACTTTATAGAAGAAGCTGCGATGCTGCACGACATAGGAGTTTTCTTGTGTAATGCACCGGGGATAGATTGCCATGGAGAAGCGCCTTATATCTGTCATGGATATTTGGGGGCAGAGTTATTACGTAAAGAGGGGTTACCAAAACATGCTCTGGTCTGTGAGCGTCATACCGGAACGGGTATTTCTTTGGAAATGATAGAAAAAGAAGAACTACCTCTTCCGCATCGGGACATGTTGCCGGTCTCAATGGAAGAGCAACTCATTTGTTTTGCCGATAAGTTTTTCAGTAAGACAAAATTGGATAAAGAAAAGCCTATTGACAAGATAAAAAAGGGGCTTTCCAAGTATGGGAATGAAACTGAAGCGCGCTTTGAGGCGTGGTGTAAACTCTTTTTAGGAGAATAAAAGAAGTCTAAAGCAGTATTTTGTTATACATTTGCAGTTTGATAACGGTCAAGTAAACAAAATGTTCTTAAAATACAGAGTCTTTATAATTCTGCTTTTTCTTTTAACCGGAAGCTTCATCGCATCTGCTCAGGAAGGTATTACACCTGCGGATAGTCTGGATGTGACGCCTGCAGATACTGTTCTTCCTAAAAAGACCGGATTAGAGGCTCCTGTTAATTATCAGGCGAAAGATTCTATTGTAATGACCGCAGGAAACTGGGCTTACCTGTTTGGAGAGGGGAAAGTAACTTATCAAAACATTGAGCTTGAGTCTGAAGAGATCGAGTTGAATATGGACAGTAGTCTTGTATATGCTACTTTTGGCTTAGACTCTGCCGGACTCGAATTTGGATATCCTCTTTTCAAAGAAGGAGAACAACAGTATGAGTCGAAGACAATGCGTTATAACTTCCAATCCAAAAAGGGCTTTATTACAGATGTTATTACACAGCAAGGAGAAGGATATGTAACCTCGGGGCGCACAAAAAAGATGCCTTCGGATGCTTTAAATATGGCACCGGGACGATATACGACTTGTGACAATCACGACCACCCTCATTTCTACATTCATATGACTAAGGCTAAAGTAAGGCCTAAAAAAGATATTGTAACCGGACCGGTTTATCTTGTACTCGAAGACGTACCTCTCTATCCAATTGGATTACCTTTTGCATTTTTCCCTTTTACGAGCACTTATTCTTCGGGAATACTAATGCCGACTTTCGGGGAGGAGAACACGCGTGGTTTTTATCTGCGTGACGGGGGATACTATTTTGCTTTAAGTGATTATATAGACCTTGCCCTGACCGGTGAGATTTACACAAAGGGTTCCTGGGGATTAGCGGCACGTTCATCCTACCGGAAACGATACAAATATTCCGGCAGCTTCAATGCCGCTTATCAGGTTTCACGCTACGGTGATGTGATCCGTGGCGATAAACTCCCTGATTATTCTTTGTCAAAAGACTTTAAAATAAACTGGTCGCATTCGCAAGATGCAAAAGCAAATCCATACTTAACATTCTCAGCAAGTGTAAACTTCTCGACAAGTAGTTTTGACCGGAATAATGCAAACGGATTACATTCCAATAGTGGAGGTGGATACCTGAACGCAACGGAAAACAACAAAAGTTCTACTGTAAATATCACGAAACGTTTTCCAAATAGCCCGTTTAGTCTTTCGGGTACAATGAGTGTAAACCAACGTATGAAAGATTCATCCTTAGCGGTTACCCTTCCCGACATTACGGTAACTATGAGCCGTATATTCCCATTCAAAAGAAAACAACGAGTCGGAGCAGAACGTTGGTACGAAAAAATATCCATGTCTTATACAGGATATTTACGTAATAACATAAACACGAAAGAAGATCAATTCCTTAATGCCAATATAATCAAAGATTGGAAGAATGCAATGCAACATAAGATTCCGATAAGTGCAACATTCTCCCTCTTTAACTATATTAATATTACACCAAGTGTAAATTATACGGAACGCTGGTATTCTAACAAAGTGAATAAGGAATATGATTTAAAGACCAACTCCGTTGTTGCCAAAGATACGCTCTATGGTTTTTATCGGGTATATGATTACGACGCATCGGTTTCTGCATCGACAACAGTTTATGGAAACTTTAAACCATGGACAATATTCGGAGACAAAGTTCAGATGATACGACATCGTTTCGAACCTTCTGTCTCACTTAGTGCCGCTCCTGATTTTGGCGCTTCTCATTATGGATATCACGAACGGTTTATATATGAGGATATAAATGGTGAAAAGAAAGAATACTCTTATAGTCCCTTTGAAAATGGTCAATTCGGATATCCTTCCAAGGGGAAAAGAGGAAGTGTTAGTTTTTCTGTATCCAATAATGTGGAAGCAAAGATTCGTTCGGACAAAGATTCTACTGGATTTAGGAAGATTAGTTTGATCGATAAACTGTCGTTCTCTATTAGTAATAATCTGGCGGCTGACTCTTTTCAATGGAGTGATATTAATTCTTCTCTACGTCTGAAATTATCAAAAAGTTATACGCTGAATCTGAATGCAACTTTTGATACATATACTTACGAGTATAATGAAGTTTCTAAAACGTTAAGCAGACAAAACAAGACTCGCTGGGAAGCAGGGAAAGGTTTTGGACGTTTACGTTCAACCGGAACCAGCTTTTCTTATACCCTGAATAATGATACGTTCTCAAAATGGTTCGGAGGAGGCTCTGATAAAAAAGGAGCAAAAGGAACAGACGGTACAGGAGAAGAACAGGGACAGACGGGCTTGGATGATTTTGGACAGGAACAAACGGGGCAACAGGAAACGGAAACAGCTTCGGGAGGAAGACTCCGAAAAGATCAGTCAAACGAAGCATCAGACGCTGATGCAGATGGATATTATATGAATAAAGTCCCCTGGAGTTTGTCTTTTAATTATAGCATGAATTTAGGATATGACAATCAAAAGATTGACATTAAGAATAAAGAGTATAAGTATAAATTAACCCATAACCTGAGCTTTAACGGGAATATACAGCCAACAAAGAACTGGCGATTTAACTTTAATGCAACCTATGACTTTGATAACAAAAAGATTGCCTTTATGAATTGCAACATATCACGTTCACTTCACTGCTGGCAGATGACCGCAAGTTTTGTTCCTATAGGGCCATATAAAACCTACTCTTTTTCTATAGCGGTAAACTCCTCTTTATTGAAAGACCTGAAATGGGATCAAAGCAGCAATTACAGAGACGGACAGAGTTGGTATTAATCACTTACCAGTTGATAGGAGCTTGACCTGTTGCGATAAGATAATCATTTGTTTTACTGAAATGTTTGCATCCAAAGAATCCTCTGTATGCTGATAATGGAGATGGATGCACTGATTTTAAGACTAAGTTGGTTGACGTATTAATAAATGCCCCTTTGCGTTGCGCGTAAGATCCCCACAATATATAGACAAGATGTTGACGATGTTCAGCAAGACGATGAATTACGGCATCAGTAAACGTTTCCCAGCCTTTATTCTGATGAGATCCTGCTTGATGCGCACGGACAGTTAATGTCGCATTGAGTAATAAAACACCTTGATCAGCCCACCGAGTTAGATCCCCATCTTTTGGCGCAGACTTTCCGAGATCAGATTCGATTTCTTTGTAGATATTTAGTAATGAGGGCGGAGGAGGAGTACCTTCCTGAACTGAGAAGCAAAGACCATGAGCCTGTTTCGGTTCATGGTAAGGATCCTGCCCAAGAATAACAACTTTTACCTTATCGAAAGGGCAGTGCTCGAATGCATTGAAAATATCTCGCCCAGGAGGAAATATTTGTCGTTGCTGATACTCCAATCGAATAAAATCGGTTAGTCGTTTGAAGTAGTCTTTCTCAAACTCGTCTTTCAGTTGTCCTTTCCAGCTCTGTTCAATCTTGACATTCATGATCCTTTTAATTTAGATTAGTGGCATTCCTGCAAATTTAGCATCTCTTCTCATTTCTTCCGGCCATATACTGGCTTGTATTTCTCCTATATGCGCCTTGCGAAGATAAAACATACAAAGACGGCTTTGTCCGATTCCTCCTCCGATACTGAGAGGCAATTCGTTGTTTAACAAACGACGATGGAAATATAATTCTTTCCTATCCTCCGCCTTAGCCAATTTCAACTGCTTAATTAAAGCATCCCTGTCAACGCGAATACCCATAGACGATAATTCAACAGCTCTATTCAATATGGTATTCCAGACTAACAAATCTCCGTTCAGACCGGTTTGCCCGTTTTCCGCAACGGTTGACCAATCATCATAGTCAGGAGCTCGTCCGTCGTGTTTTTCTCCATTACTTAAATCACAACCTATTCCTATAATAAATACAGCACCATATTCCTTACAAATCGCATCTTCTCTTTCCTTTGGAGATAATGTAGGGTATTTCTTCAACAGATCGTCCGAATGGATAAAGTAAATCTGTTTAGGTAGTATAGGCTTGATTTCCGGAAACATCTCGAATACCATATATTCCGTTCGTACAAGTGCAGCATAAATACGTTGCACAACTTCTTTCAGAAAACTTACAGTTCGTTCCTCATTGGTCATAACCAATTCCCAATCCCATTGATCCACGTATAAAGAATGCAGGTTACCCAATTCCTCATCAGAACGGATTGCATTCATATCTGTATAGATACCATAACCGGGTTCGATCTCATAATCAGCAAGAGTGAGTCTCTTCCATTTAGCTAAAGAATGTACAATTTCAGCTTTATTGTCGTTCAGGTCTTTTATCGGAAAAGTCACCGGTCTTTCAATGCCATTTAAATCATCATTAATTCCCAAGCCCTTCAGCACGAACAATGGAGCAGTTACTCGTCGCAAGCGTAATTCTGAAGAAAGATTTTGTTGGAAAAAGTCCTTAATCTTTTTGATTCCTAATTCTGTTTGGGATAGGTTAAGCAAAGCCGTGTATCCTGTTGGCTTAATCAGGTAACTCATATTCTGTTTATTCCTTTGTGTTTGTTTATTTTAGAGCACAAAGATAAAGGAATAATGAAACAAGAACAATGGAAAACGGTTATTATTTACAAATTGGAAGCATTAATTTAACGAATGCTTTCATTTTGTCATTTTTCAAACAGTCCTTGTATTACTGGTGGATTATGTTTACTTTTGCACGTCTTTGGCTCGGTAGCTTAGTGAATAGAGCGTCAGATTCCGGTTCTGAAGGTCGTGGGTTTGACTCCCACCCGGGTCACATTAAGGTTTTTATTTGAAAATAAGGGGAATGTTTTGCATCATTCCCCTTTTTGTTCTACAAACTGCTATTTGAGAGATAAAGAAATTAGAACTTAAATGCTACACCTATGTTCAGGTAGGCAATATCATAACCGAGTTCTGCCATAACACCAAATGTTTCCTTGAAATAGTAACGAGCACCAAGATACCAACCTAAATACATTTCACTACCTTGTGCACTATAACTGCCTAATTCTTTATAATCCGATTTAGCAGAAACAATATTGTATCCTAAAGACAAGCCGGTGTATGTGTCTAATTTTTCTATAAATGAATAATGGAAACTACCTCTTACTCCAACAATGGCGCTTGAATACTTATAATCATAGTTAGTACCCCATTCATATTTACTTGCTGTATATCCCAAATATCCACCAACACCAATTGAACTTTTTTCATCAAAAAGATTATCAACTACACCATATTCAAATGATGCAGAAACAGGAGGTATAGTGATTTTATACCCACTACCACTATATACGGTACTACCTAATCCGATTCCAAGATTGAGGACTTTATCACCTTTGTTAAATGATTGTGCAGATACTGCAGAAACAACTAATAAACTTAAAAGACTTAAAATAACTTTTTTCATAAAACGATAACTTTTAATAATAATGATAAAATAATAGAACGATGCAAA
>NZ_JAQWCQ010000079.1 GCF_028705895.1 Massilibacteroides sp. | reverse complement strand
TTGAGGAAAAGTAATTGTTTCCATGCTATCTTACTTTTGAGGTTCGTTTGAACACAAAGGTAAACCATAGAACGAGAACTATTTACATCCTCTTGGGTGACTTTTTGGTCATGGAGGTTTCATAGGTAATGATTTTTAAGATAAACCTTACCAAGTTTTTTTCTTGGAAAGGTTTATTTTGAATTCTAATGTATTTTAAATGAATAAAATCATTGCCACCCAATATTTTGAGGTAATAATTGTGGATTTCTACTTAATTCTCCTGTTGGTATTGGATATAAATAGAGTTTATCATTCCACTTCCGACTTTTGCCTTCCTCATATAAATAATTATCATTCGTATAGTTAGGATAAACAATAGCATAATGTTCTCCATCTGTTTTTTTTCCCACATACGTCATCACATTATTTAACAACTCTCCAGCTTTCCATCTCTTAAGATCATCCAGTCTAAAACCTTCTCCTGCAAGCTCAATCCGTCTCTCTCGACGAATTTCTTGTAATAAAGGAGTAAGTTCATATCCCCATTTAGGCCAATTAGGATCAATAAATCCAACGTCTTCTATTAAATGTGGCATACCAACACGATCTCTAAGTTTATTTACTGTCATATCTAATACTTGTTGATTACATTCTCCTAATTCTGCTTTTGCCTCGGCGTAATTTAGTAATAATTCGGCATAGCGATATAATATACCATCATAAACATTAGTATTTGTTTCAAAAGCTTTTACCGTAGGTACTAAATATTTAATACTCTTATACCCAGTATAACAATTGATCGAAATAAATTCATTTTCATTTTTAATATAAATTGTATCGTTATCATCTGAGATACTAAAAGGGAAATCGTAAGTTAAAATATTCTGCTTAAATCGAGGATCTCTATTTGCAGATTCTTTTTTCATATTTTCATCCCCCTCATATAATCCACTAAGACTTATAGGTCTCCCGTCTATGCATAAGTAAGCATCCACAAAATCTTTTGAAAACCCACTTTTGGCTTCAGTCAGATTCCGACTAGTATTGTGTTTTCTTAAAGGATCACTATATTCTATATAAAATACAGCTTCTTTTAAATTACTTTTATTCTCCATCACAAATAATTCATAATAGTCTTTCTGTATTGCCATGAATCCATATACCTTGGACGTGTTGTTGGTGAATTTATTGATAAATAAGTATCAAGATTAACCTGAGTGGGTTGCTCCTTCTTTCCCTCTTTTGTGGTAATAAGTATAACACCATATGCAGCCCTGGCTCCATATATTGATGCGGAAGCAGCATCTTTTAATACTGACACGCTTTTTATATCTTGTGGGTTTAATAAATTTGCATCCTTCTCTACCCCATCAACCAGAACTAATGGAGTCCCACCGTTTATTGAAGTATATCCTCTAATGTTGTATGTTGAGCCATCTCCAGGACGTCCACTTGTTGAAACATTAAGATTCGGAATTGTTCCTTGCAAGCCTTGCCCTAAATTCATTATAGGACGATCCTTTAAAACTTTATCATCCACTACCGAAACAGCTCCTGTCAAATTTGCCTTTTTTACTGTTGCGTATCCCACTACCACCACTTCATCAAGCAGCTCGGTATTTTCTTTCATTGTTAGTCTTAAAGCTTCTTGACCATCCCATCGTATTTCCATCGTCTGATATCCTATATAGGAAAGAAGAAGTACTGATTCTGGTAAAACCTCTATCGTAAAATCACCATTTATGTCCGTTATCGTTCCTGTATTTGTACCTTTTAAAGATATACTGGCTCCTATGATCGGTTCTCCCTTTTCGTCAACAATATTTCCGGTGACTTTTTTCTTTTGAGTCTGTTCTGGATTAGGTCTTTTCATTAGCATAATGCTGTTCCCCTCAATAGCATAAACGATATCTGTGCGATTGAAGAGAGTAAATAAAACGTTTCGGACTGTTTCATTCTGAGCGTTTAGAGATACTTTATCATCCATTCTTATTTCATTCGAGTTATAGATGAATAAATATTCCGATTGCTGTTCAATCTCACGCAGCAGTTCTTTCATTTTTATATTATTGGCATTAATATTCACCTTGGCTTCCTGCGAATGGGCGGAATCGGCAAATACTGCTGTAACAAAAAAGAATAAAAAGATTACGGATAGTTTCATACATCGTGAAATTCTTTTAAAAAGTCCATCCATACAAAACGGACTTTCTTCAAATGATTTTTTTTCCATACATTTGTCGTGTTGTAAATAAGTTAATACTATCAAATTCGTATTGTTTGTCAACGTATTGACTTTACAAACCGGAAAGTGTTGCAAGCGCTTTCCGGTTCAGTTGTTTTCTCATCTTTATTTCATAGGCTTTTCTTTTTTTAGATTTATCTTTTTTAGTTAATTATTATAATGTTTTTTTCGTAGTCTTTTTCATATTGAAACTCATGTCGTAACTGCAGAACTTTTAAGACATGTTCTGCTCCATCTTTAACTCTAAATTTTCCTGTATAAAAATCATTTAATATTTTCTTGTTATTCACGATTATCTTCACTCCATAATAATTCTCCAATTGACTTAAAATGCTTTTTACAGATTCATGCTCAAAGACAATCAGACCTTCTCGCCACAAGAACTTATCATGGCTTTCTATTTGAGATTGGATAAGTTGACCATTCGCATAATACACCCTTTCATTCGGAAAAAGTTTAATCGTATTATCTGCGTCATCGCTAAAAATCTCTACTGCACCACTAAGTAAAGAGGTTTCAAATATCTTTTTATCCCGATTTGTTTTAACATTAAATTCTGTACCTAAAACTCTTATTTTATAATCTCCTGCATTGACTATAAATGGCTTATTGCGATCTTTAGTAACTTCAAAAAAGGCTTCTCCCTGAAGTTCCACATTACGCTCCTTTTTACTAAACTCTTTAGGAAATGAAAATGTAGAATTCCCATTCAACCAGACTTTTGTTCCGTCATCTAAAATCAACTCAGCTCTTTGAGCTTCGGGAACGTATATTTTCTGCATTGGTGCTATAGGTTGCGGAGTTGTACTCTCTATATAAAGGGTTACATAGTGGTAACTAATTATTCCTAAAAGGAAGACGGACGCAATTTTCAAAAGATTAGCTACTATCCGGAACGCTTTTGTTTTTTGTTTACCTTGCTTAGACTGAGAAATAGAATCTCCCCATAAAGAGGCATCATAGATATTTCTTTTAAATAAGAACTCTTGCAGATTCTTTTCGTCAGAATCAATCCATGATGCAAATTCTTCTTTCTCCTTCGAGGAAGCCTTTCCTTCTATATATCGAAATAATGTTTTATTTTCCATACTTATACTTTTATTAAGCCTTAACGGGGCTTAACATAATAGAAAACGATTGAAAGAAACAACCTACTATCTCCCCATTTGTTAAAAAAGCAAAAACATCACAATCGGAAAATAGTCTTTTAGATTATTTTTCAGAGCTTTCAGTGCTTTTGATATATGATAATCAACTCCTTTTACTGTTATGCCTAATATTTCAGCGATTTCCTTTTTTTCCTTGTTCTGAAAACGACTCATTTCAAAAATTTCGCGAGTTTGTTTTGGGAGATGTATAAGAGTAGCTTGAATTATTTCTTGTATATCAGACTCAAATATTTTTTCCGGATTAGAAGCTTCAAGAGTTGAGATTCTGATTTCTAATTCACGTTGTCCAAGGTATGTTAAATGATTAAGGCTTTTCTGTTTTACTGCTTCATGTTTTAAAAAATCCAATGATTTATGTTTCAGAAGAGTAAAAAGAATAAATTTTGGATTATCTATTTTTTGAGATTTAGACATCTCCCAAAGTTTAATTAAGGCTTCGGAAGCAATATCTTCTGCTACAGAGTCATCGTGAACATATGACTTTGCAAAAAGAAAGCTCCTATTATAAAAAGAAGTATAAAAGTCTTTAAAGCTAAGTGGATCTATGGTATTCATACTATTTTACCACACAATTATTTGAGTAATCTTCCTTGATCACAAAAATAGACATTTTTTTACCAGTTTTTCAAATCTGAGTCCTACGTAGAAACAAAATTAAAATTCTAAGGCTTTTTACAATCATTTATTCCTAAATGTAGTAATAAAATTGGGAAGCCGATATATAAGAAAAATGCCTGTTTTTACACTATTGAAAATCAACGCAAAAACAAGCTCGAAAATATAAAGGATATTTTTGCAAAAATATCCTTTATAATTGGAAAAATAACCTTTATATTTTTTTCTTTATTCTATTGCTGAAAATTGATCTGTTTTTAGTCTTGACCGAAGGCACAAAAAAAGCGTCCCGCAGATTTTACTCCGGGACGCTTTTTTTAAGGTTTTTATTTATTTACTGTTTATTTTGCCAATGTTAGTTCTTCGATAATACGAGGGCATTTTCCCCATTTATCAATAATGAACAGGGCATAGCGGATGTCAACAGCAATACAACGTTGCAAGTCAGGTTCAAAAGCGATGTCTCCACTCATGGCTTCCCAGTTACCGTCGAAAGCAAGACCGATCAAACGGCCGTTTTTATCGAACACAGGGCTACCTGAGTTTCCTCCGGTTATATCGTTGTTTGATAAGAAACAAAGATTCATGCTTCCGTTACCATTACCGTATTGACCAAATTCTTTTGAGCGAATCAAATCAAGGATTTCATCTTGCACCCAGAATTCCGTACTGTTCGGATCTTCTTTTTCAAGAATACCTTTGTCTGTAGAATAGTAATCGTACCAGGCAGCATCATACGGACGATATCCGCCGATTGATCCGTAGCTTAAACGCATAGTGAAGTTGGCATCTGAAGACAATGCCTTTTCCGGATGCATTTCTTTTAATCCTGCGAAATAAAGACGTTCACCTTTAGCGATGTCGTAGCGGGCTTCACCCATGAATTGCTGAATTTCAAACAAAGACACCATAGCGGAAAGGCTAAGCTCTGCTGCGGGATCATTTTTCAGCTTTGCATATTGTTTCGGATTCTTCATCAATGCTTCTACTCCTTCGTAAGTAGAGAGTTTTGTTTTCTTGAATAAATCAGCTGCGTATTTAGCGTAATTTCCTTTATACTTTTTGTCTATTTTAGTATAGATATCGGGCAGATAGCGAGCTGGAACGCGATCTTTTACAACTTGCATCATAGCTGCCAGCACTTTCTGGTCGAGTGTTGCTTCATAATCTTTGAAGAAATTACGAATACGGTCTTCAAGGAAAACATCTAATTCTTCAGGAGTTGAACCTTTCATATCGAAACTTTGTACCATACGAGTCAGGCGAACTATTTCGGCACCACTCATAAATGCTTCTGCCAGATAAGTATAGACTTCTCTATACTCATTAGTTGAGGTATAACCTTTCTCAAGCAAGTTCATTACTTCACCGTATTTCGCTTTGCGATCTGCATTTGCATTTACCCATTTCGTAAAGTCAGCCTCTTCTTGTTGTTTGCGCTCGATTACGTTCAGGTTAGCTAACCCGCGGTTCATTCCAATAGAGTTTTTCCAATAGTTTGAACTTCCCGCATATTTAGATGCATATTTAATACGAACAGCATCGCTTGCATTCATCGCTTCTTTCCAGATAGCTTGTTTTACTTCGCGTACATTAATACGAGGTACATTGCTGTGCTGAATGCGTTGTTGCACTCCCCATGAGCAGAGGTAGCGATCTGTACTTCCGGGGAAACCGATTGTCATAGCGTAGTCTTTATCCTGATAGCCGGCTAAAGAAACTTCTACTACATATTTTGGAGTGTAGGGTTTGTTATTTGCGTCATATTCCGCCGGCTTGTTCTCGGCATTGGCATAAACACGGAACACAGAGAAGTCTCCCGTATGGCGAGGCCACATCCAGTTGTCCGTATCTCCACCGAATTTACCCACCGAACTGGGAGGAGCGAAAGTCAGACGTACATCACGAAACACATCATAAACAACTAAGAAATACTTATTATTATTATAAAAAGGAACTACATCGGCAGTAAGAAATTCGTTTTCACCGATTGAATCACAGATTGTCTTACCAATAGAATCGGCTGCAGCTAAACGCAAATGTTCTTCTGAAATAGACGATATCTGAGAGTTTATACGATCAGATACGTCCACCGTTTCCCGTAAATAACGAACAGAGAGTCCCGGCACTGGCAATTCTTCTGATTTGGACTGAGAGACAAAACCATCTTTCAGATAATCGTGTTCTACACTACTCAATTGCTGTATTGCCCCAAACCCGCAATGGTGATTCGTGAAAACTAATCCTTCTTTTGAGACGGTAATCCCCGTACAGCCACCACCGAAAATAACAACTGCATTGGTAATGCTTGGAGCTGTTTCGCTATAAAGCTGTTCGTAAGAAGGGGTAAAACCCAACTCCTTCATACGTTCCAGATTTTGTTTGTTCAGCTCTTTTATAACCCACATACCCTCATCGGCATGCATTTGACTAATACCTCCAACCAGCAGTAACACTACTGCCCACAACTTCTTCATAAACTTCTTTTCGTTTTTATATTTATATTCTGTAATTATTCTACATCCCTATTTAATAAGACGTCCGATGTAGGGCAACTCCCTTAAAGGCAGGTCTCTTTTTAAGATAAATAAAACAAACAAACCTAATAATACTGTCCGATAAGTTAATCTCAATATCTCGGAATCTATCTCAGGTAACATCCCTGCAGCATAGAGTAAAGCGGCAACAAACATATAAATTGCTGCTGATTTTAAATCATATTTAACAGGAAATTTCTTCTGTCCGATAAAATAAGACAAGAGCATTATTACCAGATTACAAACAAATGACGCCCAAGCACAAGCCATAAATCCATAAGCCGGCACAAATACGACAATAATTAATATCGTAATTACGGCACCCAAGATTGAAAAATAAGCTCCCCAGCGCGTTTGATCAGTCAATTTATACCATAAAGACAAATTGAAATAAATTCCGAAGAACATTTCTCCAAGCATTACGATCGGGATTACTTTCAGACCCGGATAGTATTCGGGAACAACAAAATATTTCAACAGGTCTAAATAGAACATGACTCCAAGGAAGATCAACAGTGCGAAAATAATGAAATACTTCATAGCGTCAGAATACGCCTTCCGGTTATCTTCTCCTTTGTTTTTAGCAAAAATAAACGGTTCGTAAGCATATCGAAATGCCTGAATAAACATGACCATCACTACGGCAATTTTAAAACAGGCACCATATATTCCTAATTGTTCATTGGCATAGTTCTTATCCTCAAACAGGAATGGAAATAATATCTTGTCTGCTGTCTGGTTAAGTATTCCTGCTAATCCTAACAACAGGATGGGGAAAGAATAACTATACATTCGCTTCAGTAGTGGGAAAACCGGTTTTATACCAAAACAAGGTTTCATTTCGGGCACAAGCATCAAAAAGGTTACCACACTGGTAATAACATTTGAAATAAAAATATAACCGATACCATAACCTGAAATATAAAACCAGTCTATCACTCCCGGAAATTGTTTTTGCAGCCATGGACAAATAATCAGGAAGAAGATATTCAGAAAAATATTCAGAAAAATATTAAACAATTTCAATCCTGCGAAACGGAAGGGACGTTTCTGATAACGCAGATAGGCAAAAGGAATACTGCTAACTGCATCTAAGGCCAGGATACCTGCCAACATAACAATGTATTCGGGATTCTGTATATATCCTAACAAGTTACTGACCGGTTGCCGGAAAACAAAAATGGCAACAAAAAAGAAAAGGGAAGTGATCGCTATACTAAATAGAGTGGAAGCATAAACCTGTCTCGGGTTTTCCTCTTCTTTGTTGATAAAACGGAAAAAGCCCGTTTCCATCCCGTAGGTGAGCAACACAAGCAATAAGGCAGACCATCCATACAGGTTCGTTACGATTCCGTAATCAGCAGGCTCAGCCAGTACGCGAACATACATGGGAACAAGCAACCAGTTCATAAACCGCCCGATAATACTACTCAATCCATATACGGCGGTCTCTTTCGCAAGCCGCTTTATTCCTCCTGCCATAGTTTAATCGAATAAAAAGCCCTGCTCGCTCTGCCTCTTACGCCCTAAGTGAGTGTAGGCAAGTTCAGTCACTTCTCGCCCTCGCGGCGTTCGTTTTATAAACCCTTCTTTAATCAGAAATGGTTCATAAACTTCTTCTAAAGTACCCGGATCTTCCCCAAGAGCAGTCGCAATCGTGGTCAGTCCGACCGGACCTCCAGCAAACTTATCTATAATTGTAGTCAATAATTTATTATCTACCTGGTCCAGACCATAGCGATCGATATTCAGTGCTTCAAGAGCAAAACAGGCAATAGCCTTGTCTATTTCTCCGTTTCCTTTTACCTGTGCAAAGTCGCGAACACGACGAAGTAAAGCATTCGCTATACGAGGCGTCCCTCTACTGCGTGAAGCAATCTCTTTCGCTGCATTTAACTCACATCTGACATTCAATATAGCAGCACTACGAAGCACGATCTTCGTCAGTGTGTCCATATCATAATATTCCAGATGCATATTGATTCCGAAACGCGCACGCAAAGGACTTGTCAACAATCCGCTACGAGTTGTTGCCCCAACAAGCGTGAATGGTGACAGATCAATCTGGATCGAACGGGCGCTCGGTCCCTTATCAATCATAATGTCAATACGGTAGTCTTCCATTGCCGAATAAAGATACTCCTCAACAATCGGACTAAGCCTGTGAATCTCATCAATAAACAGCACATCATTTTCTTCAAGCGAAGTAAGTACTCCCGCCAGATCACCCGGTTTGTCGAGTACCGGACCTGAGGTAACCTTAAAGCCAACTCCCAATTCATTCGCAATGATATTGGATAACGTTGTTTTTCCCAATCCGGGAGGACCATGCAACAATACATGATCTAAAGCTTCCTTACGCATACGGGCAGCCATCACAAATACCTTCAGGTTCTCAACGACCTTAGCTTGTCCGCTGAAATCCACAAAAGAAAGCGGGCGAAGTGCATTTTCGTACTCCCGTTCACTTTCAATTACTTTAGGCTCTCTTATATCGAAGTCGTCATCCATTGCTGTTTCCTTTGACTTGCAAAGTTAATAATATACAGCAGACCGTAAAAACCTAACAGCCAAATAAAACTAATACATTTATTCTTATATTTGCGGGGAATTTCTATAATAAACAGAGAAAGATAACTCAGAACAATTCTTTTTCAGAAAATGCCGCGATGGCAAAATGATTTGTATGCTAAAAAAATTAATTCTTGACAAGAAATACACATTGTTGCTGATCTTGCTTATCGTTCTTTATTCACCCGGTTTTTATACATGGGCAGAGAACTTATCGACTAAAGACAAGATCATCGGCTGGACTACTTCATTATGTCTGGGGATATCTCTGTTTACTCTGAGCTGCTTCTTCTCGGGCAAAAAAGAAAAAATTTACCTTGCTGTTCTTTTTGCCTTGTCTATTCTTCCCAATTCTATCGTATGGACTTACTTGTATCTTTCGGATATATATATGTGTAAAGACATGTATTGGGTTATATTCAATAGTAATATACAAGAGTCTGCAGAATACTTCAGCTCATTCATTGGCTGGACTCCTATATTGGCCGGTATAGGATATACTATTTGCGGTATTGCTCTACTCTTGCCTCGACCTTCTAAGCTTTCATTGTCTTTCCGCAAATACAAAGGGGTATTCTCATTGTCTTTAGTCGCACTAATAGCTATAATTTCATTCCAGTATTTGGTCAAAGCCGTTCCTCTTTTCGATTTTTATAAAAGCGGGATATGTTATGTCAACGAAATAAATGAAATGCAAAAAGAAATTGAGATCCGAAAAACACTTTCTATACAAGTAGAAAGAGATCCTTCATTAACTCCGGGAGGTAGGGTTTTTGTCGTAATTATCGGAGAATCTTTATCGTCTGAGCACATGGGATTATATGGCTATGGAAGGAACACAACGCCTAAATTAAGCTCACATAAAGATGAATTGGATATATACACTGATGTGGTTACATGCGATACGCATACGATCGGTGTTCTTAAAAAAGTCCTGACCTTTGCTGATCATAAGCATCCCGACTGGTATATCAAGAAACCGTCTATCGTGGAGTTGTTTAATTGTGCCGGATTTGAGACCTACTGGATATCTAATCAGGAATTAGTCAGCAAGTGGGGCGGAAACTACGGAATAATTGCACAAGAATCTCATCATACCTATGATTTAAGTGTCAGAAAAAAAGGCGATGAGATTATATTACCTCAACTGCAAGAGATTCTGAATGACAGCATCACAAAAGATAAACTTATATTTATACATATGATGGGAAGTCATCATCAGTACAACTGTCGTTATCCGGAAAATTTCAACCGTTTTAATCATCATACAGATCCTCTCCCTCCAAAAGAATTTGCTGATGAAAGAATGCTGACGATTCTTGATGAATATGACAATTCCGTATTATATACAGATTCTATTGTCAATACGGTTATTGATTATGTGGAACAAAAGAATAATTCTTCTTTCGTCTTGTTTTTCTCTGATCATGGAGAAGAAGTTTACGATTACCGGGCAGCTAACGGACATTTCATGACAAACGCATATCCATCACAATGCCGTATTCCTTTTATTCTATGGCGTTCAAATGCCTATCGGGCAGAATCCGATTCATTAGTATTTGATTATACCCGTCCATACAGCAACGAACATTTAATTTATGCAATTTCTGATCTGTGCGGACTTCGCTATAATGATTTTAATCCCACTCTCAGTCTTTTTTCTAAGGCATACGTTATACCGGACAAGAGATTAGTCGGTAACGAAGATTTTGAGAAAGACATTTTACCTAAAATAAAATAGCCCGCTATGCTCATTCATGCGGATATATAACTAAACAAAAAATAAATCGAAAGAAGCCACGAATAAAAATTTAAACAAGCTCTAAAATTATTTCCTCCCGAAATCAGCAGGGATTTCTCCCCACGTGGAGGTTTCCCACTTAATAATTTTGTTTGTATAGGTATTGGCTTGAAGCCATTTTTCTGCTCGTTCAATCAGATCAAAGATTGGTTCGTTCACCGTTTCTCTTTCAAGAAGCGTTTTGCATTTCTTTTTTTGCACCCAAAGGA
>NZ_JAQWCQ010000002.1 GCF_028705895.1 Massilibacteroides sp. | reverse complement strand
GGTATAAAGGAGCGTTCAGGCAAGGAATTGCGTCTGAGCATAAAGCTCGAAGAGGAAATTTTTTTAATCTCTTATCACATGCATAGGAGAAGACGATACGTGGACTTTAATTTATAGAGGAAATATAGTTAAAAAACGACGAGGAAAACAGAATGTCGTTTTATTTGCTGGCTTTTAACCCACGAATCACGGATGAAGTAAAACCGGATAATTCCATTTCATTTAATCCCTTGATTGTAACGCCACCCGGAGTAGTCACTTTGTCTATTTCTGTTTCCGGATTCGATCTATTTGTAAGCAGCAGATCTACAGCACCCTTAACCGTATGAACTACGATTTCCTGTGCTTCTTTCGGATAAAACCCCAACTCTACTCCTCCTTCGATTGCGGCACGCATATAACGCATCGCAAAAGCAATACCGCTGGAGGCAAGAGCTGTTCCCGGCCCCATCAAACGTTCTTCAACAAGTAAAGCGTTACCTAATTCGCGAAAAAGGTCTAAGACAAGATTTGTTTGCTCTTCCGTCGTGTTGAAGGCAGAAACAAACGTCATGCTGCTCCCTACTTCAATCGCGGTATTAGGCATAACACGAAATAATGCAGGCAGGGAAACCGAATCATAATCCATATTTCGTGTCAGATAAGAATTCAGTTGTTCAAACGTTATTCCCGCAGCAACTGATACAATGATCTGTTTATCATCTAACGACGGACGAACCTGGAACAAGACTTCTTCTATTCGCCAAGGTTTTACGGCAAGAATAATTATGTCTGCACCTCTCACGGCTTCAATATTATCTCGCAGGAGATTAAATTCACAATCCGTGGCTATTAAACGGTTATAAGAATCTTCTGTACGTACGGTGCAAGTAATATCTGAAGAAGTGGCATGGCTACCTTTTGCTATCCCACGGGCTATGGCTAAACCTATATTTCCCGCTCCGATAATTGTTATTTTCATTTATTCTCTGTTACTAAGTTTGACAACAAAGACAAAAGTAAATAAAAATGCAGGATAGAATGGCTCCGTTGTTGTATATTTGTAGCAAATAACCTCTTAAAACAGATATAAAATGAAGAAAATTATTGTATCGGCTGCCTTATTGTCGGTTATCGCCTTCTCTACCGTATCAGCCCAGGAAGAGAAAGGCTATGTATTCACTCCTGTTAAGGAACTTAAGATTACACCTGTAGAAAACCAAAACCGTGCCGGTACATGCTGGTCATACTCCGGTTTAGGATTCATCGAATCAGAATTGATCCGTATGGGAAAAGGAGAACATGATCTATCAGAAATGTTCGTTGTTAGTCATTCTTATCGTGACAAAGGTGATAAATATGTACGTACTCATGGAGTAAGTCCTTATTCTCAGGGAGGATCTTTTTATGATGTGATGTATGTATTAAAACATTATGGTATTGTTCCGGAGTCAGTAATGAAGGGATTGGAATACGGGGAAGACAATCACGTTCATGGTGAATTAGAGGCCGTAACAAGTGCCTATGTGAAAGCAGTTGTCGGGAACAAAAACGGCAAACTGTCCTCTGCCTGGAAGAAAGGATTTGAGGCTACAATTGATGCTTATTTAGGAGAACTTCCTCAAAAGTTCACCTATAACGGCAAAGAATACACTCCAAAGAGTTTTGTCGCTGAATTAGGAGTAAATCCGGATGACTATGTTTCATTAACGTCTTACACACATCAGCCTTTTTATTCCAGTTTTGCTTTAGAAATACAAGACAACTGGCGTTGGTCTCAATCATACAACCTGCCTCTTGATGAGTTCATGCAGGTTTTTGACAATGCAATAAATACAGGTTATACAATTGCTTGGGGATCTGATGTAAGTGAAAAGGGATTTACCCGTAATGGTGTAGCGGTAGTTCCGGATATTGAAGCGATGGAAACTTCCGGTTCTGATCAGGACAAATGGGTAGGACTTAGCAGTAAAGAAAAGGATGAAAAGATCAGAAAGATGTTGGAAAGCCCTTGTAAAGAGCTTACTATCACTCAAGAATTACGCCAACAAGCTTATGATAATTACCAGACAACAGATGATCACGGCATGCAGATATACGGCATTGCTAAAGATCAGAATGGTACAAAATTCTATATGGTTAAAAACTCATGGGGAACAGACAATAAATACAAAGGAACTTGGTATGCTTCTGAAGCGTTTGTAAGTTACAAAACAATGAATATTGTTGTTCACAAGAATGCAATACCTAATGCTATAAAAAGTAAATTAGGTTTGAAATAAAAAATAGATCATGAATAAAAAAATAAGGTGTGCCAGAATTGACACACCTTATTTTTTTATTCACTCGATTACAACTATTTTATTTTTCTTCTTTCTCCGGAGTTGTTGCAGGAGCCTCTTCGGGTGCTTGTTGCGCAGTTCCAAAATTAGGAGCAACGGTTCCCGGATCAACAGCTACTGCCTCATTCACCTGTTCTCTGATTTCTGATTGTTGTACAGTTTGAGAATGAGGGATAAAAGAAGTAATGACAATACTTAATACAATAACAGTTCCTGCCAAAGTCCAAGTAGCTTTTTCAAGAAAGTCTGTTGTTTTACGAACTCCCATAATCTGATTAGATGAAGAAAAACCGGAAGCAAGACCTCCTCCTTTTGAATTCTGAATCAACACAATCAAGATTAATAGTAATGATGCTATAAGGATCAGAACTGAAATAAATACATACATCTTATTTTATATTTTTATTGTTAATAATCAATTTTTCAAGGAATCGTATTTGGTCTGCAAAGTAAACATTTTTTTCCGGATATTTCAAGCTTAATTTTTCAATTATTTGTAAGGCACGTTCATAGCGCTTTTGTTTTATATAAATCTGGGCTAATGTTTCTGTAAAAAACGAATCATCCTGAGGTTTTAAAAAGTCAGGTTCAAGCGCCTCATCAGGCTGATCCACTTGTTTGTCAGACTCAGAATCCGACATTAGAGACAGTCTTCTTGGTCGTTTTTCATCTTCGGCTATAAATGAATCTATAAGTTGATGATGTTCAAGTTTCGCCGTTTCAGGTTCTTCGGATTTCGTTTGTTTGGACATTGACCAATAGATATAATCTGAAGAAACAGAAGAATTAAGCAACAGATCATTCAAATCAGAAGAAGTAGAAGTCTGCTGGCTCGACAAGAATTCTTCTATCAAGCCAAAAGCGTCTGTTCGTTCTTCTTCTTTTACCATTGTAATAGACGATTGATGAGGTAGTTTATCTTCAATCAAAAGAAATAATTTTCGTCTATCAGGGATGGATATAGCTAATCTTTTTAATTCGGATGGGAAAATCGGATCGTTAAGGACCGCCAGATTCTTCAGGTATAATATCTTAGCAACAGAAAAACACGGATAACGATCGACAATCTGTTTTAGACGAACTAATGTTTCATCCGTAAACAATGAAGCATCTTCTATAAGCTGATATGGAAAAGAAGTTTCCATTTACCAATTAGCTACTGTGGCATTATAAATCTGATCGGCTAATTCTTCTATAATCTCCTGGCAAAGTTCGTCTTGTACGTCCTGAGGCATCTGGTCATTTTGAAAAGTACGGTAGGCTGAAAAAGTTTGCTCAAAGTCTTCTTCGGGACTTACTTGATTTTGATAACGGACACGGATTGTAATTGTCAACTGTGTTTCCGATGCATAAGCATCTTCTTTTACGGCCAACTGCGAAAAAGCATAACCCGTAATTTCTCCTTCTAAAGACAGATCGCCATTATCGGGAGTGATTTGCAAACGTGTTTGTCGGATATATTTATCTTTTAGACCTTCAGTGAAAGACTGAGCCAAGGGAGGATACACCAAAGGGGCTTGATTCGGAAAATCACGAATTGTAATAGATTTAACTTTGGTATAATCAATCGAAGCCCCATTAAAGGTATAAGAGATTGAACATCCAGCCAAAATCAACAGGAAAAACATAAAAAAAGCGACTATATTCGTTTTATTTTGCATCGTCTTTAATTTATTCAAGGTTGTATTCTTTGATTTTTCGATACAAAGTACGTTCAGAAATTTTAAGTTCTGCAGCCGCACTTTTTCTTCTTCCATTATATTTTTCTAATGTTCTTCGAATCATTTCCTTTTCTGCATCTTCTAAAGAAAGGGTTTCTTCAACTGTTTCCGCCTCTTGGATCACATGATCCATATGATGTACTTTAGGGTGATGAGTATGGTGCGTAAAATTGGGTTCGTCTTCTTTTGTTGTTACGGCAATACTGCCCGACATAAGACCATGAACTAATTCTTTTAATTCGTTCACATCCTTTTTCATATCAAAAAGCACTTGATATAGTATTTCCCGTTCACTATTAAACATTTTATAGTCGGATGCGTTTTTCACTAAAACAGGCAATTTCTCTACTTGAGAATCAGGAAGATATTGTTTCAGAGTATCAGATGTAATTGTCCGTTCTTCTTCTATGACCGAAATACGCTCTGTCAAGTTCTTTAGTTCTCTGACATTGCCCGGCCATCGGTAAGATTGCAACAATTGTTTGGCATCATCACTTAGTTTAATGGCAGGCATACGATATTTTTCAGCACAATCACCTGCAAACTTGCGAAATAAAAGATAAATATCATCGGGACGCTCACGCAGGGATGGCACCATTATAGGCACAGTACTTAAACGATAAAACAAATCTTCTCTGAATTTACCCTCGGCAACGGCTTGTGTAAGATTAACATTCGTTGCTGCAACAATACGTACATTTGTCTTCAGGACTTTTGAAGAACCGACTTTAATAAATTCACCGGATTCCAATACACGAAGCAGTCGTGCTTGCGTAGGAATGGGCAACTCCCCTACTTCGTCCAAGAAAATAGTTCCTCCATCTGCGACTTCAAAATATCCCTTCCTGTCAGCTAACGCCCCGGTAAACGATCCTTTTTCGTGACCAAACAATTCTGAGTCTATTGTTCCTTCTGGGATAGCGCCACAGTTTACGGCAATATATTGTCCGTGCTTTCTTGCACTATTTAGATGTATAATCTGCGGAAAACTCTCTTTACCAACCCCACTCTCACCGGTTATCAACACCGACAGATCTGTTGGAGCCACCTGTAATGCCACATCAATCGCCCTATTTAAAAGAGGACTGTTTCCTATGATTCCAAAACGCTGCTTAATTTGTTGTACGTCGATCTTCATTTTGATAATACATCCTATTAAAAGTCCTGTTAAGCCACAAAATTACGAATCTTAATTCATAAATCCACTATTTACACGCGAATCTACTTTTGAGGGATATTTTTAGCGTTATACGTTGCTTCATAAAGATAGCTTGCTAAATCTTCGTCATCAAGATTTTGAATCTCTTCTACCGAAATCAGATTACCAATATAGACATCTGCTATTTTACCCCGTTTATTAAATGCTTCTGCAGGAATACGCAATGTCCTTATTCGCCAGTCGATCCGGCCTAACCAATAGAAAAAGCCTGTATTATAAAAATCAAAAAAAACAGGACAAATAGGAACTTTGGCTTTTTTTATTAGTTTAACCACACTATGAGTCCAAGCTAAGTCTTTTATTCTCTTTTCTTTTTTATTATAAAATGAAATTGCTCCTGCAGGGAAAAAGCCTACAGGTGAACCATGCCTCAGCCTGCTTAAAGATTCTCTAACTCCATTTACATTCTGAAGATTAGCTCCTTCTTTTTTAGAATCAGGCTTAACAGAAATAAAGTTATCTTCCATAGCTCCGATATTCTCCAGAACTCCGTTAACCATTACTTTAAAATCAGGTCGGATTGAGGCAAAGATATCAATCAGAATTATTCCGTCTAACGAACCAATGGGATGATTAGATATAGTAGCAAAAGCTCCTTTCGGAAGTTGGCCCAGAATTTCCTTATTATGTACGACATACTTGAGATCAATCAAAGGATCAGACAATAAAGCAGACGTAAACTCAGATCCACGCAAATGACAATTCCGGCTATGAACCTTATTCACTTTTTCAACACAAAATATTTTCAAGAACCAATTACCTAAAAAACGCCCTATCGTCGTGTTGAAAAAAGAACTGAGCTTTTGCAGATCATTAATATCAACAACAGTTTTTTTCATAAGCAAATTATTTCAAAAAAGCCGCACACATTTTTTCATGCCTATTCATTACGAATATCAGCACAAGATTAAGTACGATTATTTCATAGAGAAAATAAATCCAGACATGTCCGGTCAATACAATAATGAACATTACGATTGTGCGTCCATTAAATGTAAGCAAATCAATATATGGCATCAATGCTAAACTTCTCGAACGAAAATTTTGTCTTATATTGTCAGGGATATCATCTCCGAATTGAGCAGACAATTGCGCCAGCATTTTCTGCAAACAAGGAGTTGCTTTTACCTGTAGATAGGTATATCCTATATAAAGAAGATAAAAAGTCTTGTTTATACCCGGCTTCATAGCTTTATGTTTCTCCTTTACTTGTTGTAAGGATTGAAACTCCGATCCTTTTTCTTTACTAATAAAAAACAAATGTAATGTTTTATAATAATCTGTTATATTAGCCTGAATCAAATGAGATAATCCGGATAATACGGCAAGGCCAAAGAACCACGCGGTATCGTAAATATTCATCAGACGAAGCGCAAAACCAATATAGATAGAAGTAAACCATATATCGCCGGCCATTCCGTCTAAAATACGACCTATTGCTGATTTTATGCCTGTCATTCTGGCTAATTGACCATCTACACAATCCAGAATATTAGCAAAAACAAGGAGTAGAATACCGATTATAGTATATACTATATTGTTTACATAAAAGAAATACCCTACGACTCCACCTACAAAAATGGATATGATCGTAATGACATTAGGAGTTATCCCTGTATCTTTCAAAAGCCGTGCAATACGAAATCCGATAGGACGATAAAAAACACGATCAACTTTATTTTCTGTTTCAATTGATTTTAGCGACGCTTCGTACTCTTTATTAATATCTCCCATCAAATTAATTCTTTTATTTGTATAAATATCCTCCGTCAACTACGACGACTTCTCCGTTAAAATAAGTATTTTCTATCAACATAAGGAAAACATTCCCTATTTCTTCCGGTTTACAAAACCTTCCTACAGCTATTTTCGACTCAATATTTTTGCGGATTTCAGCAGGTTTCGTTTTCTGCCATTCGGTATCTACAAATCCCGGAGCAACCGCGTTCACTCTCAAATCATACGGAACTAAAAACTTCACCAGATTCTTAACCAAAGAATGTACGGCTGTTTTTGAGACACCATAAGCTAACGAAACGGAATGAGGCTCTATCCCCATCAAAGAACCGGTAAAGACAACAGAACCTCCTGCGTTTATCTTTCCTATTATTTTTTGTAAAAGAAAAACAGGGAAATGTACATTCGCAAAGAAAACTCTTTCCCAGTCTTTAAGTGTTATTTCTTCAAAAGTGTCGCGACAGGTAATTCCGGCATTTAAGATCAATGCATCAATCCTGAGATCATAATCTTCAATATATTTATCTATCTGCCCTATCGAGTCTGGCATTGTAATATCCGCTTGAAGAAGACGAGTCTCAACCTTATAATCCTTTAGAAGGGCAACAGCCGTATCTTCAGCGGACTTGTGGTCTGTAGAATAAGTCAGGATCAGATTATATCCTTTTTGTGCCAGCGTAGTAGCAATTGCACGTCCTATTCCTTTTGTCCCTCCAGTAATTAACGCAACTCTCTTCATAAAGCGTTATTCCACACTATGTTTAACCGTTACCGGCTTAGCTTTTTGTTGAAGCTTTAAATTTGCCTCGTAAGAATCGTGAATTGCTTTTTTTAGTGTGGATGAAGAGACACCTGTCCCGTAAGGAAAATAGAACACCTGTACACCTAAATCCTTCAGGTAATCATATTTACCGAACCAATCATCCCCTACAACAAATGCATCAATATTTAGCTTTTTCACAATTTCGGTATGATCCAAAGAGTGTTGGGGTATTACAATATCAGGAGTCTTTAATGCTTCTATTATCTGAAGTCTTTCATTGAAAGGGATAATAGGAGCTGCTTTATATGACGAAACTAATTCGTCCGTACTTACTCCTACTATCAAAATATCAGCTAAACTACGGGCATAATTGATCATTCGCAAATGATTATAATGAAACATATCAAATGTACCCGAAGTATATACAATCGTCTTATCCTTAAACATACAAATAGTATCGTTATAATTTATGATACAAACTTACACATTCTTTTTTTACAAAAAAAAATTAAGCTTCATCGTCTTTCGTCAAATCCAACTTCTCGTTATCACCGCCTTTATCAAAATACTGTTTACGTAAAGGGTTGGCTGTAGCTTCTTTATAAGCTATTCTACATCTGTACACATCCATCGCAGTATAGAGTGCCTGTCTGAATGAAACTTCTGATGCAATATTTTTTCCGGCAATATCATAAGCTGTACCATGAGCCGGAGATGTACGGACAATCGGCAATCCGGCAGTAAAATTAACGCCTTCTTCCATTGCCAGCGTTTTAAACGGTGCCAATCCCTGATCATGATACATAGCAAGAACACCGTCAAACTCTTCGTACATAGACGAGCCAAAAAAACCGTCGGCCGGATAAGGACCAAACGACATTACTCCTTTAGATTCGGCCTCTTGCATTGCAGGCAATATAACGGTCTCTTCCTCATTACCGATTAATCCTCTATCTCCGGCATGAGGATTTAAAGACAAAACCGCAATACGAGGTTTTATTACTCCAAAATCCTGAATTAATGATTTATTAAAAACCAGAAGTTTATCAACGATCGTTTCTTTATCAACTTTTTTCACGACTTCCGATAAAGGAATATGTCCTGTAACAAGGGCTACACGAAGCTCTTCTTTCATCAGAATCATCAATGCATTTGTCCCATTCTGATTGAAACATTTTTCAAGATATTCCGTATGTCCTGGAAAAGTAAAGTCGTCATTCTGAATATTATTTTTGTTGATCGGAGCTGTTACGAGAACATCAATCAGGCCTTTTTTCAGATCTGAGACTGCAGTTTCGAGCGCTTTATATGCAGCTTCTCCAGCAACTTTGGTTGACTGCGCTAATTCTACTTTAGTTTCATCATCAACACAATTTATAATATTCAACCTGTTTTCGCCAGCATCTTCCGCATTGGATATCACATTCATATTAACCGGTGCCAGATCCAGAGCTTTTCTATGATAAGCTGCTATTTTAGAAGAGCCATAAATGATAGGTGTACATAATTCTGCCACCCTATTATCTGAAAAAGTTTTTAAAATAACCTCATAACCAATACCATTAATATCGCCATGCGTTATCCCAACTTTAATTAGCCTGTTGTCCATCAATATTATCGTTTAATTGCTTTTTTTCTCATCCAACGATTTGTCAAGTGAGATATTAAATTCATCTTGTAAACGTAAGGTATATAGAGACGCCTCTCCGCGTCTGATAACATTTCTTTTATCAGATTCGGGCGCATATACAAAAACTTCAGCCACTATTACCTTATTATTTTTTTCATCTAAACGTGTCAAACTCACAAATGGTCCTCCCATCATATCTCCTACCATTTTCCATAGGCCTCTTGTTACTCCCGCATATTTTCCAAGGAATGTAATAGCCTTATAATCAATCGGAGCTCTTAATTCTGTTGCCATAAATGAATTGGGGTAGGCTCCCGGCAGATTTTCCCGTAATACAGAATCTCTTTTATTAATCAGATAATCCACAGTAAATGTGTTTTTATCTGAATATGGGAAGGAATAAACAACCACGTCCATCCTACTCGATGTTGCATTGTTGGATGTCCAGAAAAAATCCGTTGTATCACGGAATGATGTCATATCTGAAGGCACATTCAAACGTATCCCAAATTTAGCTTCTAATTTTTCCATTACAGGAACACTGTATTTTTCTTCAACAACGCTGAGTGCTCTTTTCATCTCCACTTTAGTAAAGAAGTCAACAATAGCATCGGGTTGATTCTGTAAAAAATCGATAAGCATTTTTTCATCTGGTGAAGAGACTTTCAAAACCACTTGATTCTGAGCCCATTTATTCACTTCATGATTTAAAGATACTTTTGTATATGTTGAAGCATTAATATTTATAATAACAATATTTTTTGCATATTGCAGAATACCATCAAAATGTTGAGGAATTATCTTGGTCAACTTCATAGCCGGTTCAGGGCGTGGTAAGAATGGAATTGGTGCCCCCATATTTTTCTGTAGTGCAGCTCCAACTTCATTATCCCAATATTTTTGATTCATTACAACTACTGCTTCATAAGGCCAACCTGTTCCTTGTGGTAAAACTAAACCTGAAGAATTACACCCTCCTAAAAACAGAATTAAAAGTAATGTGTTAATTAGCAAATAATGTGTTTTCATATTTATTCGATTTATATTTTACAAATATACTTTTTTTAATTAACAAAGATTAGATTCATCAGCTCTCTTTTGCGCTTGAGAGCATTCCACATGCCGCAAAAATATCTTCTCCCCGCGAAGATCTTATTGTACAGACAACACCTTTAGAATTCAACATGTCACGAAACTTCATCATTTTATTCATGTCAGGACTTGTCAAATCGACATTAGGAATAGCGTGAAAGCGTATCAGGTTCACGCGACATGGAATGCCCCGTAGCAAAGCAGCAAGTTCGTCAGCATGGCGAGAAGTATCATTAAGATCATTAAAAACAATATATTCAAAAGAGACTCTTCGTTGATGAGCAAAATCATATTTTCTAATCAAATCTATTACTTCATGCGAAGGATACGCCTTCTCAACCGGCATAAGATTAAGTCTTTCATTTGGAAATGGAGAATGAAGGCTCACGGCTAAGTGACAATCGCTTTCATCGAGAAATTGTTTTAAGCCTTTGGTTATACCTATTGTAGAAACGGTAATACGCTTTGGACTCCATGCATAACCATATGAAGAGGTTAGAATTTCCAGGACTTTAAATAATTCGTCTGTATTATCTAAAGGTTCACCCATTCCCATAAAAACCAGGTTTGTTAATTTTTCAGCATCAGGTACCGATCTGATCTGATTCATAATTTCATTGGATGTAAGATTTGCAGTAAATCCTTGTTTACCAGTCATACAAAACAAACAATTCATTTTACATCCCACCTGAGATGACACACACAAGGTTGCACGATCATCTGTCGGAATATATACAGTCTCAACGGTACGTTTTTTATTAACTTCAAAAAGGTATTTAACTGTTCCATCAATAGACTTCATTGAATGAACAGGCTCTGACACACCAACTTGATATAGTTCTTCCAGCTTAGTCCTGTTTGCCAATGAAATATTTGTCATATCTGAGATCAAAGATACTTTTTTCTTATAAAGCCAATCGGCAATCTGACCTGCAGCATAAACAGGCAATCCAACTTCGGAAACAATATTTTTTAGTTCTGACAAAGTTTTACCCAATAAAAACTTTTTTTCATCCATACCTTTAATTCCTATTTAGACAGACAAAGTTAAAAAAAACTGCCGCACATTTCTGCACGGCAGTCTTAATATCCTATTTATCTTTCGAATTAATAGAAGCGAATACGATTATCTTTTATTTCAGACATTTTCACAAGTTCCGCTGATAAACCATAGCCAATTCTATAAAGATTCGCCTGATTCAATTCTTCTATCAAATTTTTCTCATTATATTCTTCTGCGCTTTTTTCTCTATTATAGACCTTAAAGATATATACGCCATTCGTTCCTGCAACAGGTGCGTTCAATTCATTTATTTTTGCTAATGAAATATAAGCATTTAACTTAGGTTCAACACCCATACCTGCAATACTTCTCGTCGCAAAATTTATGAACTTAACAGTGTCAACAGCATTTCCTGTTACTCCGGCATATGCTTCTAATGAAGTAAAATTCTTTGAAGTAAGATCTTCTACAATTTTTTCACCTTTCTTCTGTATAGCTAATTCTCTTTTTAACTCTGCAGATAGAGAATTCAAGGATCTATAACCTTCTTTTAGTTTTCCCTGAACGGCTGCAACAACAAATCTATTATCACACTCGAAAATTTCGGACATATTACCTTTATCGTGTTCAAAGGCCCAACGTATTACCGGGCGACTATTTTGAATAAATCCTAAAGTCTGATCTTTAGCTGTTACCGTCACATTAGACGTTAAACTATAACCGGCTTCTTTTGCAGCTTCATCTAATTTGTCAGCTTTATTATTCTTTGCAACAAACTGATTCAAATCATTATATATATTACTATATGTTTTAGAACTTGGTGTTACCGTAAATTCAACATTAGCCAACTTATATTTTTCAACTGAAGAAGTTTTTTCGAGCACTTTAATAATATGTATTCCGTATAGACTTTCAACAATGCTTACTGAGTTTACCGGCAAAGAAAAGACTGCATTTTTAAACTCTTCATTTATATTACTCAATGCTGCAATTTCAGTAAACCAACCTAACTCACCATTGTTTTGAGCAGAATTAGTATCCAGCGAGTATTCTTTTGCCAATTCTCCAAAATTACCTCCTTTATCAAGAACTGTTTTCAAGCTATCAGCCTGAGCTGTTGACGTTGTAGCTAACATGATATGAGCTACTTTTACGGAATCTGGAGCTACAGTTTTATCAACAAATTTCATGAAGCGATATTTATTATCTTGGAAATCAATGTCCGACACGGTTCCGACTTCTGAAGTATTAACAAAAACTTTGGCTTTGGAATCAAGGCTCTTATTACTAACAAAAGCATTAACATAAGGAGTTTCAGATGCATCGTTTACAATATCGGCAACTTTATCTGAAGTGATCAACTCCTCACGAAGTTTTTCCGCTTCTCCTTTCGCTTTGTCATAATCTTCCTGACTTGGCGTAATATCTACTGATATATATTTAATAACACGTCCTTCGTCTTGTTTATATGCCTCTTTTCGTTGTTCGTACATTTTTTTAACCTCACTATCCGAAACAACTACAGCAGAGTCCGGAATAGTACTATAAGATTGATGCGTATATAAAATATCTGAATTTTCAGCTTTAGACTCAAACAGGTCTTTTGCATCTAACACATTAGCAGAAATAGTTTTTGCTAATAATGTACTAACTTTATTATTCAAAGCCTGCTGTTTGATATTCTTTTCCCAAAACAACCAAAAGTTTTTTGCCTGAATCAACTGTCCCTGTTGGTCTGCCGGGAATGTAGCAATATTATCATCATCTATTGTTTTAAGAAAATTCAATAAAGCTGCTTTATCAAAAGTTTTCGTTTCAGGATTTTGAAACATTGGCATTTGTTGAATCATCGGAGATACATTTTCCCCTTGTACCATATCAAACAACTCCTCAGGAGTTACGGTTATACCAATTTTTGAAGTAAGTTCTTTTAATAATGTTTCTTGTGTGATAGATTGAAACACTGATTCGCGTACCTGACTCATCAACTCTTCGGATAAATTATTCGAACCGGTCTGCATTTTATACACCTCAGTCATTTCATCCACTCGCGCCTGATAATCATGAATACTGATTACTTCTCCATTAATTTCGGCAATTTTTTCTTGAGATTGTCTAAAAAAGGTTGATCCGGAATTTAAGAAGTCTCCAATAATGAAGGCGAACAAAGCCACTCCGACAACAACAACCAAAAGTCCGGCCTTGTTTCTAATTTTTTCAAGCGTAGCCATTTATATTATTTGTTTTTTAAAGTTTATATTCTCCATTTTAAGCGCACGAAGATACAAAAAAAGAATTTATTATCTCTTTTATTCTATTTTTTTTAGCCGATGGTTAATCGACAGGCAATACAAGAGTCGAATCAGCAACTTCCGTCGTAGTATCAGAAGCCATTTCGTTCACAGGTAAAATGGCTTGTGAATCAAACACATTATATTTTGTCATATCTTGATTAGACTCGAAACCAATTCCAGTGATAATTTTATCTTCTCGTTCAACCCGGATATATTCATCTGAGTAAAATCTGCCGGCTTTCTGATCCCAAAAAAGATGATCCGTATCAAACTTCTCTCCTTTTAAACTTAGAACTTTCACATTTCCAATCAGTTCCCACAAATCCTTCTTTACATAACGATAAATGGTATCTGCTTTAATACTTGCATCTTTATTAAATAAAGAATCGAAACGTTCCAGGTATGCTCCTTTTGGAAACAACCAATAAGGTTCTTCTGCTTTATCATACACATACCATTCTTTAGCAATTATTTTATAGCGGATAACTCCTGAATCAGAGATTAATTCTGTAATATCTGTTGCTTTCATTGTATAAGTCGTTTCGGGATCAAAAACGACCTCAACAACTTCTGTTTTTTCTTTTCCACAAGAAAGCAGAAATAAAAGAAGCATAACAACTAATGTTATATTAGCTGTTATGCTTTGTGCATTATTCGTTTTACAAAGAAAACGCATTCTATACTTTTATATTATCTTACAACAGTACGTTCACCGATCCAACCTCCGATTGTGACAGCTTTACCTTTTTCCAAATCAGGATGCATGAAAATCTCTTCTGTAGAAGGGAAATAAGCACGATAAGTAGAAATCAGAGCAGAAGCATCAGCAGCACACGAAGAATCAACTTGTTTTGCTTTTTCGAATTTATCCACAGCAGCATAATAAACAGTTTTCTTCAACACCGCATCATTAGGATAAATTGAGCCGGCAGTTGCTGCATACATTTTACCGATTAATAAATAGGCATTTCCATAATTCGGATTGTTTTCTAAGGCTTTCAAACAGTATTGTCTTGCTTTTGAATAGCTATTCTGTTCAAAGCTCAACAATGCGATCAGATAGTAATCATCCGCTTTGGCTAATGCGTCAGTTTCCAAACTTGCCGCTTCTTCAAAGAATGAAATAGCTGCATTATAGTCTTTCTTTTTTACAGCTTGTTTACCAAGTCCTACAGCAGATTCTGCCGAAGGTTCTTTTGCATGAACATAACCGGATGCGGCAAAATAAGCTTCAATTTCCTGACAACGTACTCTGCGAAGCAAAGAGATCGTTTCCTTAAGAAACTCTATATTATCTTTATTCTGTTCTACTTTATCGGCATATAGATTCTGCAACAGATCGCAATCCGCAGCACCACTTCCTGCAAAGCTTGCATCAATACTACTTTTAAATGTAGTTAAAGCAGTTATTTCCTTTTCGTTATTGGCAGCTTTGGCCGCTTCTAACTGTGCTTCCAGAATTCCTGTAGATTTCAGATAGTTCTCAACAAACTCGCCCTTCTTTTCAGGATCAGCAATGAGTCGTTGATGTGAGGCAAACATGAAAAGATTTACGGCCAAAGGTTCAGTCTTTTGTCCAAATTCATCTACAACTTCTTTAAGCCAGCCATACATCATATTAAAGTCGGCATTTTCTCCTGCTAATTTCACATAGTCCTGCGCTTTACGAGAAACAATCCAATCTTTTCCATAACGACGATCATCCCCGAAATATTTTACGCGTTGATCATAAACAGCCATAAGTTTATTAAGATATTCAGTTTTTTTTGCCGGGTCTTTCTCATTTAAAAACTGCCATTCTACGATACGAACACCATAAAGATAGATGTCTTTAGTTGCTGCCGGACATTCATTATAAGCGATCTGCCAAGGTTCTAAAGCACTCTTGTAATCACCTGATTTAGCATAAGGGCCAAACAAGCTTATATTGGTTATACAACGAATACTATCTTCTCCTGAACCAAATCGGGTTCCATTATCGACTCCTTTTTGAGCGAAAGCACCGGACACAGATAACAGTAATCCGGTTGCCAATAATACTACTTTCGTTTTCATATTTTTTCTTTGAGTTTTAATTTTCTGTTATTTTAATTTGAATTTATAGAACCATTGTTCGTTGAACGTGTAGTTTACTGTTATTTTGAAGTATTGTTCATCGATCATGGATCTTGCCTGAGGCTTAATTCTCATATACTCAAACGAGAGATTCAAGAACGAACGGTTATCTATCAAAGGCAATCCAAATCCTATACTTGCTCCATAATCATCATATCCATTATCGTTTGTCCCTAAAGTGTTTGCATTAACTTTTTGATAAGAATTACCATAGTGAACACCCGCACGGTATCTTATACGTTTAAAAAAGGAACGTTCCATATAACCGGGAATAAACTCAATCCCTCCCGCTACACGATAACGATTATTGAACAAATCCGTTTCATCTCCAAAGGTAGCTTTATCCCATTCTTCGTAAAGAAAATCCAGCCCGGCTGTCAGTTTATTCTGTTTCACATACGATAATCCGAAACCATATGAAGCAGGAATATCGAAAACGGAATTAGACAACGTATCGATCGTCAGCACGGAACCTTCGAGAACCGAGTTATAAACCTTTGTATTCAATTTATTCGAAGGAGTATAAGCCAACCCGAATGTCATTTGTTCGGTTTTACTTAACGGATGTGTGTATTGAATACCTAAATCCAGTTTCAAATCATTCACTTTTATCTCCTGTTTCTTTTCTATCCCTAATGCCGACGTAGATGAAGGAAAGCTCAATAAGCTACTATGCGTAACGGAACCAAAAAGATAACCAACATTTGCACCAACTGAAAGACGCTTCTTCCATATATCCATAGACAGGCCGGCGTAGATATCGTTTAATCCTCCTTTGCCGGTAAAATTGTTAACAAATGTTTCCCCCTCAACTGTCTCTACATGGTTAAAATCATATCCGACATATGAAAAGGGTAAGATTCCGGCACTCATTGCCAACCTGTTTGTTATCGGAAATTGCAATGCGATATATTCGACATTACCATTCTTGTTTTTTTGTTTATTGGTTCCGTCATCAAACCAGGATAGCTGTCCGTAAACACCAAAATCAAAGAGAAATGTCATTGTATCAATGGCACTATATGATGCCGGATTCATGGGGTTTATTTGTTTGGACGATCTTAGTCCATAGCCAATTCCGCCCATAGCTCGTCCTGCTCCAAACGACTTATTTCCTAACTCTCCATAACCATAACGTGTATAAGGAGAATTCGTATTGTTCTGAGCAAATAAGGAGAACTGGACGAATAAAAAGCAGGTTATGATAAATACCTTATTAATTTTCAACATTATACTCTAAGATTCTATTTAATCCTGTCAACACTAAATTAATGTCTGCAAAGATGGAATTTTTTAATCGTCTTTCAAAATAATTCGAATGCCCTCCTGTTAAAAAAACCAAAAGAGAAGGGGATTTCCTTCGATAGTCTTCAATATAGCTATTCATTTCATATATAATACCATTTACTACCCCGGACTGAATCGAACTCACAGTATCAAAACCAATGGGTGGGATATCTTCTGTCTCTTTCACTAAGGGCAGCTGACTTGTATAATAATTTAATGCCTTGAAACGGGTTGTCATGCCCGGAGAGATCGACCCTCCGAGATAAACTCCTAAGGCATTGATAAAGTCATATGTAATAGCCGTTCCGGCATCAATAACAAGGATATCTCGTCCGGGATGCAGATAATTTGCACCTACAACTGCCGCAATGCGATCTTTGCCTAAAGTAGCCGGTGTTTTATATGTATTTATTATAGGTAAACGGGTTGTTTCATCTAAAAAAATAAAACGTTCAAGCCGTCCTTTCAGGTAGTTATTCAACTCGTCATCAACGGCTATCACAGTAGAAAGGATTCCCTGCGTTAATTGATATTTGTCAAACAACGGCATCAACGTCTGCTCTTCCAGTGTTTTATATTGAAGGTATTCTACTATTCTTTCATCGCTATAAACAGCAACTTTAGAGGATGAATTTCCTTGTTCTATTATAAGATTCACTTACTGTTAGATTATTTTGGCTACAAAGAAACATAAAAATAGTGACATAAAAAGAAGGATAACTTTTTCTTTTACTAAAAAACAATCAAAAACAAATCTCAATTAGCACACAGTAAAATTTAAAGGCGCCTCAGCAAACAAGTTGAGGCGCCTGGAAACGAAAGTTGAGGCGCCTCAACTTTCGTTTCCAGGCGCCTTAAAATTTTCTTATATCCAAAATTTCAAAAAGGTTCTTTCTTTTCTTCGGAATAAATCATGCGAACAAATACATAACTTCGTAATGGGAAGTAAACGAAAAAGATTAACTTTGCCACTTCTTATTTTTTATAAAAGACTTTTGTAAAAGACAATACATCAATAAAATATTACTAACGTGGCAGATACAAAGTACATCTTCGTTACAGGCGGTGTGGTTTCATCCTTAGGGAAAGGTATAATTTCCGCATCATTGGGAAAACTTCTTCAATCCAGAGGATATAAGGTTACGATCCAGAAATTTGATCCCTATATCAATATTGATCCGGGAACTCTTAATCCATATGAGCACGGGGAATGTTATGTGACAGTTGACGGTCATGAAGCAGATTTAGACTTAGGGCATTACGAACGATTTCTGAATGTTCCGACAACAAGAGCCAACAACATCACGACGGGACGCATATACCAAAGTGTGATTAATAAAGAGCGCAAGGGTGATTATTTAGGAAAAACCGTACAGGTAATTCCGCATATCACTGACGAAATAAAAAGAAATGTAAAACTTTTGGGCTCAAAATACAAATTTGACTTTGTAATCACAGAGATTGGAGGAACTGTAGGTGATATTGAATCGTTACCTTTTATAGAAAGTGTACGTCAGTTAAAATGGGAGTTAGGAAAAAATTGTCTTTGCATTCACTTAACCTATGTTCCTTATATTGCCGCCGCCAAGGAATACAAAACAAAACCTACGCAACATTCCGTTAAACAATTACAGGAGTTAGGTATTCAGCCGGATATTTTGGTATTGCGTACTGAACATGGGCTAAAGAAAGATATTTTACACAAGGTAGCTCTTTTCTGTAATGTTGCAGAAGATGCAGTGGTACAGTCTATAGATGTACCGACAATCTACGAAGTGCCACTCGTGTTGCAAAAACAAAATATGGACGTTACCGTTCTGAAAAAAATGGGATTGGAAGTAGGGCCTACTCCGGAGTTAACACAGTGGAAAGAGTTTCTACAAAAGAAAACTGCCGCAAAAGAAACGGTAAAGATAGGTTTGGTAGGAAAATATGTAGAACTTCAGGATGCATACAAATCAATTGACGAATCATTACTTCAGGCTGCAATATATAATGACCGGATTCTGGATCTGCGTCTTATTCATTCTGAAAAATTATCAGAAGAGAACGCAGCCGAACTCCTTTCGGATTTAGATGGAATATTGATTGCACCAGGTTTCGGACAGCGAGGTATTGAAGGAAAATTTGCAGCAATCAAATATGCAAGAGAGAACGACAAACCTTGTTTGGGAATCTGTCTGGGTATGCAGTGCATGGTGATAGAATTTGCGAGAAATGTATTAGGGCTTAAAGATGCCAATTCGACTGAGATGGAGCCGAACACACCTTATAAAGTGATAGACATGATGGAAGAACAGAAGAATATCACGAACATGGGAGGTTCCATGCGACTCGGAGCTTACGAATGTGTTCTTAAAAAAGGCTCAAAAGCTTTTCAGGCATACAAGAAAGCGCGTATTGAGGAAAGACATAGACACCGGTTTGAATTTAACGGAAGTTATAAAGAACAATTTGAAGAAGCCGGCATGATGTGTACAGGTGAAAACCCGGAAACCAAATTAGTAGAGGTAATTGAGATACCGAAACTCAAATGGTTTATCGGAGTCCAATTCCATCCTGAATACAGTAGCACCGTAGAAAACCCTAACCCGTTATTTGTAAGCTTTGTTAAAGCTGCGATTGAGAATAAATAAAAATCAGATAAATGGATAAAAACACAATTACCGGATTTGTATTGATTGGAATACTGCTTTTTGCGTTCACCTGGTTTAACCAGCCATCGCCGGAGCAGATCGAAGCCCAACAAAGATATAATGATTCTATTGCCAAGATAGAATTACAAAAACAACTTGAAGAACAAAAAAAATCAACAACATCTTCTTTGCCGTTAGAAGACACGTCTCTTCCTGACTCAGCAAAGGCCGCCCTTTTGGAGCAATCTTTTGGTGTGTTTTCTAAAGCAATGAGCGGGACGAATGAGACAATCACGTTGGAAAACGAATTGTTGGAAGTAAAGTTTAACACGAAAGGCGGAAACTTAGCCTATGCTCGTTTAAAGGAATATGACACCTATGATTCGTTACCTCTTGTTTTGTTTGATGAAACACAAACCTCATTGAACATTGCTTTAATAACGGCAGCGAATAAAGTAGTCAACACTTCGGATTTGCACTTTAAGCCGATCAAAGGTAGTGATCCGCATAGCTTGACAATGCGGTTAGAAGCAGGTGAAGGTTCATACCTCGATTTCATCTATACTCTCCCGGCGAATGAATACAGAATGGGATTTTCGGTTGAGAGCAAAGGGCTGAACGGAGTTCTGTCGCCAAGTACAAATGCATTAGAGATGTCCTGGCAACAATCTGCCCGTCAATTGGAAAAGGGACGTAAATATGAAGACAGATACACTGCCTTATATTATAAATATATGGATGACAAGGTGAAAAACCTGAGTGAGACCGGCAGTGACAACGAAAAGATTCCTGAACAAATAAAGTGGATTGCATACAAAAACAAGTTTTTCTCCACAGTATTGATTTCATCGGATGGCTTTGAATCAGTTGTTCTGGATTCCAGAGCAGTAGAAGATCCGGGCGTTCTGATGAAATTTGCATCATCGATGTCGGTTCCTTTCGACCTGCAAGGAAATACAGCCACCTCTTTACAATATTATATAGGGCCAAACAAATATGGTTTGTTACACTCATATGACAAGGGGCTCTCTTCTGACGAAAGGTTGAATCTTGAACGACTTGTTCCACTTGGAGCCAGTGTATTTCGTTATGTAAATAAATATTTCATTATACCGATATTTGACTTCTTAGGTCAGCATTTAAGCAGCTACGGATTAATAATCTTCCTGTTAACATTGATTGTAAAGATCGTACTTCTGCCATTGACCTATAAGTCTTATATGTCCTCAGCGAAAATGCGTGTACTTCGCCCTCAGGTTGAAGAATTAAACGCAAAATATCCGGGTCAGGAAAATGCGATGGAACGACAGAAAGCGACAATGGAACTCTATAGCCGTGCCGGAGCAAGCCCGATGAGTGGTTGCGTACCAATGCTTCTGCAGATGCCAATTTTGATTGCATTGTTTATGTTCTTCCCGTCAGCTATTGAGCTTCGTCATGAAAGTTTCCTTTGGGCAAGTGATTTATCTACGTACGATGCCATAGTCAGTTGGGATGCGCAGATTCCTATTATTTCTACTTATTTCGGAAACCATATCAGTTTATTCTGTTTATTAATGGTTATCGTAAACTTAGTTTACACCAAGTTTAACATGGAAATGAGTAACACAGGGCAACAACAAATGCCCGGGATGAAGGCTATGATGTATATGATGCCTTTGATGTTATTGGTATTCTTCAATCAATATGCATCAGGTCTGAACTATTATTATTTCATTTCAACATTGATGACTGTTGGTCAGACTCTTCTTTTCCGTTATACAATTAACGAAGAAAAACTTTTGGCTAAATTAGAAGAGAACAAAAAGAAACCAATGAAAAAATCCGGTTTCATGAAACGTCTTGAAGATGCGCAAAAGATGCAGGAGGAGCAATTACGAAAACAAAAAGAACAACGTAAACGTAAATAATATCATTTTATCAACAGGTCAGAACCGTCATTCGAGCTATTAACGAATGACGGTTTTTTGTTTTGTCGATCTCCCGAATATTAAAGCCGAACAGCCGAACAGACATCTAATGTTTCCGAAAGAGTTAACAAATCATACCACAGAAACGACAAAAGAGGTATATACACTCATCAGATAACAAAATCCCCCCTACTACTTTACATAAGCTATCCTATTAGCTTACTTGTAAATTTTACTTTTACACTCAAAATATTGTTAACAGTTAATACTAATAGAACTTTAATAAAAAGTGTTAGCCTCTAATAATATCGAAAGAATGTAATTTTATTCAACTTAAATCAATTCTTTATGGAAGAAAAATGTCGTACATTTTCTTTGTACAACCTATCTCGTGGTATTGTGCAAATGGTAATTGTTGCAACTCTTCTGCTTGTGTACAGCCTTCCGGCCATGGCGCAAACAGGGATGAAAGTAAAAGGAGTGGTCACCTCCGGAGCTGATGGTTTACCATTAATCGGTGTAAATGTGGTACAAAAAGGAACGACGAATGGTACAGTCACAGATTTTGACGGTAACTATGAGTTAACCATTCCTGCAAATGCCGAAATTGAGTTTTCCTATATCGGCTATCTAAACCAATCAATCAGAGTTCAATCCGGGCAAAGCACTTACAATGTTATTTTAAATGAAGACTCTCAATCTTTAGAAGAGGTTGTTGTAGTTGGTTATGGCGTTCAGAAAAAGAAACTCATAACCGGTGCAACAGTACAGGTTAGCGGAGATAACCTACAAAAACTAAGCACAACAAGTGCATTATCGGCTTTACAAAGTCAGACTCCGGGAGTTAATATCACACAGAGCTCCGGTCAGCCGGGTGAAGGCTTCAAAGTGACCATTCGTGGTTTAGGTACGGTGGGTAACTCCGGACCTCTTTATGTTATTGACGGAGTAGCAGGTGGTGACATCAACACACTTAACCCGTCTGACATTGAATCAATCGACGTATTAAAAGATGCTGCATCAGCAGCTATTTACGGAGCACGTGCAGCAAACGGTGTTATTCTTGTTACGACCAAACAAGGTAAAGCAGGTAAAACATCACTGTCTTACGATGGATACTTAGGATTCCAATATCTGGCAAAGACAGCCGATTTGTTGAATGCAAAAGAGTATATGACAATCGTTGATGAAATCCGTTTCAACGAAGGAAATGCCATGTACGACTGGGAAAATCAGCTTCCTTCCGATATCTACAATTCGATTATGGATGGTTCATGGCAAGGAACAAATTGGCTCGATGAAATTTATAATGAAGCTGCTCCTACTCAAAACCATGCAATTAATCTTACAGGTGGTAACGATCAGTCTAAATTTTCCATTGGTTTTTCTTATGCATCACAAGAAGGTATTTTAGGAAAACCGGTTCAATCAGATTACGAACGTTATACAGCTCGTATTAATTCAGACCACGTCCTATTGAAAGGAAATGGTTTTGATATAATTAAAATTGGTGAAACATTAAATTTTAATTATAACAACAAGTCAGGTATTGCAATCGGTGATATTTACTGGAATTCTATCCATGATATATTAATTGGTAACCCGCTATTACCGGCTTATGACTCAGAAGGAAATTATTACGATTATGATGATAAGGTCGCTGATGGTTGGAATTTTGACGGAAACACAGGTAACCCTTTAGCAGAAATGGCTTTATCAAGTAAAGGATTAAACAGATCTGATAATTACGGACTTCAGACAAGTGCTTATGTAGAAATACAGCCAATCAAAAATCTTGTATTTAAATCTCAGTTTGGTTTTAAGATGAGTGCATCACGTTATCGTTCATATGACGGCATACGTCATTTGTCTAACACCAACAACGTAACGATGGATAACACAGTACAGAATGCAAGTTCCGGTCATAACTGGACATTGGATAATACTGTTGCCTATAGCTTTAACCTTGAAGACTTACATCATTTCGACGTAGTAGTCGGACAATCTATGGAAAAATGGGGAATGGGTGCAAATGTGGAAGCTACCGGAAGAAACTCAATCTTCCCAGGTTCTTTAGATTATGCATGGGTTGATAACACTAAACCAACAGAATTATCTCAACGCAATGCTTCGGGCAGTCCATGGGGTGAAGGAGCAATCGCGTCATTCTTTGGTCGTGTAAACTACAACTACAAAGAAACTTATATGGCTTCTGCAACATTAAGAGCGGATGGTTCATCCAACTTCTCCAAAGGGAATCGTTGGGGTTATTTCCCTTCAGTTTCCGCAGGTTGGGTTGTATCAAATGAGGCATTCCTTGAGAACACAAAGGATTGGCTTGACTTCTTCAAATTAAGAGCAAGCTGGGGTCAGAACGGTAATGCAGATATCAGTAATTTCCAATACTTATCTACTATTGCATTCGACACAAGCAATGGCTATTACTTCTCTTCAGATAAAAAAACACAGACAGTCGGAGGTTATGCAGATATTCTTGCGAACCCTGACGTTACCTGGGAAACATCCGAACAGTTAAATATCGGTTTTGATTCTCGTTTTCTAAACGGACGACTTGGTCTTGTTTTTGATTGGTACACGAAAAAGACCAAAGACTGGTTGGTTGCAGCACCGATTCCTGCCGTATGGGGACTGAATGCACCTTATGTAAATGGTGGAGATGTTGAAAACAAGGGTATAGAAGTTGCATTAAACTGGAACGACAATATCGGAGACTTCTCTTATGGCGCAACAGTAAATTTTGCACATAATAAGAATGAAGTAACCCGTATTGAGAATACGGAACAGATCATTCACGGGGCAAGTAATGTATTAAGCCAAGGTACAACAGAGATGTATCGCGCTCAAAAAGGGTATCCAATTGGTTATTTCTATGGATACAAAACAGCCGGTGTATTCCAGAATTGGGATCAGGTAAACAACACCACAGCTAAATATGCAGGAGCTCAACCAGGAGACCTGATCTTTGTTGACACAAACAATGATAACCAGATAAATGAAGAGGATCGTACACAAATTGGTGATCCCAACCCTGATTATACGTTAGGTTTAAACCTAAATTTCGGTTACATGGGTTTCGATTTAAATATAACCGGTACAGGCGCATTTGGACATCAGATTGCAAAATCTTATCGTTCATTCGCAGACTCTCCTCTACAGAATTATACGACTGCTATCTTCGGACGTTGGACGGGTGAAGGCAGTTCGAATAAATTGCCTCGTTTAACTTCCGGTAGTCATACAAACTGGCAGAATATTTCTGACATCTACATTGAAGATGCCGACTATTTAAGAATTCAGAATATCACGTTAGGTTATGACTTCAAAAAGTTATTCCCTGCAATGCCTCTTGGACAAGCTCGCTTGTATCTGACTGCTCAGAATCTATTTACGTTTACCGGTTATTCCGGTATGGACCCGGAAGTTGGTTACGGAGGTGACACAAGCGGTGACGGAAAATGGGCTAAAGGTATAGATGTAGGTTTTTATCCTGCTCCAAGAACCTATCTGGTTGGTGTTAATCTAAAATTTTAATGAAGTATGAAAAAGATAATATATTTTTTAGCGGCAACATTTGCTTTTGCAGGTTGTGACAGTTTCTTAGATACGGATAGCTACACGAAAAAGAACACGAGTAATTATCCACAGACTGCAGATGACGCGATCCAAATGGTTACCGGTGTTTATGCAACGATGAATAAGGCCATGGAGAACGTACAAAACACGTATTTTTATGCTGCAGAATTAGCATCTGACGATCGTTTTGGCGGAGGCGGTGAGAATGATAAAGACATGCAGGTTCTTGATCACCTGTTATACACAAACATGGATCGATTTCAGACATACTGGTCAACACGTTATTCCGGTATCAATCGCGCCAATATGGCTTTAGCTAATTTAGACAAGGTAGAAGATGAAACTTTGCGGAATCAATTAATGGGTGAAGTTTTGATTCTGAGAGCCTTTTTCAATAATGAATTAGTCGAAATGTTCGGGAATATTCCATTGATTACCAATGTCCCAGCATCCGTTGATGAAGCGATTAATTATCCGGCTCAATCTTCTACTGATGACGTCTATGCTTTTATTGCAAGTGATTTAAAGAAAGCCATCGAAATTATGCCTTCAAAGCCTTGGAGAGAAGTTGTTTCCGGACAAGGACATCTCACTAAGTGGACGGCAGAAGCCTTATTAGCACGTGTGTTTTTATTCTATACAGGTTTTTACGGAAAAGATGCACTTCCTTTAATGGCCGAAGATGGAACGATCTCGGGTTCATTAACAAAAGCTGAAGTAATTACCGGTCTGGAAGATTGTATTGCCAATAGCGGACATGACCTTGTTCCTGATTTCCGCAGCTTATGGCCATATACAAACAAGGTTTCCAAACCGGATTATCCTTACGCAAGCGATGCACCGGATTGGATAAAAGACGGAGATAATGATGAGCAGGTTTTTGCGATTAAATGTTCTCATATGGCAGACTGGAGTACAACGATCGGATATTCAAACCAATACATGTTACATTTTGCGATTCGTAGCACGGGAGCAGGTGATCAGTATAAAAAACTTTTCCCATTCGGACAAGGATGGGGAGCAGGTCCGGTAAGTCCTAAATTATGGAACGAATGGAAAGCGGCCGAGCCTACTGATATCCGCCGTGAAGCATCTATTCTTGATGGCTCTGCTACGGAAGATTATGTGTATGGAGGTGACAAACAAATGGAAGAAACAGGTTTCTGGCAAAAGAAAATCATTGCTACTACTGCAGCTAAATCACGAAACGCAGATGGTATCGATGAATTATATAATAGCTTTACCTCATCTACAGAATATTATGGTGATGGAAAAGATGACGATTTCCAATTAGGACATGAAGTAGATGTTAATGTGATTCGTTTTGCAGATGTATTGCTTATGCATTCAGAACTGACACAAACTGCTGATGGCATGAATCGTGTCCGTGCAAGAGCGGGACTTCCGGCTGTTACTTATTCTGAGCAGGCATTACGAAATGAACGTCGTTGGGAGTTAGCCTTTGAAGGAACTCGCTGGAGTGATATCAGAAGATGGGGAATCGCAACGGAAGCACTTAGCAAACAAGTGGGAAGTACGATCTGGAATCGTGGTGTAGTAACATCTATGAAAGATCAAGGTGCAGGATATGCAGCCCGTTACGAAGCCACGAAAGGTTTTATGCCAATTCCTTCAACTGAGATAGAATTGTCTGGTGGTGTATTGAAACAGAATTCGGGCTGGGATGCATCAGCCTTATTTGTAAGTTGGAATGAATAGTTCATGTTAAACTTTAAATGTAATTGTTATGAGAAAGATATTTTTTATTTATTTCGTTCTGCTAAATAGTTGTCTTATTTTTGCTTTAGAAGAAAATGAAAGTAAAAGAAACAATCATGAGATATTAAAAGAGAGCAGTAATTCCAAAGTATCCTCAGTTAATCAATCACAGATAACCCTTGCAGTAACAGCAACAAATATAGATGGTGGACAGCTTGTTTTGAGAGGAAGTAATGGGGTATATGCAATTTCGAGTAATGCTTCAGGTCCTGTAGCTTACTATACTATTAATGCAGGGACTTATACGGTTTATGATATTAAAACGTCAACTTGTGAAGGGACTATCTATGTATCGTGTAATGGAACTCAAATTAATAATGGTTCAGTTGTTACTTTTACAACAGGTGGACATATAGGTTTTTATTGTAATTAAAAATATGATTATGAGAAAAGTAGTATATTCAATATTAAGCATGTTTTTCTTGATGGTATCTTGTGACCCAATGGAAGACAGGAATACCCTATCGGGAGCATTAACCGCAGATCAGATACAGGTCACAGCAATACCTCAAGTAATTGAAGGTAAGAATTCAAACTATATTGATCTGAATAGTGATGGAGTTGGCGTACTTTCATCATGGGATTATGGAAGTGGTATAACTGCAAAAACAAAGACAACTGTTCAGTTAGTATTGCAAGGAGAAAATCAGATCAAGTTTATGGGTCGAAACCATGACGGTTCAATGATTGAGAAGATATTGACCGTACAAGTGGATACATTGATCGATGTGCCTGCTGAGTGGGGATATTTCTGTGGTTCGGGAGAAAAAGTATGGACATGGGATGATACTCAACCTGAAGACGCAAATGAGAGTACTGGCCCAACCGTTTGGGGTAATGGTGGCTACAAAGGGAACGTTACTCCCGGATGGTGGAAAGTTGGATTAGATGGGATTGATAAGCAAGCTGCCGGTGAAGGTAAAGGAGCTGAAATGATATTTGCTGTTTCCGGTTCCAAGCTAACCATAAACAAAACAGATGGTACATCCGAATCCGGAACATTCTCTTTCGATATGACCAACCAGACATTAGATGATGGTGGCGCTGTTTGGGCAAAAGGAAAGTTGAGCACAAAGACGGTAAGCATGTTATGTGGTATTGCTCCGAATGAAGGAAATGTAAGAGTGTACGAATATGATATTTTAAGTCTGGATGATGATAAAATGGCATTAGCTCGTCCTGAACCGGGACAAGGCTCTTGGGGTACTGCTTGGTTCTGGATGTTTAAAGCTAAGTAAGTGAACAATTCTGAATGTAAGAAAGAATGGCGGATCTTATGGATTCGCCTTTCTTTTTCTTTATTTTGCATATAATATGATTGGCTTATGTACAAATATGTAGGAATTTTATTTTGCATCCTTCTGTTTTCGTGTCAAAGTGAGAAGAAAAAATTTGAGATTAACGGAGAAGTTATTGGAAAAGGATATGAAAACGAGATTATTTATCTTGTACCCTTAAAAGGAGCAACTGCTGAAACGGTTGACTCTACCTACATAAAAAACGGAAGATTTCACTTTTCCGTTAGTCTTGACTCTTCGGATATTCGAATTATCAGAACAAGACCAATTCTCCGACTAAAACTTGAGGAGCTATTAGTTGTAACAGAAGCCGGAACCGTACAAGTTGTTCTGGACTCGGTTAGCCGTGCTAAAGGTACGCCTCTGAATAATCTTTTGCAGGAGTGGAAAGAAAAAAAAACCGAATCTGACAGAAAACGAAATGAATTAAGTTTCACGAGAAGCGAAAACAAAGATTCAGTAGCCTTAAAGAAGGATTTATTAAAAACAGAGCGGAATTTTTCTGAATATAATTATAGTTTTGTAAAGGAGAATAAGAACAACATAGTAGGTCAATTCGTTTTTGGAATAACTAAAGGACTCTTTTCTCCGGAAGAACTACAGGACATAGAAGAACTCTAAAGCACAGAAAACAGTGGTCGGAAATCAGGATGAAATACGGATTGGAGGATTATTTGAATTAGCATTAATACTTATACTGGGAGTTTCCTGTCTCCTGTTTTTTCTGTATGTCATTCCTTACCATCTGCTTTATGAAGAGCAAATGCAGTTATTTCTGTTTTCATCGGACTACTTTTTATCTTACTTCTCCAAGCCGGGGTGGTTAGCCTGTTATATTGGAGATTTTCTCACCCAGTTCTATTATATAAAAGGCGGAGGTGCTATCGTAATCTCAGGAGTCTTAGGTGTAGTCTTGTTGATGCTATTTCTTGTTTTTTCACGCGTAGGAAAGCGAGATAGCTGGCTATATATCGTCCTTCCCGTTCTCGCATTATGGTTCTTACATACTGAAACAAACTACAGACTTTCATCTACAATCGCATTTTTCTTAGCTCTTTTCTTTTTTTTACTCTATTCATTGATACAAAAACAACACAAAGCAGGAATAACAGGTTTACTACTTTCCATCTTTTTGTATTCATTTATCGGCAGTCATTTTCTCACATTTATCTTCCTGGTCGTTATTTTCGATCTTTCCAAACGGCGTTATTCTTCTTTTCCATATTGGCTATTCTTAGTTGTCATTGGAATATGTTGTCCTTTATTCTGCAGAGAATATTATTTATTAACTGTCAGGCAAGCTTTTCTTTATCCGATGAATACTCTTTACGGTTTTCTGCCCTCTCTTTTTTTAGTCGGTTTGTTTATGATATATATTTTATCTTCGGACAACAAATCATTTCGTTACCAACAAAAAGAATCAGGCATTCTGCTTCTGTTTACGGTCGCTTTTATGGCCGGTATATTTCTAAACATTAATCAAACCCGGGAGAAACTTCTCTCTTTAGATATTGAAACCTATTCCGAAAACTGGGAGAAAGTGTCAAGAAAAGCAGAATCTTACCAAATGAAAAATCCGGTCGCTACTTATTTTACAAATATTGCCTGGATGAAACAAGGAATACTACCGGACAAATTATTATCCTGCTATCAACCATTCAGTGAAGGAATGTTTATCCCTGTTGGTCCGCATAGTAATCCGCTTGAAATCACATTCAGTGGAGAAATCTATTATCAATTAGGGGATATGAATATGGCACAACATTCTACAATGTTAGCCATGACATTCTCTCCTCAAAGCCGAAGTGCGCGTTTAATAAAACGGTTAGCCGAAATCAATTTAGTGATAGGTGATACTGCTGCAGTAAACAAATATCTGAGGATCTTGGATAAGACCTTGTTTTACACAAGTTATGCAAGTAATATGCGAACCATAATGGAGGAAGGAGAGCAGAATCCCTGGCTTATGCAAAAACGGTCTTTGATAGCCACCTACGATACGTTGAGAACAGCCGCAGATGCTACCGCTTCCTTAACGATGTTAATAGAAAGCAATCCATCTAACAAAGCCGCATTAGATTATTTACTTTGTTATCATTTACTGAATAAAAACATTCCATCATTTATGGAGGCTTTTGATAAATGGTACAAAGAAAAAGAATATCCTCTGCCGAAATTTTATAGTGAAGCCTTGTTAATTGGCTTAGCCCAAAAGAAAGTTTCCGCCAAAACATTAGAATCTTACCATATTCCAAACGAGCTTACCGCGACTTTTATGACTTATACAAAACGTTATCAGGAAGCTGAAGGAAACGGTGTAGGTTTACAAAAGGATTATGGGGATACGTATTGGTTTTATTATCATTATGCACAAAAGAAAAAATGATGAAAAAGTGGATTATACATATACTTCTGTTTGTTTTCGTTTTCTCTGCTTGCGAACGTCCTTCTTCTATCGTAGAAAGTGATGCCCTACCTCCTATTTATCCGGATTATACGAATATTGTAATTCCCGTGAATATAGCTCCATTAAATTTTTTACTACGTGACAGTGTTGAGAGTACTGAAATAGTCATAGAAGGTAAAAATAATTCGTTCACCATGTATGAAGACGAGATCGTACAGTTTTCAGAAAAGAAATGGAAACGATTGGTTACATCAGAATCAGGGAACAAAATAACAATACGAATTACAGCCAAATCAAATGGGAAATGGATTCGTTATGCCCCGTTCTACTGGAAAATAGTTCCGGACAAGCTTGATCCGTATTTAAGTTACCGGCTAATCGAACCCGGATACGAAGTATGGAATAAGATACAACTTTGCGAACGCCGTATTGAAACATTTGACGAATGTGTTTTAGCAGACAATAACCTCACCGACGGGAGTTGCATGAATTGTCATATTTACGGAAATCAGGACGCTTCTTTATCCATGTTTCACCTAAGAGGTAAAAATGGCGGAACGATTTTAAATCGAGATGGGAAACTTCGAAAAATAAACACGAAGGCTGAAGGGCAGATATCTCCGGCAATCTATGGGAATTTTCATCCGTCCGGAAAATATGCCGTATTCTCTACGAACACGATTATCCCTGAATTTCATTCTTTAAAGAATGAAAGACTTGAGGTTTATGATACAGAATCCGATATAATTATTATTGATCTGGAATCGAACAAAGTCTTCTCTTCTCCACTCTTATCGGGTAAAGCAAATCTGGAAACATTTCCTGTATTCTCTACAGATGGAGCAAAACTTTATTTCTGTACTGCTCCTGCCGTACCTTTACCGGATAGTGTACGGTCGTTGAAATATAATTTATGCAGTATTGATTTTCACGCTTCAAACGGCAGTTTCGGAACACAGATAGACACGCTATTCAATGGCATTGAACAAAACAAATCAGTGTGTCATCCCAAAACATCGCCAGACGGACATTTTCTACTTTATACAGTAGCTGATTACGGAACCTTTCCTATCTGGCATCAGGAAACGGATCTACAAATGATTGACCTAAGAACAGGCAATATAGATTCATTGACTATTGTCAACTCTGACCGATCAGATTCTTATCATTCCTGGTCATCCAACAGTCGTTGGTTTGTGTTTGCCAGCAAGCGAGACGATGGATTATACGGGAAGCCATACTTTTGTTATGTTGACAAAAATGGAGAAGTGCACAAACCGTTCGTACTTCCACAACGTAATCCCACGAAGTATGACAATTTCCTGAAGTCTTTCAATATACCGGAACTTTCCAAAGGACCTGTTCCATTCAATGCCGTTGATATAGAAAAAATCCGCAAAGAGCAAATTGCAGAAACAGTAAGTAACCGCTAAAAGAATATTAATTATGTATAAACCATGGACAAAAATAAATGGATGGCCTTCTATATTATTAGGTTTATTGATTTTTGTTTTTTACTATTTTTACTACCCATACCATCTGCATTATCAGGAGCAGTTTCAATTGTTTCTGAATAGCTCGGAGTACTTATCGGAGCAGGCAGGAAAGCCCGGAGGTCTATCTGAATATATTGCCGGCTATTTCATCCAGTTCTTTTCATATAGATGGTATGGAGCATTAACTATGGGAGTACTACTCGGGCTTATGTCCTCTCTTATAGCAATAACGGCATTAGGGTTCGGAAGAAAAAAAGCATTTGAATTGCTTGCCTGTATCCCTCCGGTCCTATATTGGTCCCTTTTTTGCGATGAAAACTACATGCTTGCCGGACTGATTGCCTTGTTACTCTCTTTACTTCCGCTGCCTTTATATCAGAAAATTAAGTCCTATCCCTTGCGAATAAGTTATTTATTGGTGATGCTTCCCGCCTTATACTGGTTTGCCGGGGGGATGTTTATGGTATTCGGCACAATTGTTATTGCTTGGGAATTTCTGAAAACAGAAGATACAACATTAAAAAAATGGAGTGTTCTCTTCATTTCTTGTTTGCTTTTCATCGGCCTCCCCTTCCTTGCTAAATTAGTAGTAGTTCAATACCCCATAGAAAGATTAGTGAGTGGCGTTACATTTTATCGTTATCCTCAATATCCGGTATGGCCTGTTGTTGTGATTGCCTTGTCAACGGTAATCATACCGGTTCTGTTTTTTTTCATACCTGATTATGAAAAGAAACAAAGAGTCTTTGCCGTCATCTTTCAATTGGCCATAATCATTTCAGGAAGTGGGTATTTGATCAGTATGATGGTCAACAAAGAAAAAGAAGAAGTAATGACTTATGACTATCATGTCCGAATGCGGAATTGGGATAAGATAATAGAGATGGCAGACAAGAAAGCTCCCTCTTCTTCCCTCTCTGTGTCTTGTCTGAATCTGGCTCTTTGTAAGAAGGGAATCATGGGCGACCGGATGTTTCACTATTATCAAAATGGGCTTGCCGGGTTATTTCCGAGTTTTGCAAGAGATTACACTATTCCATTTATAGCCGGAGAAATCTATTACCATTTGGGGTTTGTCAATACTGCCCAACGATATGCCTTCGAAGCAATGGAAGCTCTGCCGGACTATCAAAAAAGCGTACGGGCAATCAAACGATTAGCAGAAACAAATATTATTAATGGCGAATATAACGTTGCTCGTAAATATCTGAAACTATTACAGAAAACGACTCTCTATAAGCATTGGGCAGATAAAACGATGTTGTATCTGAGCGATGAAGCAAAGATTGAAGCGGATCCCGAATGGGGTACATTACGAAAATACCGCACCAAGGTTGATTTTCTTTTCAGCGAACCTGAAAAAGATATGATGTTAGGTATTTTATTACAACAAAACCCAACTCATCGTATGGCGTTTGAATACCTGATGGCTTACTGTTTACTTACGAAGGATTTAAAACATTTCCATTCGTACTATCCTTTAGGAAAAGAAATCAACTACAAATCGATTCCTCTGCATTATCAAGAAGCGTTGATCTATATCTGGGGACTTAATCACGAGGATCCGACTAAAAACATCCCGTATCCGATTAATGACAAAATAAAAAATGATGTTCGAACATATGGAAACATCTATACCTCTCAACAAAATCCGGAGCCGATGCTGCGAAAACAGTTTTCGGGCACTTTCTGGTATTATCTCCATTTTAGAAAACATAATAAAGCAACCTATGAAGAACTATATGATGTATATGCTGACAATACTTCTCCTGTCAGCCCAGGCGTGTAATGAAGCTGTTGTTCCCACAGAAACAAAACAAGATATCCCTATTGTTTTTCCGGATTACGCGGGGGTAACAATACCTGCCAGTATAGCTCCCCTTAATTTTTCAGTTCAGGACGAATTTTCACGGATAGATGCTGTTTTTGAAGGCAGCGAGACAGGCATAATCCACATTCAGAATAAAGAAGCTATCGAAATTCCTGAAAAAGAATGGAAAGGATTATTAGAAAAAAACACAGGAGGTTCGTTGAAGGTTACTGTTTCCCTAAAAAAAGAAAAAGGCTGGATACAATATGCTCCTTTTAGCATTTATATCAGCCCCTACCCGATTGATTACGGTCTGGTTTATCGTTTGATTGCACCGGGATATGAAGTATATAGTAAAATGGGAATTTATCAACGAACCCTTTCTGACTTTACACAAACAACCCTGATTGAAAATACAATTCTGCCTGCAAGTTGTGTGAATTGTCACTCCTTCAATCAGAATAATCCGAAATATATGAATCTGCATATACGTGGAGAATTTGGCGCAACAATGTTATCTGTAAATGGTAACACCGAGTTATATACGACTAAGACAGAAGAAACGCTGTCCAACTGCGTTTACCCATACTGGCATCCTTCAGGTAAATATATTGCTTATTCGGTAAACAAAACGCAACAAGGTTTTCATGAAATAAAAAACAAACGAATAGAAGTTGTCGATCTGGCTTCTGATCTTGTGGTTTATGACATCGAAAAAAATCAACTATTCTCCAGTCCGTTACTAAAAAATGATTCGGTATTTGAAACTTTCCCGGCATTTTCACCCGATGGCAAAAGCCTTTATTTCTGTTCTGCTGATTATAAGACTTTGCCGCTGGAATATGACCAGATTAAATACAGTCTTTGCCGGATTGATTTTAATCCGGAAGCGGGAGGTTTCGGACAGGTAGTGGACACGTTGGTATCAGCCTCAACCACCAATAAAAGTGTTTCATTTCCGCGTCCTTCCTTCGATGGTAGATATCTGATGTACACCTTATCAGATTATGGTAATTTCTCCATCTGGCATAAAGAAGCGGATCTTTGGTTGGTCGATTTACAGACAGGAACGACCAGAGAGCTAACGGAAGTAAACAGTAATGATGTAGAAAGCTATCACAACTGGAGTAGTAATTCACGATGGTTTGTATTCAGCAGTCGCCGGTTAGATGGCCTATATACGCGTCCTTTTATTGCCTCGATCGACGAACAAGGGAATGTATCAAAACCATTCCTTTTACCTCAAAAAAAGGTATCTCATTATGACAATCTGCTTCAATCGTTCAATATTCCCGAATTTGTAACATCCCCTGTTTCATTTGATATTAGAACTGTTGAGAAAAAAGCATTAAAGAAAGAAAGAACACCGTTTGAATTCAGAAAGAATTGACATATTATGAACATAAACTTCACAAAAAACAGAGCATTCTTTACCCTATTCCTGATAACCCTGTTATTCTTATTCGGCAGATGTAGCAGTGATAATGAAAACAGAGTGCAGGAGGAAAAAGAAGAAGAAGAAAATATAGAAACCTTACCTCCTGATAAACAGGGTATGGAAAGTGATTCGCAGGAGCTTGCTGAGAATATAGTTTTAGGATGGAATGCCGGAAATTCGTTGGAAGTACCGCTTAGTAATGGCGGGGAAACGGGCTGGGGAAATCCTAAAATTTCAAAGGATTTAATTACGGCTGTAAAAAAGGCAGGATTTAACGCTATTCGTATCCCATGCGCGTGGAACAGTTATCTGGAGGAAGGCAGTGAATATCGTATCAGAACGTCCTGGATGGAAAGAGTAAAAGAGGTTGTAGATTATTGTATTGAGAATGACATGTATGTGATACTAAATAGTCATTGGGATGGCGGATGGTTGGAAAATAATCCCACCTATAGTCAGCAAGCGATAGTTGTAAAAAAACAAAAAGCAATCTGGAAACAGATAGCGACAGCCTTTAATGATTACGATGAGCGATTACTTTTTGCCGGAACCAATGAGGTACATGTATCTAATGTCTATACCGCTCCTACCAAAGAAAACAACGAAGTCCTGCAATCCTACAACCAAGCGTTTGTTGATGCTGTCCGTGAAACAGGAGGTAAAAATACCTATCGCCATCTGATTGTTCAGACTTACAATACCAACATCCAGTTTGGGATTGATTATCTTACAATGCCGAGCGATCCGACTCCCAATCGCCTGTTTGTGGAAGTACATTATTATGATCCGTATGACTTTGCGTTAAATGAAAACAGCGATATTTATTTCTGGGGCAAGCCGTATAGCCAATACGGAAAAACAGACAGTTGGGGACAAGAAGATTTTCTGGAAGAAATTTTCGCGAAGGTAAAACAACAGTTTACCGACAAAGGATACCCTGTTATTCTGGGAGAATACGGAGCCATCCGTCGTCTTTCCCTAAAAGAAAATACACAAGAGAATCATTTAAAATCAAGAGCTTACTATCTCTCAAAAGTAACAGAGATTGCTAAGAAAAACGGATTGGTTCCTTTTTATTGGGATAATGGGCATGCCGGAGACAATGGTCTGGCGTTATTCAATCGTTCGGATGCCACTTTGGTAGATAAACAAGCCATTGACGCTTTATTGGAAGGAGCAAAATAAGACCTGCCTACCTTTGCTGTCAAACAGCAATAGAATAAAGAAAAAAATATAAAGGTTATTTTTCCAATTATAAAGGTTATTTTTGGAAAAATATCCTTTATATTTTTACGCCTATTTTTACTTTGATTTTCAAAGACAAAAAAATGGACTTTTTTAGGGACTATCAGACCTTGTTTTTATCCTCTATCCCCCCCTTTTCTGTTGATCGGATAATACCTAAAAAGAATTCCGGCATTGACTCGATTTCTCCGGTTTATAAACAATATAGATGCCGACTTCCTGAAACAAGAAAAGAGTTCGGTTAGAATTAATAAATTCTGTTTATATCATTATTAAAGATTAATGGCATAGATTTTGATACTTCTAAGTGTTAGTTTATTAAATTTGCATTGTAGTATATACGTAATAAAAAAACGCTATGAAGAATAATTATACCAAAAGGGTGACAGACGTGATAGAATATAGCAGGGAAGAAGCAATAAGGCTTCAGAACAGCTATATAGGTCCGGAACATCTCATGCTGGGTATCCTGAGGGATGGAACCGGAAGGGCGATTGAGGCGTTGCAAGATATGAATGTTAATATATCCGCTATAAAGAAACAAATTGAAGAGGAAATTAGAAATACAATAGATTCGGATACTCCGATTCAGAATGAAATAGCAATAAGTAAGACATCTGAACGTGTTCTGAGAATGAGCATGCTGGAGTCGCGTGTGTTTAAAAGTGATGATACGGATACGGAACATCTGATGCTGGCTATACTGAAAGAGCAGTTTAATGTTGCCGCACGCGTGCTGAATGAATACGGAGTGTTTTATCGTGAGTTATTCAACAACTTAATAATTGGAACTCCTTTAGAACATTTAAAAAGGAAAGACGAAAATACAGAAACAGAAGAAATCAGCGATGGTTATACGGATGATGAGGACGAAGATGAAGATGAAAGTTTTTCTTCCAGAAAGGAAACTTCTCAACCTTCTTCGGGCACTTCTGCACAGTCTAAATCGCCGAATGATACCCCTGTTTTAGATAATTTCGGGACAGACATGACACGTGCCGCTGCAGAAAACCGGTTAGACCCTATTGTGGGACGTGAGAAAGAGATTGAAAGACTTGCTCAGATATTAAGCCGCCGGAAAAAGAATAATCCGGTGCTGATTGGTGAACCGGGTGTTGGTAAATCGGCTATCGTAGAAGGTTTGGCTCTGCGAATCGTGCAACGTAAAGTTTCTCGTATCCTGTTTGATAAACGCGTAGTGAGTCTTGATATGGCATCCATCGTCGCGGGAACAAAATACAGAGGACAGTTTGAAGAACGTATCAAAGCGATTTTGAACGAGTTGTCTAAGAATCCGCATATTATTCTGTTCATTGATGAAATACACACTATAGTTGGAGCTGGTTCGGCTTCGGGATCAATGGATGCCGCGAATATGCTGAAGCCGGCATTGGCTCGTGGTGAGATTCAATGTATCGGTGCAACAACATTGGATGAGTATCGCAAGAACATAGAAAAAGACGGTGCTTTGGAACGTCGTTTTCAAAAAGTAATCGTTGATCCGACAACGGCTGAAGAAACGTTGCAGATATTGAAAAATATCAAAGAAAGGTATGAAGAACATCATAATGTGATTTATACTGACGATGCGTTATTAGCGTGCGTAAAACTGACTGAACGTTATATCAGCGACCGGAATTTTCCGGACAAGGCTATTGATGCATTGGACGAAGCCGGCTCGCGCGTACATATATCTAATATAACAGTGCCGAAGAGTATTGAGGAATTAGAAGGAAAGATCGAAGAAACGAAGCAACAGAAAATAGCGGCTGTTAAATCTCAGAACTTTGAACTTGCTGCAAGTTTCCGTGATCAGGAACGTCAATTATTAATGCAGCTTGATGCCGCTAAATCCAAATGGGAACGCGAAATGCAGGAACATCGGGAAACGGTAGATGAGGAAAAAGTTGCAGAAGTGGTAGCAATGATGTCCGGCGTACCGGTACAACGTATAGCAAAGGCGGAAAATCTGAAATTGCTCGAAATGGGTGAGGTATTGAAACAAAAGGTAGTCGGGCAGGACGAAGCGGTTCAAAAGATTGTAAAGGCAATACAACGTAATCGCGTAGGGTTGAAAGATCCGAACAAGCCTATCGGCACGTTTATGTTTCTTGGTCCGACAGGAGTCGGAAAGACGCACTTGGCCAAAAAGCTGGCAGAATATCTGTTCGACTCAAGCGATTCGTTGATTCGTATTGACATGAGCGAATATTTAGAGAAGTTTGCCGTCTCCCGTTTGATTGGAGCGCCTCCGGGATATGTCGGATACGAAGAAGGTGGTCAGCTGACAGAAAAAGTACGTAGAAAACCGTACTCTGTTGTCTTGCTGGATGAAATAGAAAAAGCGCATCCGGACGTATTTAACCTCTTATTGCAGGTACTTGATGAAGGACGGCTGACTGACAGTCTTGGCAGACGTATAGACTTCAAGAATACGATCCTGATTCTGACCTCGAATATCGGAACACGTCAATTAAAAGATTTCGGAAGAGGTGTAGGATTCAACACACAAGGTGGTGATGATGTAGATAAAGATTTCTCCCGTAGTGTTATCCAGAAAGCGCTAAACAAAGCGTTTGCCCCCGAATTTCTGAATCGTATCGATGATATAATCATGTTTGATCAGCTTGATAAAGAAGCTATCCATAAAATTATCGACATCGAGTTGGGAGGTCTGTACAAACGTGTTTCTCAATTAGGATATACGTTACAAATTACAGATGACGCGAAAGACTTTATTGCCACCAAAGGGTATGATGTGCAATTTGGAGCCCGTCCTCTAAAGAGAGCAATCCAGAAATATTTAGAAGACGAAATGGCAGAAATGATTATTCGAGCTTCAGTAAACGAAGGAGATACGATTGTAGTAGGTTTTGACAAAGAAAACCAAAAAATAACAACAGAAGTATCTCAATCATTGCCCCAACAAGAATGATGGACAAGGTAGAGACAAGAGGTGTCTTGTCTCTACAACAATGATATAAAAACAGGTCAAAATGTCAGACAGTCATGTCTGGCATTTTTTTTGTCTTTATCCGGGTAATTACAGAAAACAATAACATTAAAACATAAAAGACATTTTATTATGGCAAAACAAGGAAACATAGGTGTTACCTCGGAAAACATTTTCCCTATTATTAAAAAATTCTTGTATAGTGATCACGAAATCTTTCTTCGCGAATTAGTTTCAAATGCAGTGGATGCAACCCAAAAACTAAAGACACTATCGTCGGTCGGCGAATTTAAGGGAGAACTGGGAGATCTGACTGTTCATGTTAAGCTGGGAGAAAACACAATTACGATTTCAGACCGCGGTATTGGAATGACAGCAGAAGAGATTGATAAATACATTAATCAGATCGCATTCTCAGGTGCTGAAGAGTTTGTGGAAAAATATAAAAACAATGCAGCTGCTATTATCGGACATTTCGGTCTGGGATTTTATTCTTCTTTCATGGTTTCTAAAAAGGTAGAAATCGTAACGAAATCGTATAAAGAAGGTGCAGCCGCTGTTAAATGGAGCTGCGATGGCACTCCGGAATATTCATTAGAAGAAACCGAAAAGGCAGATAGAGGTACGGATATTATCTTATACATTGACGATGAGAACAAAGATTTTCTGACTAAAGAGAAAATCAATGGTTTGCTGACAAAATATTGCCGTTTCCTTCCTGTAGAAATCGCATTCGGCAAAAAACAAGAATGGAAAGATGGGAAGTACGTAGATACAGAAAACGATAATATCATCAACGAAACTAAACCGGCCTGGATCCGTAAGCCTTCGGAACTAAAAGACAAGGATTACAAGAAGTTCTATCAGGATCTTTATCCGATGAGTGAAGAACCTCTGTTCTGGATTCACCTGAATGTGGACTATCCGTTCAACCTTACCGGAATCCTTTATTTCCCTCGTATTAAGAGTAATATAGATCTGAACAGAAATAAAATACAATTATACAGCAATCAGGTATTTGTTACCGATTCAGTAGAAGGCATTGTTCCTGAGTTTCTGACTTTATTACATGGTGTGCTTGATTCTCCGGACATTCCGCTAAATGTATCCCGTTCTTATTTGCAGAGTGATCAGAACGTTAAAAAGATATCAAGCCATATCACGAAGAAGGTAGCCGACAGATTAGAAGAAATCTTCAAAGCTGATCGTAAACAGTTTGAAGAGAAATGGGACAGCCTGAAACTATTCATCCAGTACGGAATGCTTAGTGATGAAAAGTTCTATGACCGGGGGGCTAAATTCGCCTTATTAAAAGATGTGGATGGCGCTTACTATACATTCGACGAATATAAAAAGCTGGTTCAGTCTGAACAAACAGATAAAGAAGGTAATTTAGTTTATCTCTATACAAACAGTAAAGACGATCAATACAGCTATATCCAGGCTGCTAAAGATAAGGGATATAATGTATTGATTATGGATGGGCAATTGGATTCGCATGTAATCAGTCAGTTAGAGCAGAAATTCGAGAAAACGCGTTTTGTTCGTGTGGACAGCGATACGATCGAAAACATCATCAAGAAAGAAGATACAGGTAAAGTATCATTGACTGAAGACCAGCAAAAATCATTGACAGAAGTATTCAAAACGTCTATGCCTAAATTAGACAAGACGGAATTCATGGTAACATTTGAGGCTCTTGGAGAAAATGCCAATCCGGTAATGCTGACTCAGAGCGAATATATGAGAAGAATGCGTGAAATGTCGGCCATGCAGCCCGGCATGTCATTCTATGGAGAATTGCCTGATAGCTATAACTTAGTATTAAATACAGACCATACATTGGTAAAGAAAGTTCTGGAAGAAACAGAACAGGCTTGTAAAGAACAGATTACTCCTATTCTGAATGACCTGAAAGGATGGCAAACCCGCCAAACTGATTTGCGCGAAAGTCAGAATAAGAAGAAAGAGGAAGAAATAACAGAACAAGAAAAAGAGGATATGAAATCAACTAATCAGAAAATTGACGAGTTGACGAATCAATACGAATCTATTCTTGCCGAATATGCGCCTAAAAACAAACTGATCAGTCAATTGATTGACCTTGCTTTACTCAGCAACGGGATGTTGAAAGGCGAAGCGCTGAGCAAATTCATCAAACGTAGCGTTCAGTTAATCGGATAAATTCTTTCAATTATACCAAACTCATAGTAAGGCTGCCTAATTTCTGGCAGCCTTTTCTGTTTTATTTCCCGGAATAATCGTTATTTTTGATGAGTAAAATATTCTTTATGGTTCGAAAAACGTTAATTTTTCTTCTATTAATTTCTTCCGTATCTATTAATGCTCAGAAAGTAGGTCTGGTATTAAGCGGAGGTGGAGCAAAAGGTGCTGCTCATATAGGAGTAATCAAGGCGTTAGAGGAAAACAACATACCAATCGATTATATTACGGGAACATCTATCGGTGCGATAATCGGGAGTCTTTACGCCATGGGCTACACTCCGGACGAAATGCTTGAATTACTCCTCTCCGATGAGTTTGGTTATTGGCAGACAGGGACTGTTCAGGACGATTATATTTACTATTTTAAAAAACCTGACCCTAACCCGGAGTTTTTACATTTTTCAATTGATTACACCGATTCCATTCAGGTTCGCACAAATCTTCTTCCGGGAAGCCTTATAAATCCGATTCAAATGAACCAGGCCTTCATTTCATTATTTGCTCAGGCAACTGCTAAGGCGGGGTGGAATTTTGATAACCTGTTCGTTCCTTTTCGTTGTGTAGGTTCAGATATTTACAACAAGAAACCGATCATATTTAAGAATGGAGATTTAGGAGATGCCGTTCGGGCATCAATGACTTTCCCTCTTGTTTTTAAACCTATCTGGAAAGATGGAGTGCCTTTGTTTGACGGAGGTATTTACGATAACTTCCCCATCAACCCGATGCGCGAAGCTTTCCAACCTGATTTTATTTTCGGTTCAGCGGTTGCGGGAACAAAAGTAAAGCCATCACAAAATCTGTATAATCAAATTGAAACAATGATTATGCAAAAAACAGACTATGAAGTACCCGAAGAAGAAGGTATGATGGTCAAATTTGACCTTTCTACTGTTTCTCTGCTCGATTTTCCTAAGGCAAAAGAATTAATGGAAATCGGATACAGGAAAACACTCACGAAAATTGACTCTATCAAGCAACGGGTAACCCGCGAAATGCCGCTCGATTCATTAAATGAAAGAAGACATCAATACAAGGAAGGTTTGCCTCCTCTTATTTTCAAAAACATTTATATTTCCGGCGTTTCCGATTTACAAAAAAAATATATAGAAGCTCAATTACACCGGGATATTGATGATGAATTCACAATGGAGGAATTTCGTCGTGCTTATTTCAAAATGTTGACTTCTTCAAAAATAAAGGAAATTACCCCTCACGCGATTTATAACAGAAAAGAAAAAAAATTCGACCTTTATTTAGATATTGTAATCAAAGAAGAATTAGATATAGCATTTGGAGGAAACATTTCTTCACATCAAGCAAACCAATTATTTGCAGGACTCAGTTATCAATCTTTAGGTGCTTACGCCACAGATCTCAACGCAAACTTTCAGGTAGGAAATTCCTTCAGTGGTTGGTTGTTAAACGGCAGAATGTATTTGCAGACGCGTATCCCTATGTATATCAATCTACAAACGGCTTATTCTTATAAAAAATACTCAGAAAGCCAATCTCTTTTCTACGAAGATGTGGTACCCGCTATCATAAAGCAACAAGAATTATTTGCTAAACTTAAATTAGGGTTCCCTTTCTTGACTTCAGCCAAGGCAGAGGTTGGTTTTACTTATGGACGAGCTACGGATTTGTATTTTCAAAGTTCGAATATCTCTTTTCCGAATGCTTCATCAGACAAAAGTACGTATGATCTATTCAGCGGTTCACTTAACATCGAAGAGAATACGCTTGATGCCAAACAATATCCTATTGCAGGCGAGAAATTATCCATTAACGCGCAATATGTTACCGGCCTTGAAAAATACCATCCGGCGTCAGGAGATTATACCGATACGTATAGTTCTAAAACGCATAGCTGGCTGATGATAAAAGGACATATCCAACATTACAGAGCGCTAAACAATCGTTTTAATTTAGGATACATGGCAGAAGTAGTGGTTTCCAGTAAAAACTTAATGAATAATTATACCTCTTCCATCCTGCAGGCTCCTGCATTTACACCAACTCCGCATAGTATTATTGCTTTCAACGAGGCATTCAGAGCAAACCAATATATTGCAACAGGAATATCTCCGATTATTAAATTAAGTAAACTATTACATTTCAGGACAGACCTCTATGCCTTTTGTCCCATTTATGAAATTCAAAAAGAGATCTCGGTCGTTGAGAACAAAACACTCTTCACTCCGGATTATGGTCCGTTCTTAAAATCATTCAAATATATGGGAGAAGCAGCTATCGTTTTTCAATTACCGTTTGCTTCTATCAGTTTATATGCTAACGGATATAGTTATCCGAAGAAAAATTTTAACTTTGGATTGAATATTGGATATCTGATATTTAACCCAAAGATGTTGGATTAATCGTAAAAACATAACTTATTCTTTTGGGAGAGTAAAAGAAAATACTACCTTTGCACTCGCATTAAGCATATTGGCCGCGTAGCTCAACTGAATAGAGTAGCTGACTACGGATCAGCCGGTTACAGGTTTGAATCCTGTCGCGGTCACCTATTTTCTTTGACATGTTTAAACATTTTTGGCCGCGTAGCTCAACTGAATAGAGTAGCTGACTACGGATCAGCCGGTTACAGGTTTGAATCCTGTCGCGGTCACCTATTTTTTCTTTGACATGTTTAAACATTTTTGGCCGCGTAGCTCAACTGAATAGAGTAGCTGACTACGGATCAGCCGGTTACAGGTTTGAATCCTGTCGCGGTCACGTTTTATATAACACAAAGCAACGTTGGAATTAGTTATTTCCAACGTTTTTTATTTATCTTAATCGCCATTTTAGAGGTACGGATAGAAACATATGGCTACCAAGAAAAACATACGGATTAATTTTCCTGCTTCAGAAAAAGTTTATATTCGGGGTGAAATGAACCGGATACAAGTTGGCGTGCGGAGAGTAACTCTTTCCGATACTGTTTTCATTGATAAAAACGGAAAAAAAAGTGTAAAGAAAAACAATCCGGTAATTCTTTATGATACAACGGGACCGTATTCTGACTCTAAAATTGAGCTAACTACATCGACAGGAATCCCCAGAATAAAAGAGGAATGGAATATTCGAAGAAAAGATCAGATTCGGATTAACAACAAATTGATCGCTAAACAGGGCAAAAATATCACCCAAATGTTTTATGCCAAGCGAAGAATTATTACGCCGGAAATGGAATATGTTGCCATTCGTGAGAATCAGCAGGTTGAAGAACTTGGACTAAAGTCTCATATCACTCCCGATTTTGTTCGCAAAGAAATTGCAGCCGGACGTGCAGTAATCCCGTCAAACATCAATCATCCGGAAGCCGAACCAATGATTATCGGTAAAAACTTCTTAGTAAAAGTTGCCACCCGAATTTGTTATGAACAGGCAGCATTAGTTCCGGAAAAAGAAATGGAGAAAATTGCCTGGTTTTGTAAATGGGGAAATGATTTGTTTCTGGAAAACGAAGAAGATGCCCAACACACCGATACCCGTGAATTCATTTTGCGCCACTCTCCTATCCCTTATGCCTCTACTCCGATTTTTGACGCGTTGAAACAAGTCGGTACTATCGATAATCTTACCTGGAAAGTATTTCGTGAAGTCATTGTCAATCAAGCGGAACAAGGAGTAGATTGCTTCTGTATTCATGCAGGGTTATTAAAAAAACATTCTAAGCATACAGATGTACGACTGACAGGAATTACTGATCCTGCCGGACTTCTCCTTAAAGAATGGATGAAGATTACTAATAAAGAAAATTTTCTCTACACTCACTTTACTGATATATGTGAGATACTCAAACAATATGATATTACATTGGTGTTGAGCAGTGCACTACGTTCGGCATCTATATATGATTCAAATGATGCCGCTCAATTTGCAGAACTCCGGGTTTTGGGAGAGGTAGCAAAAAGAGCGAAGGAGCATTTTATACAAACTATCGTAGAAGGTCCGGGACATACACCATTAAATAAAATACAGGAAGGGATTAAAGAACAGCAATATATTTGTCAACAGATTCCTTTTTTCTCTTCGACTCCGGTAAGCACTGACATTGCTCCGGGACAGGAGTACATTTCTTCTGCAATTGGTGCAGCGCAAATAGCATGGCAAGGAGTTTCTTTAATTGCAGATCAGACATCATACTCGGACAAAGAAAGAATAAAAGACAAACTTATCGCCCACAAAATAGCAGCACATTCCGCAGATATTGCTAAAGGACATCCCGGATCACAAGTTCGTGATAACGCTTTAAGTAAAGCCCGGTTTGATGGTAGGAAAAAAGATGTATGCAACTTATCTGTCGATCCTGCAAAAACAGCCAAGTTTATATAATATTTTGAATTAAGCCTTCCTGAAGCAGTTTTGTTTTAGCAGATTCATACCCTTCCGTATAAAGCGCAGCTAATTTAGACACACTCCTTTCCGTACGTGTCACATTCAATTTCTGAAGGGGGCGAATTACAATAACATCCTTGTTCTGCTCTAATGATTCCACATATTCGATCTGTTCATTATAACTCTTATATCGAAGTTGTAATTGTTGCCTTAATTCCGGATATTTTTTATAAACAAAGCCGGGAAGATAAAAATCTTTATTCTTCTTTCTATATCCCTTATTTCGTGTTAGTACTACTATATTTTTTCTGTTTCCATCCAACATTGATTTACAAACAGGTATAGAATCACATACTCCTCCATCAACCATCGGTACACCATCTACATAAGTGAGTGGACACATCACAGGTAACGAACAAGAAGCACGAACAATTGAAACTAAGCGTTTTTCATCCGACTTTTCTTCAAAATATTCCGCTTTACCTGTTAAGCAATTACTGGCAACAACAACAAAGCGTTCTCTAACATCAAAATATTTTTTAAAATCAAAGGGGTAATACTTTTCAGGAAAAGCATTAAAAAGAAAGTCCATATCAATCACCCCCTTACCTCTTAACATGGGCAATAGTCCGACATATTTATATTCTTTCATTAAGTCCACATACGAATAACGAGAACGCCCTCTTTGACGTGAGAGATAAGAGATGCCATTGCTTGCTCCGGCAGAAACGCCTATTGTATAAGGAAACCAGATTTGATTATCCATAAAAAAATCAAGCACTCCAGCCGTAAATGCGCATCGCATCCCTCCTCCCTCTAAGACTAATCCGGTATAACCTTCCATATACACTGAAATATAAATTAAAAAACAAACATACGTTTTTTATTATGTTGAAAAGTTTTGGCAACCACCCATCATAAAAACCTATTAAAAATCATTTAATATTAAACAGTGAAGAAAGTTGTTCTTTCGTATAAAGTTGTTGAATAAGAATCAACACCTCTCGCTGTTTAATAGTCAGAATATATTCATTCAATAAATCATCTTCTATATACAAAATCATCAGATTTACAAAACGAACAATTGAGCCAACCATCTTTAACGAATTAATTATTGAGGCTCCTCCGTCATTTATATTTTTCAATTCATCGTCAGAAAAAAGAGAATAAATTTCTGATAAATCCAGATTATTATAAACCAAAATCTGAGATTTTTCAAGAGCTTTTATTTCACATCTCATATTCTGAGGAAGAAAAAACATTTCTTCAGAATTAACACTTACTTCATTCGCTTCACATCGAATTGCTAATTTCCCTTCTTTAAGAAAAAATAAAGAATTTGAAAAATCACCATCATCAATGATTAATTCATCTTTTTTTAAGGTTAAATAGTTAAACCTAAGAGTCTTTTTTTCCATACATTTATTACTATCGTTTGCCTGATACAAATTCAATTTATTAATCAATAGAGAATCAGCAAAGATGTTTTATATTAATAAGAATTTAATTAAACGCTTCTTTTACTCGATAAAAATATAATTTTTTAAAGAGACTACTATTATTTTTGATCTGTGTTTTTTTGTTTTAGTTCCATTTCACAATCAAACCTTCAATTTTATTTTCGACATTCAAACAAATCAACATATAAAAGCTCTAAAAACTCCATTTTCAAACAAAACCGGTTTATTAGATACTTTTTTCATAAAAAAATATTCTTTCACTACGAAGAAGGCGAATGAGATAATCACACATTGTTTTAGCGGATATATATAATAGTTGAGACCAAAATGAAACAAAAAATATTTGTACTTTTGCATCTTTAATTCTTGAACGATATAATAATGTCTTACTATAAAATAATAAAAGCTACCGTTTTAGCTCTATCTCTTTTATTTCTTAACAACTCTGTTTACGCGCAAAACATTTTATCTGATTTTTCTTATAACACGAAAGATGTTGATAGCATCCGTGCGGAGTTAGACAAAGGGGCAACATTTACTGCATTTAAAGACAATTCAGGGCTTATTGGAACAACGATAGGCTCAAAACCAACAAGCACCAACTCTGATGCAAAATTTCAATTAAGCATCATGCAACGTTTCACAAACAGTAATTTATTGTGGAACTCTCATTTCTTCTTTCAACTGACAGTAAGTACCTTTTTAAATGTATTCGAACCTTCTTTTCCTTTACATGACATGAGTATTAATCCCGGATTCGGATTTAATAAGTACTTATTTAAAGATGGGAAATATGTAGGACAGGGATATGTTATGCTGGAACATGAGTCAAACGGATTTGACAGCATTCAGTCACGTAGCTGGAATAAGATCTCTGCAGCTGCAACCGTCCAAATGACCAGAAACTGGGAGTTTCAGGCTAAAGGATGGATACCTATTGTTGACGGACGTTATTCTCAGGACATCTTACAATATATGGGGTTATTCTATGTCGGTTCAACCTTTAGCACTAATAATAAGAGGTTAAACCTATCAGTAATGCTTACTCCTACTTATAGGAAACGTCTCGGAATTAATTCGCAATGTGAATTAAATTTCAGAGTAATGAAAAAACAGCCCGTTTATGCGATCATACAATACTATAACGGCTACGGAGAAAATCTATTAGACTACAATATATATAAAAGCAGACTTCGTATAGGTTTTGCATTCAAGCCAAGAGACTTTAACAGATTCTAAGGTAATCTATTCACAAGGCTCTTCTTGTTTCTTCCGAAAAGCACGTGCACCGAGAAACTGCCCTAACACAGCTAAGGCTATAAATAAGGGTATATATAAACGAGGAGTCCCCAGCCAAATTCTCATTGCAATAATAAAAGGAATAGATGCATGAACCACTAACCACCAAGGTAGAGACAGTTTTTTATAGCGCGTTCGCCATCGCCCTAAAGGTATATTTAGTAAGAATGCAAGTATTGAGACAGCTATAATTTCTATAGTCATTGAATTAATCTTTATTCAGCAGCGACAAATATACAAATATCCTTATTACCTCACCAATCCTGCAAAGAAAGCACTACGGAAAGTTCATTTCCTAACAATTCAATATAAAATATTGTAGAATAAACAAAAAACGAAATCATGCTACACAACATCTTTTTAATCTATCAGCAAATGCAGAAGAGAAGTAATTTTACAAGCGTTTAATAACTTTATAATATACATGAAAAACAAAATAGCTCTATCAGGTTTGCATGTGACTAATTTTTGCAAACAAATAGATGGAAAAAACACGACGCTATGCATATTATCAAATAAAAATGGCGTAGAACTTACTATTACGAATTACGGCGCTAAGATAGTATCTCTTATGGTTCCTGATAAAAACGGGAAATTAACGGATGTAGTGACCGGACATAATAGTATTGAAGAGTACCTCACTTCGCAAGAGCCTTATTTCGGAGCAGTATGCGGTCGTTATGGGAATCGTATAGCAAAAGGTAAATTTGTATTAGATGGTATCGAATACGATAAACTTGCGATAAACAATGGACCGAATAATTTACACGGAGGAATAAAAGGGTTCAACTTCAAAGTATGGGATATAGAAGAAGTAACTGATCAGTCAGTAACCCTAAAATATATCTCTGCAGACGGAGAAGAAGGTTTTCCGGGGGAATTAATCACAACAGTGACCTATTCTCTGACAGATAATAATGAGGTAGAGATCTCGTACCATGCGGTAACAGACAAACCAACGGTTTTAAATCTCACCAACCATTCTTATTTCAATCTTTCCGGAGCCGGGGATCCTTCTATCGGAGATCATTTATTAACGATAAATGCGGATTATTATCTGCCAACAGATAGTACGGCAATTCCTTACGGACAGAAAGAGAAAGTAGCAGGAACTCCAATGGACTTCCGCACTCCGCACGAGGTTGGATCACGTATTAATGAAGATTTTGAACAACTTGAATTCGGAAACGGGTATGATCATACCTATATATTAAATAAAGAAGGGAACGAATTGTCTTTCTGTGCACGATGTGTATCTCCTAAAACGGGTATTATAATGGAAACTTATACAACGGAACCGGGAGTGCAACTATACACAGGCAATTGGATGACGGGGCATTTCGCAGGAAAATGCAGACAACGCTATCCGGCCCGTGCCGCTTTATGCTTGGAAACCCAACATTTTCCGGACAGTCCGAACAAACCGGAGTATCCATCAACAGTTCTTCGTCCCGGAGAAGAGTTTATTAGCAAAACAATTTATAAATTTGCCATTCAATCATTGTAATCTATTAACAATCTAAATAATCTAAAAAATGACACAACAGAACAAACAAAATTATTTGCTACCCATAATCATTATGGTGTTCTTGTTTGGTATGATCTCATTCGTTACCAACTTAGCAGCCCCTATGGGCAAAATCTTAACCACCCAATTTGATGTATCCCCTGCAATGGGATTATTGGGTAACTTGGCAAACTTTATTGCTTATGCTGTAATGGGTATTCCGGGTGGAATCATGTTAGAAAGATTAGGTTATAAGAAAACAGCATTAATTGCTATTGCAATTGGATTGATTGGTGTTTTTATTCAATATTTATCAGGAGGTCAACAAAGTTTCGTTATTTATTTAATTGGTGCATTCGTTGCGGGATTCTCCATGTGTCTTCTTAACATGGTGGTTAACCCAATGTTGAACACTCTCGGTGGAGGTGGTAACAAAGGTAACCAGTTAATTCAGGTAGGTGGTTCTTTCAACTCTGTTATGGGAACATTAACTCCTATGTTAGTAGGTGTCCTTGTAGGTGAAATCACAAAATCAACAAGTATTGCAGACGTTTATCCTGTACTTTATATTGCTATGGGTGTATTTGCATTTGCATTCATTGTATTGTCAGTATCAACTTTACCGGAACCGCATGCAGAAAAAGCAAAAGAGCCGCTAAGCACATTAATGTTAGGTGCATTAAAGTTCCGTCACTTTGTACTTGGAGCTATTGCAATCTTCGTTTACGTAGGTGTTGAAGTAGGTACTCCGGGTGTTCTTGACCTTTGGTTAGTTAAAGAAATTGGCATCGCTCCTACTATTTCCGGATTTGTTTGCGGAACATATTGGTTCCTTATGCTTATCGGTCGTTTGGTCGGTGCTTCCATTGGTAGCAAAGTATCCAGTAAGATAATGCTTACCGTGACCTCTGCTATAGGAGCTCTTCTTGTTGCATTGGCGATGTTCTTACCGGTTTCAACATTAGTAAATGTACCGGTATTACAAACAGATGCACTCGGAGCATTAGGATTCGGTTTTGCAGAAGTTCCAATCAACGCACTCTTCTTGTTATTAGTAGGCTTGTGTACATCTATCATGTGGGGTGGTATCTTTAACCTTGCGGTTGAAGGTTTAGGAAAATATTTAGCTGCAGCTTCGGGTCTTTTCATGGTACTTGTTTGCGGTGGTGGTATTTTACCTTGGATACAAGGACTTATCGTTCCTGTAGCAGGTTATCAATTCTCTTATATCGTAATTTTACTTGGTCTTGCCTATCTGTTATATTATGCATTGATCGGTAGTAAAAACGTAAACAAAGATATTCCTGTAGAATAATCAATAAAAAAATCTAAATATTTTTTATGAGAAGAAATTATCTGATACCTTTAAACAGTATTAGATAATTTCTTCTTAATTTATAACAATGTTAAACTTTTAATTCTATAACCATGCTTAATAAAATAAGATCAAAATTCAACGAGCTTTATAAAACAGAAGGTAGCGTTTATACTTCTCCGGGACGTATTAACTTGATTGGAGAACACACGGACTATAATGGAGGTTTTGTATTTCCGGGTGCAATAGACAAAGGAATGATTGCCGAAATCAAATTGAACGGAACAGATAAGATTCGTGCATATGCACTGGATTTAAATGAATCTGCAGAATTTGGTTTCAATGAAGAGGATGCACCAAAGGCAAGTTGGGCAAGATATATTTTCGGCGTATGCCGTGAAATAATCAAAAGAGGCGGTAGTATTAAAGGTTTTGATACCGTATTTGCGGGGGATGTTCCACTTGGAGCAGGTATGTCATCTTCTGCTGCCTTGGAAAGTACATATGCATTTGCATTAAACGATATGCTTTCTTTGGGCATCGACAAGTTTGAATTAGCAAAAATAGGACAATCTACTGAACATAATTATGTAGGCGTTAAATGCGGTATTATGGATCAGTTTGCCTCCGTCTTCGGCAAAAAAGGCAGTCTTATGCTCTTGGATTGCCGTTCATTGGAATACAAATATTACCCATTCGATCCGAAAGGCTACAAATTAGTTCTTCTTGATTCTGTAGTAAAGCACGAATTGGCTTCCTCAGCCTATAATAAACGTAGAGAATCTTGTGAAAACGTCGCAAAAGCGATTCGTAAGAACCATCCGGAAGTAGAATTCTTGCGTGATGCATCGATGGAAATGCTTAACGAAGTGAAGAATGAGGTAAGCGCAGAAGATTATATGCGTGCAGAATACGTTATTGAAGAAGTTGCCCGTGTGATGGACGTTTGCGCTGCTCTTGAAAAAGGAGATTACGAAACGGTCGGCGAAAAAATGTACGGAACTCATCACGGAATGAGTAAGCTTTACGAGGTAAGCTGCGAAGAACTTGACTTCCTGAACGACATTGCCAAGAAATGCGGAGTAACCGGATCACGCGTAATGGGTGGTGGTTTCGGTGGATGTACAATCAACCTTGTTAAGGAAGAGAAGTACGATGCTTTTGTTAAAGAAGCATTCTCAGCATACAAAGAAAAATTTGGTCACGAGCCTAAATTATATGATGTCGTTATCAGCGATGGAGCGCGAAAACTCTGCTAAAAACTTAAAATAAGTGATTTAAATATTTTTCTAAATAAGCCATGTCCACAACGATATGGCTTATTTTTTACCTATACCACTATAGCGAATTATCTATAAGACAATGAGTCATATGGAGAGATTGATTATCTTTGCATAAAAACTCAAAATAATCCATACATTATGAATGATATCAAGACAATGAACAGCGCAGCGGATAATATTCGTATTCTTGCTGCATCTATGGTAGAAAAAGCTAAGTCAGGACACCCCGGAGGTGCAATGGGTGGAGCAGATTTCGTAAATGTATTATTCTCAGAATTTCTTATATACGATCCCAAGAATCCTAAGTGGACAGGAAGAGACCGTTTCTTTTTAGATCCGGGGCACATGTCTCCGATGCTTTATTCCGTATTAGCTCTTACAGGCAAATATACAATGGATGAATTAGCTGCTTTTCGTCAATGGGGCAGTGTAACTCCCGGACATCCGGAAGTCGATATTGAACGTGGCGTAGAAAACACATCCGGTCCATTAGGTCAGGGGCATACCTATGCTGTAGGTGCTGCTATTGCTGCCAAATTCCTGAAAGCACGTTTAGGAGATCAGATGGGTCAGACCATTTATGCCTATATTTCTGACGGTGGTGTTCAGGAAGAAATTTCGCAAGGTGCCGGACGTATTGCCGGTACGTTAGGATTAGATAATCTGATTATGTTCTACGATTCCAATAATATACAACTTTCTACGACTGTAGAAGAGGTGACGATTGAGAAGGTAGCAATGAAATATGAAGCCTGGGGATGGAACGTTATTTCTATCAACGGAAATGATGTGAAAGAAATCCGTGAAGCATTAACAAAAGCAAAAGCTGTAACCGGACAACCAACTCTTATTATCGGAAACACGATCATGGGGAAAGGCGCTGTTGACGCATCACAGGGTAGTTACGAAAACAAAGTTTCCACTCATGGACAGCCATTATCTGCAGCGGGTGCATCTATTGCCGATACAGTAAAAAGATTAGGCGGTGATCCTGAAAATCCGTTCAGGATTCTTCCGGAAGTAGCCGAACTTTATGCTAATCGCGCGAAAGAATTAGAGGTTATCCTTGCTGAACGCTACAAAGCAGAGGAAGCGTGGGCAACAGCTAATCCTGAATTAGCTGTTAAGAAAGAGAAATGGTTCTCTAAAGAGGTTCCGGCTATTGACTGGGCTGCTATTGAACAGAAGCCCGGACAGGCAACAAGAGCCGCATCGGCAACCGTATTGGGTGTATTAGCTACTCAAGTAGAGAATATGATCTGTGCATCAGCCGACTTATCTAATTCTGATAAAACGGACGGTTTCCTTAAAAAGACCAAGTCTTTTCGTAAAGACGATTTCAGCGGAGCCTTTTTCCAGGCCGGTGTATCGGAATTGTCAATGGCTTGTATCTGTATAGGGATGTCGCTTCATGGAGGTGTAATTGCAGCTTGTGGTACTTTCTTCGTTTTCTCTGATTATATGAAGCCGGCTATTCGTATGGCTGCTTTAATGGAACAGCCGGTGAAGTTCATTTGGACACATGACGCTTTCCGTGTTGGTGAAGACGGCCCAACGCATGAACCGGTTGAACAGGAAGCTCAGATCCGTTTGATGGAAAAATTGCAAAATCACAAAGGACATAATTCAATGCTTGTGCTTCGTCCGGCGGATGTAAGAGAAACAACGGTTGCCTGGAAGTTAGCTATGGAGAACACTGCTACGCCTACCGGACTGATCCTTTCAAGACAAAATATAGTTGACCTACCGGCTAAAAGCAGTCGCTATGAAGAAGCTCTTCAGGCCGAAAAAGGAGCATATATCGTAGAAACAGATGCTAACCCTGATGTCGTTCTTGTCGCTTCCGGTTCGGAAGTTGCCACATTGGTTGAGGGAGCTGCTTTATTACGTGCAGACGGAGTTAATGTACGCATTGTCTCTGTACCTTCTGAAGGGTTGTTCCGCAATCAGAGTAAAGAATATCAGGAAGCTGTTATTCCTGCATCAAGCAAGGTATTCGGATTAACCGCCGGATTACCGGTTACGCTTGAAGGATTAGTAGGAAGCCGGGGTAAAGTATGGGGATTAGCTTCTTTCGGGTTCTCCGCACCTTATAAAGTATTGGATGAAAAACTTGGATTTACGGGAAAGAACGTATATCAACAAGTGAAAGAACTATTAGCATAACAATCATGATTTGAGGGTGTGTAAAAACACCCTCATAACCTCCAAGAAATAAGAAATGAAAACGATCGGTTTAAGCAGTGACCACGCCGGCTACGAATTGAAAGAATTTGTTAAGCAGATTCTGGACAAAAAGGGGATTCCTTACAAAGACTATGGAGCTCAATCTACTGAAAGCTCCGATTATCCGGACTTTGCTCATCCGTTGGCCTTTGCTGTAGAGAAAGGAGAAGTAGAAAAAGGTATTGCTGTTTGTGGAACAGGAAATGGCATAGCTATGACACTCAACAAACACATGGGCATTCGGGCAGGATTAAGCTGGAATGCTGAGATCGCAAAATTATGTCGCGCACACAATGATGCGAATATTCTTGTCATGCCGGGAAGATTTATTAGTAAAGAAGAAGCCGAAAAAACTGTTGAAGCCTTTCTGAACACTGAATTCGAAGGAGGAAGACATCAACGAAGGATAGACAAAATTCCTTTTTAATAGAGAAATATTGAGCCCATTGTAAAAAGGCAGAATCTTTAACCGGATTCTGCCTTTTTTTATCACATTCAGCGTATAGTATAACTAATTCCCCCGATCAACCAAAAACCGGCCTGCGGCACATTTCCTAAATCATAGAACTTCGTGTCATACAAGTTGTTTGCACTCAAATGCAGCATAAACTCTTTTAGTTGCCAGTTTATTCGTAAATCAAGTGTAGAAAAAGGTTCGTAATTTGCAAATTCGCCTTTTATGCCTTTATCATAACGCGTATAGCCTCCCATACGTTTCTGCCAACGGAAATTCCAGTTAACAGTTACATTTTTAACGATAGGATGTTCTAATTTAAGGGTTACCTTATCCCGAAGGTAGTTCAACGCATAATTGGATATCAGATTTCCGGATGATTTATCCTGATTCAGACGAGCATAACCGGCATGTAGAACGGTCTGCTCCGGTAAGACGGGAATTACCTCGTGGAGTGCAAACCGCGCACCCAGTTCAATTCCTTTTTTATCTAATTTCGTAATATTTCGTGACTCCCACTTCGCGTCCACATTGGGTTTCACCCAATCAATAATGTTCTTTCCTTTCATCAGATAGGCAGTGGCATACAAACTCATAAACCAGGTATTATATTTCACGCCAAGCTCAAATGCTTCCGAGTTTTCCGGTTTTAAATCTGTATTACCAATATGAGTAGCGGTGGTATAATACAAGTCCGTAAACGTAGGCATGCGGGTTGCTTTATTCCAGGAAGCAAACGTTTTCAGGTTATCTAATATCCGATAACTTACATTGATTGAAGGATAGAATTTATATGAACCTCGCAAGGATGTATTGTAATTGGCCAACAGCCCGGCAGTTAATGTAAACCGACTTAACAAGACATTGTGTTCAAGCGCAAAACTCACATTCGTGCGATCGTCTGATTTTGTATAATGCCCATCTGTTTCAGTCATCGTTTTGCCGAGTACATTACTCAGCACGCCTTCATTTCGCAGTTCACTCCCCAAACTCGTTATACCCAAAGATGAAGTATATTGGATATTCAGATTTGCACCATAGACATCACTTCGATGATAATTATGCCCCACATACCATGACGGAAGATCGGGCGTACCGTCACGGTAAAGCTGAAATTCATCATAGTGGCGATTCCAATAAATAACAGGGATAAATTTCAATCGATCACCCGTTTCTCCTCGCACAGAAGCAAAATAAGAACTTGTTTTATCGTATTGATTCGGATAAGCAGCAGAATAAAAGGTATTAGCGCCATACCGTTTATCATTATATCCCAACTGTATATCTACAGTTGATTTTTCTTCGGGTTTAAGTCGGGTTTGCCAAAGCAGGTTCCAAATATCGTAATCGCTGTTTGCCGTATAGCCATCCGATGTATTATATCCTGCCGAAAGTTGGCTTGAAGCAAGTTCGGAAGTCAATGCTCCACTGGCTTGCACTCCCCAGAGACCATGGCTACCTGCCTCTATATTGGCATAGGCTTTATGATCAGGGGTCTTTTTCGTAATAATGTTGATTCCACCGGAAAATGCGCTGGCTCCATAGGTAATGGAAGAAGGACCGTGAATGATCTCTATGCGCTCTACATCTGAAAGATTGACTGGGATATCAAAACTATAATGTCCGGTTTGAGGATTGGAGAGGTTGACTCCGTTGAGAAGAATTGCCGTTTGATCGAATGATCCGCCACGTATGGAGATGTCGGCTTGCACTCCGTGGCCTCCGCGCTGCACTACGTCAATATTGGCAGCATAATTGAGTAAATCCTGAATACTTCGGACAGGCGATTGCTGGATTTCTTCTTTTGTAATTACGGTCACTAAACGAGCAGCCTGATTCATTGCCAACTCTACGCGCGAGGCTGTGACCGTCACTTCATCCAACTCATGCTCTGTTTCCGCACTTGACACTCCGGCAATCACATTTGTTTGTGCCGATACGGTTCCTGCAGCAGCAAAAGTAAGCACACAATTAGCGACAACACCAATCGTCACTTCCTTACGCAGACTACAAAATGCACTGTAAGCCTTTCCTGAAAATTGTTTGAATCGGAACGACCTCAGCTTGTTAAACATTTCTTGTTTCATAAAATTAAATTTTGTTTTACTAATAATTAGTCCGGCAAAAGTACAATAATTGAATAACATATGCTGTCCGACGTGGAAGGTTATTCAATCAGGCTCACTATATTTGTAAACTATGCAAGAGAAATGTCATTTATATAAAGGAGCCGTTTTTTATTTTACGGACTCGCCTGTAAACAGAAAGGATTCATACGTTTATATCCCCAACGGAGCACTTGTAATCACTGAAGGAAAGATTCTTGAAACGGGGTCGTATGATGCGGTTAAGTCTAAGTACATGTCTATTCCGGAAACAGACTATAGCGGGAAAATTCTTATGCCGGGATTAATCGACGCGCACATACATTATTCGCAAACGGAAATTATCGGCATGTATGGAAAGCAACTGTTAGATTGGCTGAACGATTATACATTTCCCGCCGAAATGAATTTCAATTCTCCGGAACACGCCTTCAGAATTGCAGATACATTTATCCACGAATTATTAAGAAACGGTACGACTACCTGCGTGGCCTACCCTACGGTTCATCCTGTTTCGGTTGAAGCGTTATTTCAAACAGCGTCTTCCATAAACATGCGTATTATCACCGGAAAAGTTCTGATGGATAAAAATGCACCGGATGGGCTGACCGATAATGTTGTCGAGGGAGAAAAAGAAAGCCGTCAATTAATTGAAAAATGGCATAAGAACGGACGGAATTTATATGCCGTAACTCCTCGTTTTGCGATTACGAGTTCGATGGAACAAATGCAAATGGCTGCTCATTTGCATAAAGCCTATCCCGATACTTATATTCAAACGCATCTATCAGAAAATCTGAATGAAATAACTTCTACGTTAAATTTGCATAAAGGCCATTCAGACTACCTGAATGTATATGAAAAGGCAGGGCTACTGACCGACCGCACTCTCTTGGGTCATTGTATTCATCTATCAGAAAGCGAACTAAAACGAATCTCCAACGCAGGAGCCATTATAGCCCACTGTCCTACCTCCAATTTATTCCTCGGCAGCGGACTGTTTGATATGCAAAAAGCCAATGCTGCTGAAGCACAAACCGTATTAGGAAGTGATGTCGGTGCAGGCACCTCCTTTTCGATGTTTAAAACAATGGGGGAATCATACAAAATAATGCAGACACTTGGTTATCCGATGTCCGCATTAGAAACCTTCTATAAATCGACATTGGGAACAGCAAAAGCACTTAAATTAGAAGATAAGATAGGTAGTTTCCGCACAGGTTCAGAAGCAGATTTCATCGTAGTAGATCCTGCCGTAACCCCCACCCAGCAGCTAAGAAAAGAATACTTGATGCGTGCCAACAAATGGACAATCGAAAATCAACTGTTCGGTTTGCAAATAACCGGCGATGATCGGAATATCTCAGCTACATATATACTGGGAGTTAAAAAATCAGATACAAGGTCGTCGCATCTCGCATTAGAAAAATAGGTTGGATGTCGGAGACAAAAAAAATTCAAGGCGCTTGGTAATGAAAGTTGAGGCGCCTCAACATACGTTTCCAGGCTCTTCAACTTGTTTGCTGAGGCGCCTCAAAATTTTTAATGCCAGTAATTAAATTCAGTTAATCTTTGAAAAACCAATCAATCTGTCATATCGCGCACCGATCGGACGATAATAAACTAAAATCAGATATTCGTTTTCTGTCTCTGCGAAGTCACCTTCAATAGGAAAGGTCTGTCCCTTTGTTTCTCCGTCAGGCACAAATAAGTATTGATAATTATAATTACCTTGTTTCAGCAAAAGGCTTTTTTCATATTGTTTTCTTTCGCTGTTATATTCCATCCTGCTGCTTTCGTTGAATTGATTATTCATAAACAAACCATCCAGATACACCTTTCCGGCAGGAATTTCATCGGCCTCTAAGGAGAAGTGAACAATATGATAATCCGCTTCTACATCCGGATCTTCACAATTACTGCATTGAACAAAGAAGCGTCCATTCTGATCCTGGTCATATTGATATGAGCCCTGATTCCGTATTTGATCCGGATATAAGGTTACATGATAATACGGATTATGAAACTGAATATTCTGCACATTCATCCCGTTATATTTATTACTGAGAAACTCCATACGACGATATTCATTTCCGGCTTTGAAGATGAGTTCAGGGGTATGACTATAGAGTAGTTCATTCTGCGAAATAGCGGAAGGTTTTAATCCGGTAACCGCATTATCTCGCCGTCCATTCTGATAAACAAAAAGCTTCAAATCCGTCACAGGGTGTGGAATCTGGAAGTTTTTATTACGTATAACAAACGAAAGTTGCTGATGATGTTTATTGACATCAATATCTGTAATCCCAGTTACCTCAGCATCTACGGGAACAACCGATTCGGTCACAAAAAAGCAAGCAGTAAACAGAACTTTACTCCGATCAGCTTCGTCAAATACCTGAACAGCATAATTACCCGACAGTTTAAAGGTTACATCTTCATTTGGCAGAAAAAAACGGTAATTGGTATAAGCCGTAGTCGTCGCTAATGAATTCGCAAAGTCCTCGATCTCCATCTGTTGGAATCCGGTCATATATTCCGTTGACACAAGACCCGATGGCGTCCAATCCGCATTACAATGAATAATCGAGTAAAGATATCTTGAATAGTTATCCCCGATTACATCAAAATTAATTTCCAACTGCTCATTTCCTCCCAATTCGATCATCGGATCAGAAATAAGTTCATCACCTGCATGAAGTTGCAGACTATGGATTAACGGGCTACTTACAGACGTGTTAAAACGAGTCTGAGCCGTCAATGAGCCTCCACCAATCATACAAAAAACAAAGAAGAAAAAAACAAGTTTCATCGGTATTCTATATTTTAATTGACTACTTGGCAAAATTATGGAATTATTTCATTATTTATTTCTCTTTCGCTGCTCTTAAACATAAATAAATGTGTACTTTTGCGAGAAAATTACATAAAACATTTTTAGTTCTATCATGGCAAATGTGATTAAGCTCAAAAAAGGTTTAGACATTCAACTGATCGGCAAGCCAACGGAGACAGTTCTAACCGGGGAACACAGCGGAAATTATGCAATTGTTCCTGATAATTTTAACGGTATTACTCCCAAGGTTATTGTCCATGAAGGAGATAAAGTCAAAGCCGGTTCTGTTCTGATTATAGACAAGACCTATCCCGAAATCAAATTCGTATCTCCGGTAAGTGGTGAAGTCACTGCGGTTAATCGTGGAGAAAAGCGTAAAGTGCTAAGCGTTGTAGTTAAGCCGGATGCGGAAAACCAATATGAAGATTTCGGCAAGAAAAATGTCTCTACCCTCAAACCTGAGGATATTAAAGAAGCGATTCTAAATGGTGGCCTCTGGCCTTGTATCAAACAACGTCCTTACGACATGATTGCTCGTCCGGACCAAACTCCCCGTGATATCTTTGTTTCAGCCTTCTACTCTGCACCTCTTGCTCCTAATATTGAATACACAATCAAAGGGCAGGAAAATGACTTCCAGACAGGATTAGACGCTCTTGCAAAACTGACTGACGGTAAATTGTATGTAGGATTAAAGCAAGGCTCATCAATCAAGGTTAAAAATGCCGAGGTTGTTGAATTTAACGGTCCTCATCCGGCAGGAAACGTAGGGGTACAAATCAACAATATCAAACCGGTAAATAAAGGGGAAGTGGTATGGACACTTTATGCCGATGATGTGATACTTATAGGTCGTCTTCTAAACAACGGCATAGCTGATTTCTCTCGTTTAGTAGCTCTTACAGGTTCTGAATTGTCAAAAACAGGCTATATCAAAGCTATTCCGGGATGTGAAATAAACAGTTTGGTCGGTGACAAGCTTCAACCATCAAAAGGCAATATCCGTATTATTAGTGGAAATATACTGACCGGCACAAAAGTTTCCCAAACAGATTATCTTGGTTTTTACGACAATCAGATTACTACAATTCCTGAAGGAGACGATGTTCACGAATTCTTCGGATGGGCAACATTGGGAGTCAATAAATTCAGTGCAGGAGGAACATTCCTCAGCGGTTTATTAGGAGGAGTTAAAAAAGCGCGTATAATTGATGCCCGTATAAAGGGAGGAAAGCGTGCAATGATCATGTCTAATGAATATGACAAGGTGTTCCCGATGGATATTTTCCCAGAATACTTGTTAAAAGCAATTATCACTTTTGATATTGATAAGATGGAGAATCTGGGTATCTATGAGGTTGCACCGGAAGATTTCGCACTTTGTGAAGTAGTGGATACTTCCAAAATAGAAATCCAAAAGATCGTTCGTAACGGATTGGATCTTCTTTATAAGGAAATGAATTAATAATATAATAAAACAGAATACATTGAAAGCGTTAAGAAATTATCTCGACAAGATTAAGCCTAATTTTGAAGAGGGGGGAAAGCTGGCGATGTTTCGCTCTGTATTTGATGGATTCGAAACGTTTTTGTTTACACCGAATACGACATCAAAATCAGGAGTACACATCCATGACAGCATAGATTCTAAACGTACCATGACTGTAGTAATCATTGCATTGATTCCCGCACTGTTATTTGGTATGTATAATGTCGGTTATCAACACAACCTGGCTATCGGAGCTGATCCGGGTTTTCTTTCGACATTTATTTTTGGTTTTTTGGCTGTATTGCCTAAAATTATTGTTTCATATGTAGTAGGTCTCGGAATTGAGTTCGCTGTAGCTCAGGTTAAAAAGGAAGAGATACAGGAAGGATTTCTTGTTTCGGGGATACTGATTCCTATGATTGTTCCGATTGACACTCCACTGTGGATGATTGCGGTTGCAACGGCTTTTGCAGTTGTCTTTGCGAAGGAAGTTTTCGGAGGTACCGGATACAATGTTTTTAATGTTGCATTGGTAACACGTGCATTTTTATTCTTCGCCTATCCAGCAGCAATGTCGGGAGAAAAGGTCTTTGTCAGAACATCCGAAACATTTGGTTTGGGATCCGGCAATGTAGTTGATGCTTTTTCCGGAGCTACGCCATTAGGACAGATAGCGACTGCAACAACAAACAATACAACAGTTACTGACGTGCTGGGAAATCCTCTTTCTTATATGGATATGTTTATTGGTTTAATACCGGGTTCAATCGGAGAAACATCTAAATTAGCAATCCTTATAGGTGCTGTTATTTTATTAATTACAGGAATAGCAAGCTGGAAGACTATGATCTCTGTATTTATCGGAGGCGGAATTACTGCAGCCTTGTTTAACCTTGCGGGGACAACAGCAGCTATGTCTTTAGGTCCTGTTGAGCATATTCTACTCGGAGGGTTTGCTTTCGGAGCTGTGTTTATGGCAACAGATCCTGTTACTTCGGCACGTACTGAAAAAGGGAAATATATTTATGGTTTTCTTGTAGGCTTCATGGCAGTAGTGATCAGAGTACTCAATCCGGGTTATCCTGAAGGTATGATGTTAGCGATTCTTCTGATGAATGTCTTTGCTCCGTTAATTGACTATTATGTAGTTGATGCAAATATTAGAAAACGCCTAAAAAGAGCAATCAAGTAAAAAAGCGAAAGAATTATGAATAGAGAAAGTAATCTATATACCGTTATTTATGCGGGCGTATTAGTTGTCTTTGTAGCAGCGGCTTTGGCTTTTACCAATCAAGCTCTAAAAGAGACGCAAAAGAAAAACGAAGAAATAGACAAGAAGATTCAAATCCTGCGTTGTTTAAATGTTACTGCTGAAGCCGATGAGGTTGAAGCTAAATACAACGAGTTGATTCAAGAAAGTTTCCTTGTAAACAAAGATGGAAGTAAAGCTGAAGGAGACGCTTTCAGTGAAGACATTGCTAAAGCTTATTCTAACGGAACAGCGCTTCCTGTTTTTGTCGCGAAAGTGGATGGGGCAACCAAATTCATTATTGCAATGAGAGGAACCGGATTATGGGGACCTCTTTGGGGGTATATGGCTTTAAATGATGACAAGAACACAGTCTATGGCGCAGATTTCAGCCATGCTGGTGAAACTCCGGGATTAGGTGCTGAAATATCCACACCTCATTTTGGTAAACAATTCTCTGGAAAAGAAATATTCAAGAATGGCACATTTAAGAGTATTGCTATTGTTAAGCCAGGAAAAACGGCTGATGGACAAGACTATGTAGATGGTATTTCCGGTGGAACAATCACCAGTCAGGGAGTAGATAAGATGATCTATAGTAGTTTAAATAATTATGTTGAATTTCTTAAAACAAAATAACTGAGCAGTCATGAATTTATTTTCTGGAAAAAACAAAGAAATATTACTAAGCCCGCTTAGTAAAAAGAATCCGGTGGTTGTGCAGATGCTTGGTATTTGTTCGGCACTGGCAGTTACCGCGAAATTAGAGCCTTCTATTGTTATGGCTGTGTCTGTGGTTATTGTGATTGCCTTTGCGAATGTGATTATTTCACTAATCCGAAAAACAATACCAAATCGTATTCGTATTATTGTACAATTAGTTGTTGCAGCAGTTCTCGTAACTTTAGTCAGTGAAGTCCTGAAAGCGTATGCGTATGAGATGAGTAAACAGTTATCAGTCTTCATTGGTCTGATTCTTACCAACTGTATTTTGATGGGACGAATGGAGGCTTTCGGGCTTAGTAATGGTCCTTGGGAATCATTCTTAGATGGTATCGGTCATGGTGCCGGATATGGACTTATCTTAATTATTGTAGGTTTCTTTCGTGAATTGTTAGGTAGTGGAACTCTTTTAGGTATTCAGGTTGTTCCACAGTTTTTGTATGATTTGGGATACGTTAATAATGGATTAATGATTCTTCCTCCAATGGCTCTTATTACTATTGCCGTGATCATCTGGATCCATCGTGCAAGAAATAAAGATTTGCAGGAAAATTAATTATCTACAATTAGTATTAACGAATTAAGAAACAAACAATAGAGATGACAATACTTATGACAGGTGGGCTCACAATCATTGTAAGTGTAGTGGTGTTCTTTACGCTGACAATGGTGCTTGTAGCCACACTTCTATATGCAAAAGCAAAATTGATTCCATCCGGTAATGTTAAGCTGGTTGTGAATGGAGAAAAAGAATTCAGTGTTCCTCAAGGTGGTACCCTTTTGAATACACTTCAGTCTCAAGGTATTTATTTATCCTCTGCCTGTGGTGGTGGTGGTAGTTGCGGCCAATGTCGTTGCCAGGTAATGGAAGGAGGAGGGAATATCCTTCCTACAGAAGTTGGATTCTTCTCCCGTAAACAAATCAAGGATCATTGGAGATTGGGTTGCCAGACGAAAGTAAAGGCTGACTTGCAGGTTCAGGTTCCTGAGGAAGTATTCGGAGTGAACGAATGGGAATGTACGGTGGTATCCAACCACAATGTTGCTTCTTTCATCAAAGAATTTACAGTAAAACTTCCGGAAGGAGAAGCCATGAACTTCAAATCCGGCAGCTATGCGCAGATCAGTATCCCTAAATTCGACATTAAGTTTGCCGATATGGATGTGGATGATCGTTTCAGAGCAGAATGGGATAAGTTTAAACTATGGCCGTTGACTTGTAAGAACGACGAAGAAACAATCCGTGCGTACTCCATGGCGAACTATCCTGCCGAAGGAAATATTATTACCCTTAACGTGCGTATTGCTACTCCACCGTTTGATAGAGCGGCAGGAGGATGGAAAGCCGGCGTTAAACCGGGTATTGCATCTTCTTATATCTTCTCATTAAAACCGGGAGATAAAGTGAAGATGTCCGGTCCTTACGGAGACTTTCATATTCTGGATACCAAACGTGAAATGCTATACATCGGTGGTGGTGCTGGTATGGCTCCGCTTCGCGCTCACTTATTGCATTTATTCAAGACGCTTAAGACTACAGACCGTAAGGTGAGTTATTGGTATGGAGCTCGTTCTAAAAATGAAATTTTCTACGAAGAAGATTTCCGTGAAATAGAAAGAGAATTCCCGAACTTCAAGTTCAATATCGCCTTATCAGAACCACGTCCGGAAGATAATTGGACAGGTTATGTAGGTTTTATCCATCAGGTCATTTATGAACACTATCTGAAAGACCATGATGCACCGGAAGATATTGAATACTACATGTGCGGTCCGGGTCCGATGTCTAATGCCGTAAAAGTGATGTTAGACAATCTTGGTGTACCTCGTGAAATGTTATTATTTGACGACTTCGGAGCTTAATAAGCTTTATACCTATACAATAAAGGCCGGTTTCAACTTGAGACCGGCCTTTAATATTAAGTTATATTATCGAAACTTATTGTCTTAACAAGAATTGTTTAAACTCATCAAATTCTTTATCCAGTTCAACGCTTTGTTTCGTTCCCTTCATAAATGCTTGTAATTTGGCAGGTATTTCAATATCTGATCCAAGAATACGATCTACCGTTTCTTTAAATTTAGCAGGATGAGCTGTTTCAAGAAAAACTCCTGTTTCACCGGTTTGCAGCTTATTATCTATCAACGCCTGATAACCGCAAGCTCCATGCGGATCTAAGGTATAACCTGTTTCACGGTAAACCGACTGCATTGTTTCAGCTATTTGTTCATCCGTATAGCGATAGCCTTTTATATCAGCACAGATAGCCTTATGTACATCGCCTGCAGATTTATATAAATCAAGAATACGGGCAAAATTACTCGGATCACCAACATCCATTGCATTCGCAATTGTGGACACAGAAGAACGAGGAGTATATTTTCCGGTATTCAGGTATTCTAAGAAAACATCATTACGATTGTTGGCCGCAACAAAACGCTTAATAGGTAATCCCATACGTGCAGCAAATAAACCGGCTGTTATATTACCGAAATTACCACTCGGAACACTAATCACTAATTCCCCTGCTCTACCCTCTCTGTCTAATTGAGCATAGGCATTAAAGTAGTAAAAGGATTGAGGAAGAAAACGCGCCACATTGATTGAATTAGCTGAAGTCAAAGCCATGTGTTCATTCAAGGCTTGATCCATAAACGCATTCTTCACCAGCGCCTGACAATCATCAAACGTACCATCTATTTCAAGAGCGGTAATATTTTGTCCAAGTGTAGTAAACTGACATTCCTGTATCGGGCTGACCCTCCCTTTCGGATAAAGCACAAACACGCGAATGCCCGGAACGCCAAGAAAACCATTGGCAACCGCACTTCCCGTATCACCGGAGGTAGCAACTAAAACATTGACATCACCAAGACCTTTTTTCTTAATAAAATAGCCCAATAAACGTGCCATAAACCGTCCACCAACATCCTTAAATGCCAATGTCGGGCCATGGAATAATTCCAGACTATAGATAGAATCCGTAATAGGAACTACCGGCGTTTCAAAAGACAACGTATCTTTCACCAAATCGTCTAATGTATCCGGATCAACGTCCTCACCAAAGAAAGCACGTGCCACAAGACAGGCTATTTCGTGAAACGACTTGTCTTTCAGTCCGTCAATTGTAGTTCCGTCAAACTTCTTTATTCCTTCGGGCATGAACAATCCCTTGTCTCCGGCCAAGCCCTTAATCACTGCTTCTTCTAAAGAAACAGCAGGAACTTTGCCATTTGTACTGTAGTATTTCATGTTTTTCGTATTATTTCAAAAACTCACGGATAAACTGGTCTTTCTCCAACGTTCCGTATTTCCCTCCCTTTGCTGCAAACTCATCATACCGTGTCACCTCATCCGGAGTTTGTCCGGGTTTGTATATAACAAAAGGAATAGGCTTATTGGTATGCGTACGAATTGCACAAGGCGTAGGATGATCAGGCAACAGCGCAATAGCAACCGGCTCACTCCATTTCTGAAGCGTTTCATAGATCGTTCGCAACACGCGATTATCCAGATCTTCAATTGTTCTGATCTTTAACTTTACATCGCCTTCGTGCCCGGCCTCATCACTTGCTTCAATATGCAGATATACAAAATCATTCGTTTTCAGAGCCTCTAAAGCAGCCTGAGCCTTACCTTCGTAATTCGTGTCATACAAGCCTGTAGCCCCATCTACATGAATCACTTCCAACCCTGCATACGTACCAATTCCGCGAATCAGATCGACAGCAGAAATAACAGCGCCTTTCTTAATACCATATAAATCCTGCATCGTTTCCATAGCCGGACGATAACCGGGCGACCAAGGCCAAATGCTATTAGCCGGGTCTTTGCCTGCAGCTATACGTTTCAGATTTACGGGATGATTTTTAAGTAGCTCCTGTGATTTAAGAATTAAATCATTAAGCAAGTCAGCAGTACCTTTTGCCTCCGGCGTTTCCGGTTTAATCATTAACGGGCGAAAAGGTTTAAGCGGCACATCATGCGGAGGAGTACAATCTAAATGTTTATTTCCGCCTTTTATCACCAACAAATGACGATAAGACACGCCGGTATAAAAATGAACTTTATCAGAACCTAATTTATCATTCAGGAAACGGATTAACTCATCCGCTTCTTCTGTCGAAATATGACCGGAAGAATGATTCTTCAAAATCTCGCCTTCCGTACAGATCAAGTTACAACGCATAGCCAGTTCACCCGGCTGTAGTTCCACGCCAATACTCGCAGCTTCCAGAACACCGCGACCTTCATAAACCTTGGGTAAATCATACCCTAAAACTGCCAGATTAGCGACCTCGCTCCCTGGATGAAATCCATCCGGAACGGTCTTCAACATACCGGAGACTCCCAGTTCAGCCAACTTATCCATATAAGGAGTAGCCGCAAACTGCAAGGGAGTCTTGCCAGCCAGAGAGTCGATAGGCTCATCGGCCATCCCATCTCCCAGAATAATAATATGTTTCATCTTTTTACCTCTTAATCTATACTATACTAAATGTTTGCTATTGAAATAATATCTGCAAACACTCCCGCAGCCGTCACGTTGTCACCAGCGCCATAGCCTTTAATGATCATAGGGTATTCATGGTATCGTTCGGTAGAAATCATGATAATATTGTTGCTTCCCGCCAACTCATAAAATGGGTGTTGAGTTCCAACTTCCTGTAATCCTACTTCACAAATACCTCGTTCCATTTTGGCCACAAAGCGGAAATGTTTGTTTTCAGTTTCCAGCTTCTGGCGTTTAAGTTCAAATTCGTCGTCAAGTTCTTTGATCTTATTCCAGAAATCATCCAAAGAACCATCAAAATAGCTCTCGGGTATGAATAGAACACGTTTCACGTCCTCCTGGTTCACCTTATAACCAGCTTCGCGAGCAAGAATCACTAATTTGCGCACGACATCCTTTCCGCTCAGATCAATTCGAGGATCAGGTTCGGCATAATGCGCTTCCTTTGCCATCAGAATAGCCCGGCTTAATGGAATTTCCGCACTTAACGTATTAAAAATATAATTAAGCGATCCTGACAATACGGCTTCTAATTTAAGAATATGGTCACCACTATTAATCAGGTCATTCATTGTGTTTATAATCGGAAGACCGGCTCCTACATTCGTTTCAAACAAGAACTTCACTCCGCGTTTACGAGCAGTTTCTTTCAGATTTACATAATTTTCGTACGAAGACGAAGCCGCAATTTTATTGGCAGCCACTACCGAAACGTTATTATTCAGCAAGGTTTCATACAAACCAGCCACATCCGGATTAGCCGTACAATCCACAAATACGGAATTGAAAATATTCATCTTCAGAATCTCCTCACAAAGCAAAGAGGGCGAATTCGGCTGTCCATTCTGCACTAACTCTTCCTTATAATTATCTAAGTTAAGTCCCTCTCGCTGAAAAATAGCACGATTACTGCGGGCTATACCTACTACGCGTACTTTCAAAGCATTCTGTACCATCAGTTTCGGCTGCTGGATACGTATCTGCTCCAATAGCTTCCCTCCGACAGTACCCACACCTGCAATAAACAGATTAAGCACCTTATATTCAGACAAGAAAAATGAATCATGAATAGAGTTTAGAGCCTTTCTCAAATACTTTAGTTTGATAACAAATGAAATATTCGTTTCCGAAGCTCCTTGAGCACAAGCGATCACACTTATACCCGCGCGACCTAAAGTACCGAACAATTTGCCTGCGATACCGGGCGTACGTTTCATATTTTCCCCCACGATAGCTACCGTCGCTAAATCCCGTTCTGCAATAATATCATTTATTTCACCTTGCGAGCGTTCCAGCGCAAACTCCTCGTTAAGCACCTCAACAGCTACATCAGCATCTGCATTACGGACGGCAAACGTAGTATTGTTTTCCGAGCTGGCTTGTGACACCATAAAGACACTCACCCCACTCTTTGCTAAGGTTTTGAAGATGCGGTAATTCACACCGATAACACCAACCATACCCAAGCCCTGAACGGTAATAAGACAAGTATCATTGATGGAAGAAATTCCTTTAATTATTGCTTTTCCACTTTCCTGTACACGTTCTTTAGAAATATACGTACCGGGAGCATCGGGATTGAACGTATTCAGAATACGAATGGGAATATTTTTATGATAAACCGGATAGATCGTTGGCGGATAAATCACTTTAGCTCCGAAATTACACAGCTCCATAGCTTCTGTAAAACTAAGCCGCTCGATAACATATGCCGAACTGATCACTCTTGGATCGGCAGTCATAAAACCATCTACATCCGTCCATATTTCCAGAACGGAAGCACCCAGTGCCGTAGCCAGAATAGAGGCTGTATAATCAGATCCTCCTCTGCCAAGGTTAGTCACTTCCCCATTTTCTTTGCTTGAAGAAATAAAACCGGGTACTAAAGATACCTCAGGTAGCGGATTAAACGTTTCGTGGATTAATTCATTTGTCAAATCAAAATCCACAATATGTTTGTTAAACTGTTGCTCCGTTTTAATAAACTTACGGGAATCAAACAGTTTTGCGTCATTAATAACATTTGAAATAATAAGCGAAGAAATTCTTTCGCCATAACTTACTATTGTATCGGAAGTCTTGACCGATAAATCTTTGATAAGATATACGCCTCTGAAAATATTTCCTAATTCATCTAAGAGCACCATGACTCTTTTTTGTGTTTCAGCACATCGTGTTGGATCAGAGATAACTCCTTCGATAACATTTAAATGGCGGGTAACAATCTCAGAAAAAGAACTTTCATAACCTATATCACCTTTTGATGCCATTTCCGAAGTTGCCAGTAATTTATCGGTGATTCCTCCCAAAGCGGAGACTACAACAATTACAGGCTCATCAACAGCCTCTACAATTCTTTTTACATTTAAAATACTCTCCACGGAACCTACGGACGTTCCGCCGAATTTCATTACCTTCATCGTATATTAATTAGATTATACTTTTGTTGATTGAACCGGACAGTCTATTTGTCCGAAAGAAAAGGGTGCAATAATGACATATTGCTACAAGGCGGGACTTTGTCTCCGCAATTGTTTATTTGTAGAAGCTAACCCCCCAAGGGGTCATCAATGCCCATGTGTAATACGCTATGTTCAAGTTTTTTTGATTCGTCATTATAATTTAATTGTGCATTGGAGAGACAATATTACGCATTATTTTTTAAATTACGGCTAAAATATCGTGAGAACACAGAAAAAACAGACTTTCTGTACATCTTTCAGACTTTCTGATAAAAAAATGAGGCACAAGTCATATCACATGACCCGTACCCCCTCACTACTTATTGATAATCTCATTAGTGGTAATTGTTCTACAATTTCACAGCCTGTTTTGTGCCATCATACCTAATTGTAGCACATGAAACGGGTTTTGAATCAAATCCTTTTGCCTTTTCCTGACTTATATAAACTACCTCAAAAACTCTTTCTTTTGTCATTTCGTCAAAAGAGCCGGCTCTGTCACCTATTACAAGTTCTTTTGTTTTGTCATTATATGAAATTGGGATATTGGTATATTTTCCTTTTTCATAATCATAATTTGTTCCTTCGTCTTCATATAATGTAAATGCTGCGTCAGCTCCGGCATAGACATATAAGGTAACCTTCATATCCGGTTTTTCGGAGGTATATTGTATATCTTCACCGATCGGAATGATGGATCCGGCTTTTACAAACAATGGCATACGTTCATACGGCGCATCGGCTTCTATTGTTTTGCCTCCTTCGAAATAAGTACCGCTATAGAAATCATACCAAGCTGTATTTTTCGGTAAATATACCTCACGGCTTCTGGCCTGATATTCATATACCGGAGCGGCCAGAAGCGAAGGCCCGAACATATATTGATCACCCAAATCATTTACTTTCATATCGTATCCGAAATCCATCACCATAGGACGCATAATGGTATAGTCGTTGAAATAAACCCAGCCCGTCATAGAATAGATATAAGGCATCAGGCTATAACGTAGTTTATTGTAGTAAACCATCGTCTGATAGGCTTTATGAGATTCCGGAGCTATATTATATACTTCACGGAATGGGTATTGACCATGCGAACGGAACAAAGGGACAAAAGCACCAAACTGTGTCCAGCGAGCATTCAATTCACGCCATTCATCTAAGTCCGCACTACCTTCTTTGGCCTGCTCAAAACGTTTTTGCACACTAAACCCGCCTATATCCATCGTCCAATACGGATTTCCGGACATCGAGTGATTTAATCCTGCCGGAATCTGCGCCTTATAATCTTCCCAACAAGTGCCTATATCCCCGCTCCAGGTTACCGCACCATATTTCTGAAGTCCGGAAAATCCGGAACGGGTAAGCAGGAACACGCGCGTATCATTATCGGCCTCACGTTGACCAGTATAGATCGCCATCGCATTCATCAAAGCATAGGTGTTAAAATACTTGGTTGATGGTCCCATTGCGGTAGGGTTCATCAGTTCTTTTCGGTATTCAATGCTCGCATTAGAAAGTATATCCGGTTCTGAAGCATCCATCCACCAGGCATCAAAGCCTTTTGAATAGATATGCTCTTTCATCTGATTCCAAAACAGATCTCTTGCGCCCTGGCTATAAGCATCATAGAATGATCCGATATATCCTTTTCCAATCCAGTCCCGAATACTGTCTTTGGTGGCACGTTGATACATCCAGCCTTTTTCATCAAATTCCTTATAATGTTCCGTAGAAGCATAAAACTTCGGCCACACGGAGATCATGATCTTGGCATTTTGTTTATGTACTTCGTCCACCATACCTTTAGGATCAGGGAATCGGGCAGCGTCAAACTCATGACTACCCCAGGCATCTTCCGGCCAGTAGCTCCAGTCTAACACAATATTATCAATCGGAATTCTTCTCTTCCGAAATTCTTTTAAAGCATCCAAGAGTTCATCCTGCGTCTTATATCGTTCACGACTTTGCCAGAAACCCATCGCCCATTTAGGCATCACCTGCGCTTTGCCCGTCAACTTACGATATCCTTTCATTACCTCATCCATGGATTCTCCTTTGATAAAGTAGTAGTCAATCTGATCACCCATTTCAGAAGATAGAGCCAGTTTATTCTGTTCCACATCGTCAACAGGCGATAGCGCCTTCAGTCCGATATAAGAAACCCCACCGTCCGGCTGCCATTCCAACTTAATATGATGGCGTTTTCCGGCCTCCATCTTTACATTAAATTTAGCAACAGAAGGATTCCACGCCGTACGCCAACGATCCGCCATCAGTTTACCATCTATCCACACCTTTGTATAACCGGCATAATATAAAAGGAAACGGTAAATACCGGATTCTTTAGACTGAAGATTTCCTTCCCAAATGATTGTAGAATTATTAAAGGGGAAATTTTCCGGAAATTGTTTGATCGTTTCCAGATTCTCATAATCTATTTTACTTTCCGTCCGTTCTACAAAAACGTTAGAAGAATCAGAATCTATAAGATAAGTAGCGGTTAAACCACCCTCCTCTCCTTTCTGATTATAAAGTTTAAATTGAGATAACTGTTCATAATCCCGATTATCTCCAAACTTAGTTACCGAATAATTATCCCAATAAATGCCATAATTCTTGTTTGACATCAAGAAAGGAATAGCCACCTTTGTATTGTATTGAAAAAGAATCTCGTTTTTACCCTTATAATTAAATTCATCCGCCTGATGCTGACCGAGTCCATAAAAAGCCTCGTCTGAAGGAGATTCAAAGACCTGGCGTATTTCATATCCGGGAGTACCGTCCACCTTGATGGCTTTAAAAGATTTACCTCCTCCCTGATTTTCTTTCAAAAGAACATTTCCCTCTTTATCTGTGAACCAAACTTCACCGGAAGTTAAAGAAACATATGCTTTTAAAGAAGTAGTTTCAACTATTACCTCGCCATTTTCTTCCACTGCCGTCCATTCAGAGACAACAGGAAGTTTTTGAGCAACAAGACTTTCTTCGGAAGAAAAAGCTTTAGGAGTTGCTGACACGCGTATAATTTCAGGCGCTACAACCTGCAAACGGACTGATTTAGTCGAAGTATTGTCCGTCGTCTTTAAGTTTACAACTACCCCATCTGATGTTTTTTCCCAGGAAACCCCACAAGATATTAAGGTAAACAAGAATGCCAGGAGGCATAATGACTGTCTGATCATCGTATTAGTTTTTAATAAAATCAAATCATTTACACAAAAGCAAAAATAGTGGATACCAACGGCTCTCCATTAGCAATATGTTAATAGAGATACGCTGATTTGTTACATAGCGAGGTACATTTTGTTTCCAAACAACGGCTTATTTGTAAACAAACAGAATCAGATCAAATAGTATATCCTTAAAACAATCTTCAGAGGAGTAGTATTTTTGAAAATTTGTAGTGGAATTTTTGAAAATTTGTCCTTCTCAAAAAAAATTAAAGGCGCTTGGAAACGAAAGTTGAGGCTCTTGGTTTTGAAAGTTGAAGAGCCTGGAAACGTATGTTGAGGCGCCTGAGAATTTTCAAAACTACTATTTAAATTCACATTTCAATCATAAACGATTTAGAATCAATTCAATAAACACAGTATAAAAACAGAGGAATATACATAAATCTGCAAAGTGATCCGTTTTAACGGAAAGATGAGTTGCTCCCACTTAGTACGGCATGATACAATATCTGCTAAATATCACTTTTAAAGTTCTCTGCTTTTTACAGGGGGGTCAAGGTTAATAAATAAAAATACCTGTACTTTTGTTTATAAAAATATTATATATTCATCATAATGAACAAACATGAAGATATAACAATATTTGAAACATTGTTTATGCAATTGTATAAACCATTATTAGCTTATGCTTTTCGTTTCGTTAATGACAAAAATATTTCAGAAGATATTGTACAGGATGTGTTTTGTAAATTATGGCAACAGCGTGAACATATTCGTTTTGAGGACAATGCAGTAAAAAGCTATCTCTTTAAATCAGTCTATACACATGCATTAAATGTGCTGAACAAAAAGCCACAGAGTACCTATTCCTTAGAATCAGAGAACCACGCTGTTCTATTGGAACAGTATATATCTTCTTACATGATTAACTCGGAACAAAGCTTATTATTGAAAGAATTAGAAACAGAAATAAGATCTTACATCAAGACTCTTCCTCCTCAATGTCAAAAAATTTTCATTTTAAGTCGAAAATATGGTTTAAAAAATCGTCAGATAGCAGAACAGTTGAATATTAGCATTAAAGCAGTAGAAAAACAAATTAGTAAAGCATTGTTCAACCTAAAGAAACACCTTTATCAAAAAGAATTATTACCTTTTTTCATCTTAGTTATTTGGAATTATATAGATATCTTTTTTAAATAATAGCATAAAGAAGGTAGGGTAAATAGTCTTTTTTTTGTATTATATATAACGAAGAAAAATTACACGTGGAAGCAAATGATATAAACGACATAATAATCCGTTATTTGGATGATTCAGCTGATCTTGAGGAGAAAGCATTATTACTCTGGTGGCTGAAGCAATCAGATAAAAATAGAAGTGATTTTTCTATTACGCGTGACCTGTGGTTATCTTGTAATGTCGCAACTGAAAATGAATTGGAAGTTGATATCGCTTTGTCAAAACTAAAAAAACGTATTTTTCAGGAACAAGAACGAATCAGCATTCACCCGCATTTAGAAAAAAAATCGAATTCCAGATTCTTACGTTGGACACAAATTGCAGCAGTGAGTTTAATATTGATAGGAGCCGGTTTTGGACTTGGGATTTGGAAAAAACAAACAATGTTACCTGAGATTATAACGCTTAATCAAATAATAACAGCAAAAGGGAGTAAAGGTCAAACCACATTACCTGATGGTTCTATTGTTTGGCTAAATTCTGAAAGTAAACTTACCTATCCTAAACTGTTTGCAGGAAATAAACGTTTGGTAACGTTAGAAGGAGGAGCTTATTTTGAAGTAGCAAAAGAAACAGAAAGACCTTTTATTGTACAAACAGAAGGGATCAATATTGAAGTACTTGGTACATGTTTTAATATAGACAGCTACCTACATAGTGAATCAATTAAAACGGCATTATTAAGTGGGAGCATTAAAATTTCCGGAAAAGAAATGGAAGACCCCATTTACCTGAAACCTAACGAATTGTTTAAATATAAAAAAGAAGATCATAGAGTCTCTGTAGAAAAGGCAAACGTAAGTTTATATACAGATTGGATAAAAGATCGCATGACGTTCGACAACAGTTACCTATCAGATATTTTGATCTCTATGGAAGGGCGTTATAATATGGACATATTATGTTCTGACCCAGAACTTGCTTCCGTTCGTTTATCCCTAACTATTCGTCAAGAAAATTTAGAAGAGGTTCTGAAAGCTTTGACAGTTATCATTCCAATACAATATGAGATTAGCGGAAGAAAAGTAATAATTAAACCTAAAAAATAAACTTTGGTATAACTCTAAATTAAATGCGTATGAAACAAGGAAAATAAAAAATTTATATAAAAATATAGGTGAATGCAGCAAACATCCACCTATAAGATAAAATTAATTAACCTATCGCTGCTTTTTTGAAGAGAGTTCAGCGAATAAGTCTAACTAAAAATCCATGTAAAAATATGAAGTATTTTCATAGGACAGGAATATTATGCCCTGTCTTAACACAAAAAAACGTTCGGATTATGAAGTTAATCCTTTTTATTTCAGTAATAATGCTATTTAGACTTTCTGCCACGGAATCACATGGACAAAGTACTAGAATTAGCCTTAAAGTTAACAATTTAACCCTTAAGGAAGTTTTAAAGGGAATTGAAAGTCGGAGTGAATATACATTCTATTATAAAGATGACGTAATTGACACAAACAAGAAAATAAGTATAAATGCTGAGGATGAGAGTATATCAGATATATTATTAAGCATTTTACCAAATTGTGATTTTCAAGTATCAAACAAGAACATCCTTATTACACTAAAACAGAAGTCATCAAGCACAGTACAGGAAGGGAAAAAGATTACAGGGGTTGTTCAGGACATAAAGGGAGAACCTATTATTGGTGCAAATATATTAGTTAAAGGGACCTCTAATGGTGTCATTACAGATATGGATGGGAAGTTCACCTTGTTTAACGTATCAGCAGATGAATTTCTAAAAATCTCATATATAGGTTATCTGGATCAGGAGATTCGTGTAGGATCTTCTGATTCTTTTCTCAATATTGTATTAAAAGAAAACTTACAAGCATTAGAGGAAGTTGTTGTTGTTGGTTACGCCTCACAGAAAAAGGTTAACCTAACAGGATCTGTTGCAAGTATAAATTTTGAAGATGACAAGATGGAACGTCCTGTAACAACCATAGCTTCTTCACTTTCCGGTATGGCTGCAGGTATTAATGTTATGAACACCAGTAGTCAGCCAAACGCAGAAGCGGCCTCAGTACTTATCCGCGGCGCAGGTACGCTAAATAATTCAGCACCTTTAGTTTTGGTCGATGGAATGGAGATGGGTTTAAACGAAATAAACCCAAATGATGTTTCGTCTATTTCTATATTAAAAGATGCTGCTTCTTGCGCTATCTATGGTAATCGTGGAGCTAACGGAGTAATTCTTGTTACAACTAAACGTGGTACGGATGGGAATATTAATGTCTCTTATTCTGGAAAATTTTCATATAACACTCCATCCAAGATAATACGTCAGGTAACAAATTATGCGGATTATATGGAATTTGTCAATGAAGCATATACAAACTCAGGACAAGCTGCAAAATTCTCGCAATCCACAATCAATGAATGGCGTGAAGCTGATAAAAATCCAAATTCATTAAATGAGTATAATTATCCAAATTATGTATCTCATCCTAATACAGATTGGTACGATGAAGTATATCAGCCCAAATGGATGCAGGAGCATACTGTTAGCTTAGTCGGTTCTGAAAAACGCACGTCTTATTCGCTCTCAGGAACATTCTTAGACAACCCAGGTATGGTTATAGAATCCGGAGTAAAGAAATATTACTTCCGTAGCGATATTGAATCAAAAGTAACAGATTTTCTCACAGTAGGAATGCGTGCTTGGGGTTATAACACGGATCAAGAACGTAATAGTATTAGTGATTTGTGGGGATTAAATATGCAAAAAGTTACTCCTGGTGTATATCCATATTATGATGGAATGTACGGAGGTCCGGAAACAAGCGAAGAAGACGGGCAAGCTGGTAATCCATTACTTAACATGAGTAGGAGTCAAGGTTTTTATAAGCAAAGCAAATATTATGTTAATCCATATGTAGAAGTTAAATTTCTTAAAGACTTCAAATTCTCGGCAAACCTCTATTATGACCATTTTACAAATCATCATAAATTCTTACCATCAGAATATAAACAACAGTATAGCTTCAACAGAGGAATGTCTTTAAATACCCCACCAACATCTACGGATTTAAGTACATACAGAGTCTATGATTGGGAACAACGTGACAAAAGTTGGAAAACAAATTTCTTACTAAGCTGGTCACACTCTTTTAGTTTACATGACATTAGTGCTATGACAGGATACGAAGAATACCGAAAATGGGGCGATGAAGTAGATATTAGCAAAGAGGGTATGTCAAGTATTAGTCTAACAGATTTTGATGCAATGACAGATCCATATTATATAAAAGGTAAGTCATTTGAATATTCTTCTCGTTCTCTATTTGGTCGTATAAACTATACATTTGACAATCGTTACCTTTTGGAACTGAATATGCGCTACGATGGTTCATCTCGTTTTTCTCCTGATTCACGTTGGGGATTTTTCCCTTCTCTATCAGCAGGATGGCGTATTTCTGAAGAAGAATTCATGAAAAGCATTGATTGGTTAGACAATTTAAAATTACGTGGATCATGGGGTAAATTAGGTAATAATTCTATTGGCAATTATGAATGGCAGGCGCTTTACGGTTCAGGTTATAACTATATCTTTAATAATAACAAGACCAATGGATTAACAATGACGACCTTCTCTAATTATAATTTAGAGTGGGAAGAAACTGCTATTACTAATATCGGTATGGACTTCAGTTTGTTAAGAAACAGACTAAATGGGACTTTTGAACTTTATAATAAAAAGACCTCCGGCATTTTATACCGTCCCACATTATCAGAAACATTAAACCAATTTACGGCTCCATTACAAAACTTAGCAGGTGTAAACAACAAAGGAATAGAATTGACATTAGGTTGGAATGATAGAGTTGGTGATGTTTCTTATTCTATTTCAACTAATTTCACATACAACAAAAACAGAGTAACTAAGTACAAAGGCAAACTTATTCGTGAGTGGAGAACGGATGAGAACGGAAACAAAGTGTGGTATCAGAACATTGGTGATGTATCTAATGGTGGTACTACCCGTATTCTGGAAGGACATATGATGAATGAGTTCTATATGCTTAATGTATATAGCGGTAACGGTCAATATTTTAATGCAGATGGTTCTGTTAACATTAATGGTGGACCAAAGGATGGTATGATCCGTACAGAAAGTGATATGAACTGGGTACAAGCTATGTTTGACTCTGGTTATAAATTTTATCCAAATCAAGGTATTGGTAAAGACAAAATTTGGTATGGAGACATGATTTATGCTGACTATAACGAAGATGGTATTTATGGAAACGACAACGATTATACTTTCCAGAATGTATCTAGCACTCCAAAGTATTATTATGGTTTACAGGCCAGTGTCTTATGGAAAGGGATTGATTTTTCTATGAGTTGGGCTGGGGCTGCTGGATTTAAGATTGATTACTACAAACAAACACAAAACAGTGTAAATATTACTCATGGATATGGTATAGGAAAAGATGTTGCATACGACCATTATTTCTATGATCCGGAAAACCCGAATGACCCACGTACAAATATCACTTCTCAGACTCCTCGTTTAGTTGGTACTCAAAATAGCGGACAAGCCAATGCAAATAGCTCATGGCATTTGCACAATGGTAACTATATGAAATTAAAAAACCTCACAATTGGCTATACGTTCCCTAAAAGTCTGATCAACAAGGCTTACATTCAAAATGCACGTATATATATATCTGGTGAAAACTTACTTACAATTACGAGTTTCGAAGGTACAGATCCAGAGAGAATGGGAGGAGATGGTTATCTACCGACACGTCAATTCGCTATGGGAGTAAATGTTACATTCTAAAAAATGAGAGTATTATGAAAAAAAATAGATTTAATATTATATATAAAACGACAAAACTTATTTTAGTCATGCTTTGTTCGGGATTCTTCTTTACCGGATGCGTTGATATGGATTTAACTCCCAAAAATCAGCCCAGTGAAGGAGAAGTGTGGAATGATGCAACCATGGCTGAACAAACTGTTACGGGTGTATATGCAGGATTAAATGCACTAATATCAGATTCATACAATATGTGGTTTGATTGTTTTGCGAGTGTTATGGATAGGGATGCCAATTGGCGTAACTTTGGTATGTTATTTGGTTGGCAGACTACATCCGGGGATGGTCCTAAATGGATTTGGCATGATAATTACAAATACATCATTCGTGCAAATGATGTTATATCTAATTTACCTCAGGTCTCAGGTATCCCCGAAGCTACTAAAGCAAGATTAATTTCGGAGTGTAAGTTTCTGCGCGCTTATTGGTATTTTCAGTTGAATATTGTATTCGGAGGTGTACCCTATTATACAGAACCAATAAAAAACATAGAAGAAGCAGAGGGAGAACGTCTTTCTAAAACGCAAACATGGGAAAAGATTATTGAAGATCTGACAGTATGTATTAATGAAACCAATTTACCAGATAAATATTCAAGTGGTGACACTAATTATGGACATGTAACAAAAGGTGCAGCTTATGCTTTGCGTGGAAAAGTGTATCTATGGATGGAAAATTGGGAAGCAGCTGAAGCCGATTTCAAAAAAGTAGGTGACTGTGGTTACAACCTTTTTACAGGAAGTAGTGATGCTTATAAACGTTTATTCAAAGAAGCCAACGAGCAGTGTGATGAAATGATCTTTTCTATCCAATGTATAGAAGAAAGTGGCTATTGGAATGGTAAGAACAGAGGGTACGGAAATCGATGTACTTACGGTTCAATGTGGAATAATTACTTAGTAAATCCGGATTTCGTGGATACTTATGAAGTAGCAGATGGCAGTAAATTTGATTGGAGCGATATCATTCCAGAATACTATTCATTGTCAGTCTCAGAACGTCGTGTGTTTTTCTTACGTGACAATCTGACGGAAACCGAAATTGCTAATGCAAAAGAACAAGGTGCTAACATGAACTATTATCTTCCAAATGGTAACGAAGCACGCATTCGTAAAGCATACGAGAATCGTGATCCTCGTTTAGAAATGAGTGTCATAACACCTTATGCACAATATCTTGGAGGAGATGGTGGTACAGACAATTATTTTACCAGCCGTTATCCTTTTCGTAGTCAATGGATTGAGCAACATAACCCAGACGGCACAACAACGCGTCTCCCTAATGATATCAGAACAGATACGCAAGCAATGTTTTATTACTTGAATCGTAAATTTGTGAGTGAAGGGACATCCGAAGGAAACAACTGGGGATTAGGAATAGACATGCCTTTAATTCGATATGCAGATGTACTACTCAATCTTGCAGAAGCATTGAATGAGCAAGGAAAAACAGATGAGGCTATTTCTATTGTCAATCAGGTTCGTGCGCGTGCAGGAGCTCAGCTATTGAATTCTAACGAACCAACAACAGTAACAGGGCAAGCAGATATGCGCGAACGGATTAGAAATGAACGATATTGGGAATTATTGGGTGAAGACCTGATCTATTTCGATGAATTACGGTGGGGAACATGGAAAGAAAAGAAATTCTCGACCTACAACAACGTTGGAGCCCAAGAAGTAAACGGTCTTCGTCAAATATGGGGACAGGCGACGTATCATTATAGCTGGGGAGGAGAGCACTATTGGTTGTATCCTATACCAGAAAATGAAATGCAAAAGAATCCCAATATGGTGCAAAATACCGGATGGGAATAATCTAAAAACCAACTGAAAAAATTGCATAACACGTCTCAAATGAAGACATTTGTTACGCAATTTTTTCAGTAAACAAACATTACATAAAAGAACATATCGTATGAAGTTTTTCACTACCTTATTCTGCTGTATTCTTTTTGCAGCTTGCGCTAAAAGCGATAACACAGGAAATTCCGGTAAAGAGCCTGTTCCTGAAGTTGATGACAGTCAAATAGCTTATCACAATCCGGTAATTAGAATAGCAGCCCCCGATCCAACGGTCATCCGGGTTAAAGACGGAACGTACTATTTGTATGCAACCGAAGATATTCGTAATGTCCCGATTTTTAAGTCTGAAAACATGATCGACTGGGAAGAAGTGGGTACGGCCTTTACAAAAGAGAGTCGCCCGGACTTTATCGATAATAAAGAAAATCTGCATGCAGCAATATGGGCGCCGGAAATTCAATACGTTAAAAATAAATATGTTTTATTTTATTCGTTGGCCAAATGGGGTAATCATTGGGTAAGCACGGTAGGCTATGCTGTTTCCGATTCACCGGAAGGCCCTTTTGAGGTACAAGGGAAAGTGTTTGATAGCCATGATGTAAATGTAGAAAACTCCATTGATCAGTTTTTCTATGAAGAGGATGGAAAATATTATATGCTTTGGGGAAGTTTCTTTGGGATTTTCATCATGGAGTTAGAGATTACGGATGACATGAAAATTACACCGAAGCTCGAAACGAAGCATCAAATTGCAGGGAATGCATATGAAGGAATAAATCTATGGAAGCGCGACGGCTATTATTATCTGTTCGGATCTACGGGGAGTTGTTGTGAAGGAAAAAACAGCACTTACACAACGGTAGTAGGGCGTTCGAAAGATTTATTAGGCCCCTACGTGAACAAAAAAGGCGAGAAGATGTTGGAAAATGCACACGAGATTGTGTTAAAGAAAAATGATCGTTTCGTGGGTACCGGACATAATGCAATCTTGCAGGAAGATGATGAAAAAAACACCTGGATGTTTTATCACGCCTTTGAGTTAGCTGAATTAAGCAAACAACGTCAGGTCTTATTAGACCGTGTGTTGTGGGATGATCAGGGATGGCCATACGTAGAAAAACAAGAACCTTCATACGGAGCTTTTCGTCCTGTTATCAACAAATAAGAATTTATACCGACAGTATTTATGAAAAACAAGAAATTACTATTTTCCCTATTAGTTATTCTTTTCAGTTCTACAGGATGTAAAGGAGAGACTAATAACGAGAAATCAGAACAGGAAAAACCGAATTCTGTAACTGTGCTATCGAATAGACTGCCTATTGCAGATCCTTACATTTTACTTCATGACAATGTATATTATAGTTATGGAACGGCTGTAGGAAACGGTTTTGACGTCTATTCATCAAATGATCTTGAACATTGGGTGCGTGCCTCCTCTCTTTCTCTAAGCCATACAAACTCGTACGGCGAGAAGTTCTTTTGGGCGCCGGAAGTATATTATGTAGAAAAGGAGAAAAAATTTTATATGTTCTATTCTGCAGAAGAACATATCTGTGTTGCAACATCAGACTCTCCATTGGGTCCGTTTATACAAGACGAGAAAAAGCCGATACGGGAGGAAAAGAGCATTGACACCTCTGTTTTCTTTGATGATAACGGTAAAGCTTATCTGTATTTTGTTCGCTTCAACGATGGCAACGTCATCTGGTGTGCGGAACTAAAAGACAATTTAAAGGAGATAAAAGAAGAAACGCTGACAGAATGTTTCAGGGCGGAGGAACCTTGGGAATTGATTTTGCCGAAAGTTGTAGAAGGGCCTTCTATATTCAAGCAGGATGGTGTTTATTATATGTTGTATTCTGCCAATGGATATACAAGCCAGGATTATGCGGTAGGTTTCGCCACATCAGATTCACCCTATGGACCATGGGTAAAGTATGAAGGGAATCCTGTTTTGCACAAATACGCGGAATTGGAAGGTGTCGGACACGGTGCTCCTTTTTATGACAAAGACGGAAAGATGCATTACATATTTCATGCTCATAACAGTTCTACTGAAGTACAACCGCGGACATCATTTATTGTTGACATGTCAATAAATGACGGTATTATATCGTTGGGTAATAACCTTATCCGTCCGATGGTGGTTGACAAACTTCCGGACAACAAATAGTTCTGTTTTATAATTTCACAATTCATCCCGGCTGAATTATTATTTATTCAGTCGGGATGTTTTTTTTATCTTTACCCAACTTTCTGGACTGAGAATTAAAATAATCAATAAAACTCTTTTTGAATGAACGTAGTAAAGCTTTTCTTTTTTTATTCAATGATCTCTTTTTTATTCGTTGGTTGTAAATTTCAAAGCGCAAAATCGATTGAGGAGGTTAGTACCTATACAAATCCGGTGATTGCCGGTGATTTCCCTGATCCGACTGTTATTAAAGTTGGCGATACTTATTATGCGGCAACTTCGTCATCCGAATGGGCATTGCCTTATCGTTTATTCCAATCGAAGGATCTGGTTAATTGGGAATATATCGGTCCGTTGTTTAAAGAAGTGCCGGAATGGGTTATGGGAAGTTTTTGGGCGCCGGAACTTTATTATCATAATGAAACATTCTACGTTTACTATACAGCCCGAAGAAAATCGGACAAACGTTCTTATATAGGAGTAGCCACCAGCAAAGATCCGAAGGAGGGATTTACCGATCGGGGACTTATCATCGAATGGACAAGCGAAGCTATAGATGCCTATGTTATCGACATAGACAACAAGCCTTATATTACATGGAAAGCATATGGTTTGGATGAAAGACCGATAGAAATATTGGGAGCTGAACTGTCGGAAGACAGACTTAAGGTAACCGGTGAAGCGTTCAGTATGATTACAGCAGAAAGCGATACATGGGAGTACGGAGGCTTTGAAGGACAATGCATTGTAAAGCATGGAGATTATCTTTATATGTTTTACGCCGGTGCAGGTTGTTGCGGAAGAAATTGTAATTATGCGACGGGCGTGGCTCGTTCTAAAACAATAGATGGACAGTGGGAACGATACGAAGGGAATCCTATTCTGTTCGGCGGAGAAACATGGAAATGCTCCGGTCATGGTACATTAGTAGAAACTCCGGACCACCGTTTCTTTTATTTATATCATGCGTATAACGCTGAAACAAATGTACATATCGGACGACAGGTCATGTTGGATGAAATTGTATGGGATGAACAGACAGGCTGGCCTAAATTCAGATATGGTGATACACCTTCTTTACAGGCGGAAACTCCTTTTGCCAATACGATACAACATGCTATTCCGGATTTTAAGGATGACTTTTCATCTTCTACCCTAAAAAAAGAATGGATCTGGGATGTCAGTAAAGATAAACCTCAAACAAAACTTACAAACAAATCAGTACTAGTCAATGCAGATGAAACACCTACCGGAGCATTCTTAGGCCTACAGCTCAAAACAGGCAATTATACTTTTGAGGTAAATGTGGAAAATCAACAGGCAGTGTATTCCGGAATAGCCCTCTACGGTAGCCATAAGGAAGCGATTGGTATATCTGTAAAAGGCTCCATTATAGAATTATGGTCTGTCGAAGAGGGTAAACGTGCGGTTATTACTCAGGCAGAAACAGACCAGCAGGAAATCACCTTGTATCTTTCAACGAGGCATGGCAATGAGTGTCAGTTCGGATGGAAAGATAAAGAAGGGGAACATCCTATCGGTCAGCTACAGAATATCGACCGGTTGCCGCAATGGGACAGACCGGCAAATCCGGGTATTCAGGCTTATGGAAATGGAAATGCTGTATTCAAGAATGTATCTTTAAAATGGGAATAGAGTGATTCTCTTTGAAATATACCATATCTATGGTATTTATCAACAGCATTTCTTCTTGTACATTTGTTGCATAAATAAGTAAGACTATAAAAACGAAATAATTATGGCAAAGATTGCAAAGAAATTAACAGATTTAGTTGGGAACACCCCCTTACTTGAACTTTCAAATTATAATGCTCATAAGAATATTAAAGCAAAGCTAATCGCAAAATTAGAATATTTTAATCCTGCAGGTAGTGTGAAAGACCGTATTGCGTTAGCAATGATCGAAGACGCAGAGCAAAAAGGTCTGCTGAAAGAAGGGTCAACAATTATTGAACCGACCAGTGGTAATACCGGAGTTGGTTTGGCTTTTGTGGCATCTGCCAAAGGATACAATTTGATTCTTACGATGCCGGAAACGATGAGCATCGAACGTCGGAATTTATTAAAAGCTTTAGGTGCTAATTTAGTATTAACTCCGGGCACTGAAGGTATGAAAGGAGCTATTGCTAAGGCAGAAGCCTTACGCCAGGAAACTCCCGGAGCCATTATTCTTCAACAATTTGAAAATGAAGCGAACCCCGAAGTACACAAACGCACTACGGCTTTAGAGGTATGGAATGATACGGATGGCAAAGTGGATATTTTTGTGGCTGGTGTCGGAACAGGGGGAACGATTAGTGGAGTTGGAGAAAAACTAAAGGAACTGAATCCGAATGTTAAGATAGTTGCTGTTGAGCCGGCTGATTCTCCTGTACTTTCAGGTGGAACTCCGGGACCGCACAAAATACAAGGTATAGGTGCAGGATTTGTACCTAAAACTTATCATGGAAATGCTGTAGATCAAATCATCAAAGTATCAAACGATGATGCGATACGTACAAGCAGGGAATTATCAAAAAAAGAAGGTCTGTTAGTGGGAATTTCTTCCGGTGCTGCCACATATGCTGCTACTCAATTAGCGCTTCTTCCTGAAAACGAAGGCAAGACAATTGTAGCTTTGCTGCCTGATACAGGTGAACGTTATCTGTCAACTGTTCTTTATGCTTTTGATGAATATCCGCTATAAGCCCCCAGTAAAACATATATTATTTAAGGCGCACAAAATTGTGCGTCTTTTTTTGTATTTTCGTGTGTACTTATGTTTAAACTATGCTTATACTCCTTTCTCCGGCTAAAACGATGAGTGGAACATCAAAGACAAATGCTCCTGCTATTACTGTTCCTTTTTTTCAGAATGAAGCGAATGAAATTGCTGTAAATATGGCGCAGTTCTCCATAAAAGAACTGGAGACAAAACTCAAACTGAGTCCCAAATTAGCATTGGAAAGTTTTCAGCGTTTTCAGGAATTTTATTCTCCCGACACACCCTCTCTTCAGGCGATTTTAGCTTATACGGGAGTTGTTTTCAAGCACATCAATCCACAGGATTTTCAAACGGAAGATTTCCTTTTTGCACAGGATCACCTTCGTTTTGTTTCTATTTGCTATGGGGTATTACGTCCTTTTGACGGCATAAAACCCTACCGTATGGAATACGATATTCGCCTGCCGGAATTGGGAACAGGAAATATGTATGCTTATTGGCGTGAAAGACAAACGACGCATTTGATCGAAGAAGTAAAAAAGACCGGAGGAATCCTTTTTAATTTGGCAAGCATGGATGTTCAACCGGCATTTGATTGGAAAAAAGTAGAAGAATCCGTTCGTGTTATTACTCCGGATTTCAAAGTGGTTAAAAACGGTAAAGCCAAAACGGTTGTTATCTATGCGAAGATGGCACGTGGACAAATGACACGACATATTATTAAAAACAAAATTATTGATCCTGAACAGTTAAAAGGGTTTTCGTGGGAGGGCTATCATTATATGGATGAGGAATCGGATGAAAACCACTGGACTTTTTTGCAATAAATGTATTTTACTTTCGTTTTTATAGTGATAGAAAACTAATTAGAAATGAAAAAAACATTCGTTTTCCTCTTCCTTTTCCTGGTTGTACTTTACGGTAAACAAGGATATGAGTTTTTTACCTCAAACGTAGTAAATGCGTGTTTGTTATCCGGAAATCTATCCGATATAGCAGAAGAAGTGATTGCTATCCCTCTCCAAAAAAGTAAAGAATACAATATCCGTAATGCCAAGCATATACGACAAGAAGGGGATAATCTCTTCCTTGTCTGCAATGAAACAATCTATCGTTTTAACAGGAAAGGTGAATTTATGAATGCCATCACAAATCCGGAAGAGATTAAAGTAGGTGGTTACATAATTGACAAACGAAAACAAGAACTTATCGCTTTTGGCAACGATAATGATATTCATTATTACACCTTCAGCGGTGAATTAGTGGAAACCAAGAAACTTAAAAACAACCTGTCCGGCGATCGGGTCTATTCGATGACAATGCGCGGCGAACAAATATGGACGGCTGAGGAGTCTGTTACGTATAACTCCGACACCAATCAAATAAAGATGGAAGTGTCAGCCGTAAAATATGATACTTCTTTTACTGAATTAGAAAGAAAGAGAATTGTATCTGCTGATATGGGACGGGAGAAATCTATAACGACTTGTCAGAATGCGGAGCTTTGCATTAATAAAGACACAGGGGACATATACTTGTATAACCCACCGCTATCTCCGGAATATTTATTGAGTGACACATTATACTTACGGCATCATTATGCTCTCAAAAATCCAGATTGCATAACGATGTATCCGATGCGAATGGGGAGCCGCTTCTGGTTGGCCATGACAGAACACAATCCTGAACCTTTGCAGAATTACCTGTTTTGCTATGATACTTATACGAATAAAGTATGGCAATTGACTGATGGTTTTGATGATAATTATTATGGAACGGGTACTATCAAGCACCTCTATGCGATGGACAATTATAATCAACATTATTATTACTGTAAATCCGGAGCAGAGGTTAGTAAGTCTTTCCCCGAAGAGAAGGATGATCTAATTGTGTTTATCGTTAAACTGAAAGCATAAGCGATTAATCGGACAATAACAAAAAAGGAGATGTCTCAAGTGAAACATCTCCTTTTTTGTTATTTTATGCGGTCTCTATTTTGCCACTCTTTCCAACCATTTCAACATGGCTAACATGGTGAACATAGACACAAGACAAGCTACGACAAAAACAGACCAGGTTGCCCAGATAGGAATACTCTGATACAAGATTACGCCAATGAATAACAACTGATTACCCAAAGCTGTTGCACCAAGCCAACATCCTTGCATAATACCCTGTAAGTGCGGAGGCGCTACTTTGGATACAAAGGCTATTCCCAGCGGACTGATGAAGAGTTCAGCAATGGTAAGAATCAGATAAGTTCCGATTAACAGAAATGGCGTTACACGCGCAGCATCATTCAAGCCACCGGCAGCGATTCTTTCGGCATCTGTAGGAAGGCCTAAAGAACCGATTGTCATAACGGCAAATGCTAATGCTGCTATACCCATACCAACAGCAATTTTCTTCGGTGTTGACATTTCGATACCTTTTGCCTTCATCCATCCAAAGAAAGCGATAACAATAGGGGTCAGGAATACGACGAAGAATGGATTAAAAGTCTGGAACACTTCAGCTCCTTCCAAAGAGGTAAATCCAAGATCAAGTTTTAACAGCTTGGTAAAATCGTTCGCAAACAAAGTCAGCGTTTGGCCGTTTTGGTGAAATGAAAACCAGAAAAATATAACTACTGCAAAAACCGCAAACAATGCATATAAACGCTGTTTAACTTCTGCCGCATCCATTTTTACTTCTTCAGTCTGACTTCCTGTTTTCTGAACAGCTTTCATTGCAGGATCAGGCAAACCGTTCTTACTAATAATAAAGACAACCAAAGAAATCAACATAGCAGCAATAGCTAAACCAAAAGAATAATGGTATCCTGTTAAAAACACATTCAGGTATTCATGCGCAAAAGCCGCAATATCTGATGTATTTCCGCCTACAGTAGCCGCTAATTCAGTCAAACGATCCATTGCCTGCGGAGAGATAGTTCCACTAACATATTGATTACATAGGGCAGGAAGGTCAGCATTAAAATCAAATCCGTTACTTTTAACCCACCAGTTTCTTAATCCCACAGCCATAAGCGGAGCAAACATCGCTCCGACATTAATAAACATATAGAATATCTGGAAACCGGTTTCGCGTTTATCGGAATATTTCGGGTCATCGTATAACTGACCGACTACAGCCTGAAGGTTTCCCTTAAACAAACCATTACCAAAAGCAATAGCAAATAATCCTAAACAAGTTACACCTAATATCAGATTATATCTTTCAGCAGGAATCGGAGTCTCTGTAGGAATTGCAAGAATTACATACCCCAATGTCATTAAAATCAATCCTACGAGTATTGTTCCTTTGTATTTCTTCGTTTTATCAGCGATTAAGCCTCCCACTAAAGCTAACAGATAAATACCGGCATAGAAAAACGAATAGATAAGAGAACCTGTGGATCCTTCAAATCCGAATTTGTTATTCAGGAACAACAAGAGAATAGCCATCATTACGTAAAAGCCAAAGCGCTCCCCCATATTTGACAGAGAGGCGGCTAACAATCCTTTAGGATGATTTTTTAACATTGTTTTTTAGGTATTATAGTTTATACTTATTGAATTATCTGCTTTATCGCACCGGTTTCCGGGTAGAAATAAACTTTCACAGGAGACTTTTTATCTTCAAACATTACCGGAGCAAGTCCTTCTTGCGTCCCGAACTGGGTTATCTGAACTTCACCTTTATATAAGGTTCTTTTATTCATAGTTATCTCTACATTGGCTTTTCCCGGAAGGTTATAAATAATCCCTTTCATTGATTTAGCTTTGCGAGCAGCCTCTTTTTCATCCAACACCGGAGCTCGTTCCGTTGCTTTCAGGTTCAGATAAACAGGAGTACCACCCAAATCATCCGCATCTACAATACCCAAAAGTGAAGAAAAACGGAAAATCACCTCTTTGTCTAAATCATCATTCGGTATAATGGTTACATCGTAATCAGAAACTTCTTCAACAACAATTCCTGTAAATAGATTCGTCAAAGCTTTTTCCTGTTCTTCTAATTGCTGTATGACCAATTTCATGGCTTCTCCATCAGGAGGAAGATTGTCCGCATCACCGGTCAGGATATTCAGACGACTTTCACGGATCCTATAAATCTGTTTTGCCGCCACTTCCGCCTGCTTAGCCACAGACCCTGCCATCAGAAGTTCTTCGGAATAAACAGAAGCATCTGCAACCTTTACCGGTTGTTTCTTATTCTTTTTAGCAATTTCCAATTCGGATTCCTGAGGAGTATATTCCGCATTAATGGAACACAACAGACCTTCTTCAGTAAGATAGGCATAAGGAGCGACTGTCCCTGATTTAAATTCTACAATATACGTCTGGTCAGAATCCGGAATTCCTTTATTAAAAAGAGAGACCTTAAGTAATTCATAGTACACCTTATCTTCTGTAACAATATCTTTTACTCCCAGATACTTTTCAGCATACTTATAATAGGGTCCGGCCTTACATGTATATTTCTTCACTTCAGCATTTACGATCAGCGAAGTTTTCGGCAACGAGTAAGTTATTCCAAAATTATTACTTTTCAGCGCATTTCTTTTCACCACTTTTGTCTGCGAGAAAAGAGGTAGTGAAATCAATAAACTTACCGCTATTATTAAATTCTTCATTTCCAATTTGTATTATATCAATATAAAGATTCTACAAATCTATAAAAAAAGTCTATAACTTGCATAACAAGCCCTTATAAGAAGCATATACTATCAAACATAAAATCAACACAAATTCCTGTCTGACCTGATTTAACTCGTTTGTAAGAGAAAAATACCATTTATTTTGTATTTTTGCACTATACAACAAATAAAGTCCAATATATGAAAGCCTTGTTCTCCCTCTTTGTTGCAGCTATATTAAGTAGTGTTTTCACCCTACAGGCTCAGGAAACAGAAACGCTTGTTCTTATTGACACTGATATGGGGAAAATAAAGGTGAAACTTTATAATGAAACGCCTCAACACCGCGATAATTTCATTAAACACATCAACGAGAAGACGTATGACGGGTTACTCTTTCACCGGGTGATCAAGCAATTTATGATTCAGGCAGGAGATGTTACTTCTAAAGATGCTCCAATGGATAAAGAACTTGGAAGTGGGGATTTAGGTTATACTGTACCTGCTGAAATCGTTTATCCTCAATATTTCCATAAATGGGGAGCTTTGGGCGCTGCGCGCACAGGCGATGAAGAAAACCCCGAAAGAGCTTCTTCGGCGACTCAGTTTTATATTGTGACAGGAAAATTCTTCACAGAAATGGAGTTAAACAAGATGGAAAAAGAAAAAAACATCAAACTGACGCCGGAAGAACGTGATGCTTATATGCATTTAGGCGGTGCGCCTCATTTAGATAATAAATATACTGTTTTCGGGGAGGTAGTAAGCGGAATGAAGGTGGTTGACAAAATTCAGTTTGTCCCAACTAACGAAAAAGACAGACCGCTTAAAAATATCAAGATTAAATCCGTAACGATAGTCAAAAAATAACGAATACGGAGGTTGCTGCAAACTTCATGTCCAAACTTTCAACGTATAAGAGTCATTATAAACAAATAATAAGACTCGGCATTCCTATTATGCTGGGGCAGTTGGGTATTATCATTGTCGGATTTGCCGATAATATTATGGTTGGTCATCATAGTATGGAAGAGTTAGCCGCTGCTTCATTCGTTAATAATTTCTTTACGTTAGCCTCTATTTTCGGAATGGGATTTTCCTATGGGTTGACTCCCATTATCAGCCAATTGACAGCTCAAAAAGAACTTCACTCGGCAGGAGCCACTTTAAAGAACAGCCTGTTCAGCAATTTTCTTATCAGCATTGGGTTGGTTATTGCCATGACAATTCTTTTATTAAACATACACAACCTTAATCAGCCTGAAGAATTAATCCCTCTGATTATACCTTATTTTCTATTGCAACTTATTTCCATTCCTTTTGTGATGTTGTTTAACGGTTTCAAACAATTCAACGATGGTATGGGGGATACGTTAACTCCAATGTGGATTATGCTTGGAGCTAATGTGGTGAATATAATCGGGAATTATCTTTTCATCTATGGAAAGTTCGGGTGTCCGGAGATGGGATTGAATGGAGCAGGCGTAGCAACGTTGGTTTCGCGTGTATTAATGCTCGCTATATTCTGTTTCTTATTCTTCTTTCATCCGAAATACAGAACATTCCGCAACGGATTCAGAGAGGCATTTATCAATCGGGAATCACAAGGTTTACTTTTCCGGATGGGTTTTCCGGTTGGAGTACAAATGGGAGTTGAGAGCGCCTCATTCAGTTTAAGCGTACTTATGATGGGATGGATAGGCAGTATTGCCCTGGCAGCACATCAGATTGTCGGAGTAGTCACAACGATCGGTTTTATGGTTTACTACGGAATAGGTGCAGCCGTAGCCATTCGGGTAAGTATGTGCAGAGGACAGAATGATCCACTAAACATACGTCGTTCGGCCTTCGCGGGATTGCATATTATGATGTTATTTGCCTGTATGGTTATGCTTATCATCTTCATATGCCGTAATTTTATGGGATACCTGTTCACTGACAATGAGGATGTGGTTAAGATGGTAGCATTGTTAGCCTTTCCGGTCATTCTATATCAGATTGGAGACGGATTACAGATATTATTTGCCAATGCATTGAGAGGTATTGCAGATGTAAAATTCCTCGCGTATTCAGCCTTTGTTTGTCATTTCGGGATAGCTTTGCCAATAGGTTATTTCTGTGGTTTTGTGATGGATTGGGGGGCTTTAGGCATTTGGTGCGGATTCCCAATTAGTCTAACGGTATTAGGACTTGTTCTCTGGTCCCGGTTTAATAGAAAAACAAAACAAATGATTGAAACAAAATGAAAACAGCAAATTATAAGGGACATCTGGCTATGTTGGGTGCAAATATCCTTTGGGGATTAATGGCACCAATATCCAAAAGTGTTTTATCTTCTGAATTGGTGGATGCCATATCGCTCACAACATTTCGCTTAGTAGGTGCCGCTACTCTATTTTGGATTGCGTCTTGTTTTACAAAAAAGGAAGAAGTAAGCTCTCAGGATATGGTACGGCTCTTTTTTGCAGCCTTACTCGCCATCGTATTCAACCAAGGCTCGTACGTAATGGGTGTATCACTCACCTCTCCTATTAATGCAACGATTATAACAACTACAAGTCCGATCATCACCATGATAATTGCAGCACTTTATCTGAAAGAACCCATCACAGGAATGAAGATTTCCGGACTATTTATTGGGGCATCAGGTGCTTTACTCCTCATTTTAAGCAGTAATCAGGCAATAGCGGGTAGTGCAGGAAATATCTGGGGAGATTTACTTTGTTTTATGGCTCAATTCAGTTATTCAATTTATTTTGTTTTGTTCAAAGGGCTGATCAGCCGCTATTCTCCTGTTACGCTGATGAAATGGATGTTTATGTACGCCTCGATCTGCTGTATCCCGTTTTCTTACGATCATATAACAGCTATCGACTTTACAAGTTTGTCTCCCACTATTTATTGGGGCATAATATATGTTGTTGTAGGCGGGACATTTATCCCCTATTTTCTTGTTCCGATCGGGCAACGCCTGTTGCGTCCTACGGTGGCGATTATGTACAATTACATGCAACCGATAGTCGCTTCTACAGTAGCCATTCTTTGGGGTATGGATACTTTCGGATTAGTAAAATCACTTGCCGTTGTGCTCGTCTTTTCCGGAGTTTATTTTGTAACGAAGAGTAAATCAAAAGCACAAATGGAGACAGAAATGGAAATAAAAAAAGCCGGATCAAAGTCCGGCAGTGATACTATGCCATAAATTATCATCGGGCACAGAAGCGACAATTTTAACAGGCTGTTTAGACACGGGATGAATAAACTCCGCACTACGTGAATGCAGACTGATACCTCCATCTTTATTTGAGCGATCCGCGCCATATTTCAAATCGCCCTTAATCGGACATCCTATCTTTGCCAACTGACAGCGTATCTGGTGATGACGTCCTGTCTTCAAATCAACTTCAAGCAAATAATAGTTATCCGAAGCAGCAATAAGTTTATAATGCAGAATTGCTTTTTTAGCGTCCGGTTTTTCGGTATCGTAAGCATAACTCTTGTTCTGTTTCTCATTTCGAACCAACCAATGAACAAGTTCACCCTCTTCCTTCGGCGGACGTTTTTTTACAATAGCCCAATAAGTCTTCCTGATTTCACCGTTCCGAAACATCTCATTCAGACGAGGCAGCGCCTTGCTCGTTTTGGCAAATAAAACAAGACCGCTTACCGGGCGGTCCAAACGATGAGTAACCCCGACATAAACATTTCCGGGTTTGCAATACTTCTCTTTCAGCCACACTTTAAGCATGTCTGAAAGAGGAGTATCACCTGTTTTATCTCCTTGAACAATCTCGCTACAGGTTTTATTTACAGCGATCAGATGATTGTCTTCGTAGATAACTTCCATATTATGTATTCATTCCTCCGCAAACATGGATAACCTGTCCGGTCACATAAGAAGAAAGATCAGAAGCTAAATACAAAGCAGTATTTGCCACATCCTCCGGCGTACCGCCACGACGTAAAGGAATTTGTTTAGCCCATTCAGCTTTCACTTCTTCCGAAAGAACGGCAGTCATGTCCGTAATAATAAAACCCGGAGCAATCGCATTCGCGCGGATTCCACGTGAGCCAAGCTCCTTTGCCACACTCTTTGCCAATCCTATCATACCAGCCTTGGATGCAGAATAATTACTTTGTCCGGCATTCCCTGAAACACCTACAACAGAAGCCATATTAATAATGCTACCTGTTCTTTGTTTCATCATAACCGGAGTAAGCGCATGAACAAAATTAAAGGCAGATTTCAGGTTTACATTAATAACCATATCCCATTGTTGTTCAGTCATACGCATCATCAAACCATCACGCGTAATACCCGCATTATTCACCAGAATATCTACACGACCAAAATCTTTCACTATTTCAGCAACAACATTGTGGGCATCTTCAAAATTAGCGGCATTAGAAGCGTAACCTTTTGCTTTTACACCAAAGGCTTCTATTTCTTTCTGGGTAGCCAGACCGTTTTCATCGATATTCAAATCGGTAAATGCAACATTCGCTCCTTCCGAGGCAAATTTTAGCGCAATCGCCTTACCAATACCACGAGCAGCTCCGGTAACTAAGGCCACTTTTCCTTCCAGTAACTTCATAATTTTATTATTAAATTGTTCAACATTTAATCAAACAAGCTCCGGCCGAATATCCCCCACCGAATACGGTCAGGCAGATTATATCTCCGGATTTATACTTATCCGTATTCTGCGCATAAACCAAAGCACAACTAACCGAACCGGTATTACCCAATTCTTCTATATTATGTAATACCTTTTCTTCCGGCAGGTTCAACTGCTTTGCGATATTAGCCATAATACGCATATTCGCCTGATGACCGATCAAATAAGTCAGGTCATCTAATGAATAGCCATTGTTTTCCAGCAATCGAAGTGCATTTTTCGGCATATACGTACAAGCCTGAATAAACACATCTTTCCCTTCCGGCATCATGATACCACCATCTCTCGGGCGAAGCTGTACTCCTTCAGGGCCTTTACTTATATGCCCAAGACCTTCGGTATAAACCTCTACAATCTGAGGTTCATTCTCAGCCTGACGTTCTTTTGAAATAAAGAAAGCCACTGCTGCATCTCCCCATAGGTGCCCCGCTTTGGGGTCTGTCTCATTATAATAAGCAGAATTTTTATCTGCAGAAACAATCAATGCTTTTGAGGCTTTCCCCATAGCAAAATATCCTTCCACCACTTCAAGCGCATTAACAAAAGAAGAACAGGCTGAGGAAAGATACAGCGCCTTAGCATTTTCAATAGAAAATTCTCGTTGAGACACATGCGCACCGGTCGCTACTGTATCATAAGGAGAATACGACGCAGAAATAATCAAATCCACCTCTTTTATATCATAAGGTAAATTCGGGATCGCATTTCTGATCGCCTCTAATCCCATCGTATTAATATTCTCATCCTCTCTCGCCTTCGAACGGGTCATTATCCCCGTTCTTTGTTCAATCCACTCACTTGTTAAGCCATTTAAATTAAGGAAGTGTTGATTGTGTACCCTCTCTTCAGGCACATAATACCCAGTTGCGTTAATAAACATCCTAATATCTTTACTTAATCCTTATTCCGTTGAATATTAAATTCATCACGTTATCTCGTCTCTTAATTCTCTGTGATATCGTATCCCCCATCCGCCCACGTATATAAGGAACTTCAAGTCCTTTCAATGCATGATGTAGTACAAGGGCTGTAATATCTACATCGGGCATACTGAAAACACCTTCCTTCACACCATCGGCAAGAATACTTTTGATTATTTCAATCTCACGCAGGTCAAAACTTTTTCTTACTTTTTCCACACGCCAGATGTCCCTGAAAAAAGTTGCGCGTAATGTCCCATTTCTAAAAACAATAGCCTTTACAGCATCCAACCTTGCATAAATAAAAGACAATAGTTTCTCATCAGCCGGCAATTCTTTTGCTGCTACCTCAAGCAACATCTTATGTAGTCTATCCAATTCGGATTCGACAACGGCCAGATATATTTCATTTTTGCTTTTAAAATAAGTATAAAGGGTTCGTCTTCCTTTACGCGAGGCTTGTGCAATATCATTCATAGTTGTATTGTCCACTCCTGACCTTGCAAATAATTGCCTGGCCACATCAACAAGCATATCTCGTGTCTTAGAAACTGTCATCGGCATTATACTGCACAATTTGATTGAATATGTGCGCAAAGTACTCAAAAAAGATTGTATCTTCCAAGAAGATTAAAAAAAACTTGCATTTAATTTGTTTCATTCAGAATATTCCTTACCTTTGCACTCGCAATCACAGAGGTGACAGCAACTAAATCGCGGAGTGGAGCAGTGGTAGCTCGTTGGGCTCATAACCCAAAGGTCGTAAGTTCGAGTCTTGCCTCCGCAACTATCAAGAAAAGCAATCGATTATCGGTTGCTTTTTTTGTTATATACTATCCGCAAAAAGGCCTGATCTATAGCAGGCTTTCATCCTTAAAACCAAACTGTATAGCTTAAGTTTATGACATTGGTTTAGAGACTACGCTGAGCAGAGGCTTCCAACAAAATCAATATCGTTCATATTCTTGATTTACAACACATTAAAATCAATCGAATAGTTTTGGTTTCTTGTGTTTTATTTTGACAAATAGCTACTTTTTCCAGCCTTTTACTTACGCGTGAAAAAATGTCCATCCTTGTTTTTTGATTTATAGCATCGTTTTAGACCAATAAATATTGTATTTAGACTAAAACAGCCCGTTTTTTTCAGAAAATATAAAGGATATTTTCTGAAAAATATCCTTTATATTCAAAAAAAGAATAGAATCTTTTTCCAAAAAGAATAGGGAGATTTTATCCATTGCCTTTTTTTGTTCAATTTTGATAATTCAAAAAAAACGGGCATGCCGTATCGTACGTTTTAAGTGCGGTTTTTCAGTGTTTGTTTTTCGGGTACATATATTGTCATTTTGTTTAATAAAGCGCGTTAAAACAACGCTATTGAAGCCGACGACAATTTGTCTGAAAATGACAAATTTTGCTATTATTTTGTTTTTTATTTTGCTTTTTTATATTTGCTGTCCATGATTCGTTTTACCTTATCGAGGTAATCCCATTAAAAACGACATAATCCAAGTGTAATAACAACCGGGGTTTCGGACTGATCCCCGAAAACAACTCTTGTAATAAACTGATAATCAATGATGTATTTTAGAAAAGAATATAAAGGATATTTTTTCAATTATATCCTTTATATTTTTCGCGTAATACTATTCGCAAAATTTCGTTTACAATGACACAAATAAGTAGCATAATTTTAGTATTATTACCGTCCCAAATAATTATACAATTTGAAGATGAAAGTGATTGTAAACAAAAAAGAGATTGAAATTTTTAATGGAGCAAAGGTTGCTGATGCTATACGGCTGTATTATAGTTTAAAAACAAAGAAAACTACGTCAGAATTCCCAATCGTGGAAGATGCATTCGGTAATGGTCTTGATGCGGACGGCAGACTTTCAGAGGGAGATAGGTTATTTATTAAAGAAAACGAGGATGAAAAGTAAAATTCTTTTATTTATTGGTCTGGCTATTGCCTTTGGCAGTTGTAAGACAAGCAAAAAAACAGTTGCCAAAGAGAGTGAAAATCAAACAGTAGAAATACTTGCGGTTAATGATATCCATGCCAATATAGATAATTTCCCTCGTTTTGGCTTTATGGTGGATAGTTTACGGGCTATCTATCCGGATCTGTTACTTTTTTCTGCGGGAGATAATCAGACCGGCAATCCGGCAAATGATCAATATAGTCCCAAGGGATTACCCATGATAGAACTTATGAATGCCCTGAAATTTGACGTGACAGCGGTGGGAAATCATGAGTTTGACGCGGGACAAAAAGGATTTGCTTTTTTAACTGAACAATCTCACTTTCCTTATCTCTGTGCCAACGTCAGCAATTACGAGGCAAGCGGAATAAAAATAAAGCCTTATCATATTATATCTATGGATAACGGGGTCAAATTAGCGATATTCAGTCTCTTATCCATCAATAGCGGGGGCATCCCCGACTCCCACCCGATGCATTTGGAGGGATTACAGTTCCAGCGTCCGGAAAATATCTGCCCTGATTATTATGATCTGGCAAAAAAGAACAATTGTGATGCGTTGATCTTATTAAGTCACGTAGGCTTCGAAGGGGATGTTAAATTGGCAGAACAAGCACCTCAGGGATCAATTGACCTCATCATCGGAGGACATACACACACGACGGTTAAAGACGAAAAATACATCAATAATATATTAATTACGCAATCCGGGAGTAAATTAAGATATATCTCGCTCATCAAGTTGACAATAAAAGATAAACAGGTGATTGGACGCAGCATGGAATTGCTCCCTATCAACAAAAAAGGGAATGAACGTGCAGACATACGTAGCATGGTAGATAAATACAACGACAACCCATCATTAAACGTCACCGTCGCTGTCGCCGAAGACGATTTTTCTTCACCTGATAAAGTGGGCTATCTGATGGTAGATGCCTTACGTTCTAAAACAAATGCAGATATTGCGTTAATTAATCCGGGCGGAATACGTATAGGTTATTTAGACAAAGGCAATGTCACAGTAATGGATGTTTACAAAATGGATCCGTTCGGTAATGAAATTACATTATTTAATCTCACAGGAGAGGAACTCAAATCTCTGCACATTTCAGCATTCAAATCGGATGTTAAATCGCCCATGTGTCCTTCTGGTATCCAATCGGTATATACATTAAATCCGGATGGTTCGATAAAAGAGATTGAATTCTTTACTGAATCGGGAGAGCCATTGGATATGAACAAGACCTATTTGGTTGCAATGAATAGCTACATGTCTGCTGCCTATCGCTTCGATCATAAAGATCCGGGAAAGTCGCTTTTCAGGACAACAGCAGAGAGCATGATCGAATATCTCAAGGAACTAAGAACAATACCGAGTTACCGGAATGAACAACGGACAAAGGTCATAAAAGAATAGAACCTTTGTTATTCTTTTTCATAAAAGAAATATCTTCAAAGTAATTAAGAAACGCTTTGAGGATATTTTTTATGAGATCAATTCAGAATCAAAAATAGTCCGGAAGCCAATAAGGCTCCGGTAAAAGGGCCTAATATAGGAACCCAGGAATAAGCCCAGTCGCTGTCTCGCTTTCCTTTAATCGGAAGTATAGCGTGAGCTATACGCGGTCCGAGATCACGAGCAGGGTTGATAGCATAGCCGGTAGTTCCACCTAACGACATACCAATCGCCACGATCAGCAGCGCCACAGGATAAGGACCGGATATTTCCGCCCCTGCCACATACAATATTCCAAAAACAAGTAGAAACGTTCCGATCACTTCACTTATAAAATTATAGGTATAGTTACGGATAGCAGGTATTGTACAGAAAACACCCAATTTCGTAGTACTGTCTTCTTCCACATCAAAATGTGGTTTATAAAACAGATAAACCAAGCAGGCGCCCAAAACCCCTCCGAGTATCTGAGCAACGATATAGCCAATCACATTGCCTTGAAACAGCCCGGCAGCCGCAAGTCCCACAGTTAAAGCAGGATTCAGATGTGCTCCTGAATAAGGAGCTGAGATAAACGCTGCAACAAAAACAGCCAGTCCCCAGGCAATGGATATAACAATCCAGCCGGAGTTATGCCCCTTTGTTCCCTTCAGAATAACATTAGCAACGACCCCATCTCCCAGCAAAATCAATATAGCCGTGCCGATAAATTCGAATAATAAATCTTGTCCCATGCGATAAAATAATATTTAGGGTTATTTAATCCAGGATTGTGAACGATGCACAGCCTCGTTCCATTGTTTTTTTGCCAGATGCATATCCATTTTTGTATCCGGTTCAAACTTCACATCAACATGCCATTGTGCTTTTATTTCATCAAGACTTTCCCAGAATCCAACAGCCAGACCAGCCAGATAGGCAGCTCCTAACGCTGTTGTTTCTGTCGTTTGCGGACGAATAACCGTCTGCCCCAACACATCAGCCTGAAATTGCATTAACAAATTATTCATTGCCGCACCACCATCTACACGAAGTTCCTTCAAGCCTACTCCGGCATCAAGAATCATCGCATTGATTACATCCATGGTTTGATAAGCAATACCTTCCAACGCTGCACGGGCAATATGCCCCGCAGTTGTGCCCCGCGAAATACCTACAATTGTACCTCTTGCATATTGATCCCAATAAGGAGCACCAAGTCCGGTCAATGCCGGTACAAAATAAACTCCGCCATTGTCTTTTACTGTAAGAGCTAATTTTTCTACTTCTGCAGACGATTGAATAATATTCAACCCGTCACGTAACCATTGCACAATAGCCCCTCCGACAAAGATGCTACCTTCCAACGCATAATTCACCTGTCCGTTCAGTTTCCAGGCAACGGTTGTTATCAGGTTATTTTTGGAAGTCACCGTCTTATCGCCCGTATTCATTAATATAAAACAACCGGTACCATAGGTATTTTTCACCATACCCGGCTCCACACACATCTGCCCGAAAAGAGCAGCCTGCTGATCTCCGGCTATCCCCGAAATGGGCACTTTGGTAGCAAAAATAGTAGTCTTCGTGTGTCCGTATATCTCACTTGATTCGCAAACCTTAGGTAAGATTGCTTTAGGAATATTGAAGAGTTTCAACAGCTCGTCATCCCATTCCATCGTATGAATATTGTATAACATCGTACGTGAAGCATTCGATACATCCGTTATATGCACTTCACCTCGGGTTAACTGCCAGACCAACCAGGTATCGACTGTTCCGAATGCCAATTTTCCCGCTTCAGCTTTTGCGCGAGCACCTTCAACATTATCTAAAATCCACTTGATCTTGGTAGCACTAAAATAAGCATCAATGATCAGTCCGGTTTTGTCTTTAATAAACTGAATTAAACCATCGTTCTTCAGGTTATCGCAATATTCGGATGTTCGTCTATCTTGCCATACGATTGCATTATACACAGGTTCACCGGTCTCTTTATCCCAAACAATCGTCGTTTCCCGCTGATTAGTAATACCAATACCGGCAATATTCAAACCGTTTATTCCTATTTTAGTGATGGCTTCTGCTGCTACAGCCGCCTGGGAAGACCATATTTCACGCGGGTCATGCTCTACCCAACCGCTTTGCGGAAAATACTGAGTAAATTCTTTTTGAGCAACTGAGCATATTTTACCTTTTCGATCAAAGACAATCGCTCTTGAACTCGTCGTTCCCGCATCAAAGGCTAAAATGTATTTTTCCATTGTATTTTTCAATATCAGGTTAACTAAAAATCAAAATTATAAATATTTCGGCAGATTGTACTTTAGATACAATCATTAAGATTCTAAGAGGTAGTTTTTTGCCAACAAAACAAAATCATTTACCTGCTCGTTACACCATTCTTCTGTCTTCGCCATTTCTTTCATCATTATATCAGCAACCTTAGGAGCCATCGCTATCGCAGCTCGTGCATCTAAGAAAGTTACCCGTAATCTGCGGGACAAAATATCATCTACCGTCATCGCCATCTCTTCACGTATTCCCCAAATCACTTCGGCCACCGTGTAATCATAATCCGGATGTAACTTCTCTTCATTTCCAGCAACTTCCGTTTCGATTGCTTTTATTTTAGGATAGTCGCTTCCATATACATAGGAAAAATCAGAGCGATCTACATTTTCTTTATAGCCATGAATTTTTATTTCTTTCGTGCGACAAGGCGCTTTGGGTAGTCCGCAAACAAGAATAGCTCTATTTACAGCATCTTCCGCCATATCTCTGTAAGTAGTCCATTTTCCACCCGTAATGGTTATTAACCCACTCGATGAAACAACAATCTTGTGACTACGCGATATTTCTTTTGTCTTTTCGCCATTCGCTGATTTCTTGGGCGCTGCCAATGGACGTAAACCGGCAAAGACCGATAATACATCTTCTCGTTTAGGTTGTTTAGTCAAATACTGGCCGGAAGTTTTCAGTATAAAATCAACTTCTTCTTCCAACGCCTTAGGTTCCAAAACAAACTCATTCATAGGCGTATCGGTCGTACCTAAAACAACCTTATTGTGCCAGGGCACCCCGAACATCACGCGACCATCACTCGTTTTGGGAATCATAATAGCAGTATCACCACCCAAGAAGGATTTATCTACGACCAAGTGTACTCCCTGGCTTGGGCGTACGATGTTTTCTTTTTCCGGTGCATCCATCTGCATCAGATCATCCACAAATATACCGGTTGCATTAATCACAGACCGGGTTTTTAAACCGAATGATTGTCCGGATAATTTATCCGTAGCCATCACGCCGGATATATTGCCATTGGCATCTTTCGTAAGTGCTGTTACTTTAACATAATTGACAACCGTTGCACCTTGTTCAACCGCAGTCTGCAGCAAATTTATCCCCATACGAGAATCATCAAACTGTCCGTCGTGGTAAACAACTCCTCCGCGCAACCCCTTTTGAGAGATACCGGGTATTTCACGAATAACATCCTTCTTACGCATCGGCAATGAACGTCCGAAACTACGTCGCCCGGCCAACACATCATACATAGTCAGTCCGATTGTATAGAACGCTTTCTCCCACCAACGGTAAGAACCGATAATAAAACGCTGATCTTTCACCAAGTGCGGAGCGTTCTTTCGCATAAGCCCCCTCTCACTTAAAGCTTCTACAACAAGCCCGACATCCCCCTGCGCCAGATAACGCACGCCGCCATGCACAAGTTTAGTGCTCCGGCTCGATGTTGCTTTCGTAAAGTCTGATTGTTCAAGCAAAGCAACTTTATAACCGCGCGAAGCAGCGTCAAGTGCAATACCTATACCTGTTGCTCCACCTCCTACTACCACCATATCCCACATGGTCGTACTGTCCGAGATCTTCCTGATGTGATTTTCTCTTTTCATTTATATTACGTGTTTAGTCTTACTATTTAGTACAGCATGTATATTTATATTCACAAAGATAAATATGTTTTCGAAATATCAAAACAATAACGAAAGAATAAATACCGAATATGAAAGAATTCGAAACTATTCAAAACAAAAAAAACTGAAAGAAAAAGCTCTGTCAAAACATTTCACTCTTTTAGTTATATATTCCGAACGAATCACATATCTTTGCGTCACGTAACACCAAGAATATAATCATGCGTAGTATTGCAGAAAGACATCAATATATATTAGAACAAATCCAGCTCAAGGGACACGTAAAGGTTCTGGAACTAAGCGAAGCCTTGCACGTTTCGGAAGTTACGATACGAAAGGATCTGAAACACCTTGAAGGAAGAAAGATGCTTTATCGAAATCACGGAAGTGCCAGCAGCATGAGTTCTATAATTAACGACCGGCATATCGATGTTAAGGAAAAGATGAACCAGGAAGAAAAATCGGGTATTGCCTGCGTCGCCGGACAGTTTGTTGAAGAGAATGACAAAATAATTATTGCATCGGGAACTACCTTATTGGCTTTGGCTGATGCTCTCAGCACAATTGAATTTCCGATTACAGTCATTACATCATCCGTAAAAGTATCGTTAACGCTATGCTATAATCCGAACATAGAAGTAATTCAGTTAGGAGGAATTATGCGTAAGAACTCAGTCTCAATTATCGGGCATTATGCCGATAATATTTTAGAGAGTTTATCATGCAATAAATTATTTTTGGGGGTTGATGGCATCGATTTGGATTACGGACTGACGACCAGCAATATGAGTGAGGCACGCATTAATCAACAAATGATCGATGCTTCACAAGAAATCATAGTTCTAACGGATTCATCCAAATTCGGGAAAAGAGGGTTTTGTAAAATATGCGACATAGATAAGGTGCATCACATCATAACGGATAAAAACGCACCGTCCCGCATGATTGAACAACTTCGTGAAAAAGAAATAAAGGTGACGCTTGTTTAAGCCTCACCTTTTAAGATACGATTAACCGATTCCCGCCAGTCTTCTTTGTTTTCAGGTTGATAAGTAACAAATCCAAGTTGCTCTCCTTGTTCAACATTCAATTTACCATCATCTATAAATAACGTCTCCGAAGGAATCATTCCGGAATCCTTTATCATTAATTCAAAAATACGAGGATTAGGTTTCGTTACTTTCATCTCAAACGAAGCATAAAACTTCTCGCAATAAGCCGTAACAGGAAGTCCCGACTCTGAGAAGCGAGACGTTTTTGCCCACTCGTATACCACAGGATTCGTGTTGCTAAGAATATAAACTTTATACTTCTTTTTCAAGTCCAAAATGTAATCCAGTTTATATTGCGGAACAGCCTGTATAAATCCCATCCAGCCATAAGCAACATCTTCTGCGGTCAAGTCCTTACCAATCATTTCGCTTAATTGCGACCGAAACTCTTCCAGACTTACGGATCCGTTTTCAAAACCTAAGAAAAGGCCTCTCTGTTCGTAAGGGTCAAGCATTTCCTCGACATTATCAACCCCCAACTCCCTAAAACGCCTTACAGAACATTCTCTATCCAAATCAATGATCACACCGCCTAAATCAAATACGATATTTTTAATCTCCGCCATTATTATTTGTGTTTAATGAAAAGGGCAGGTTGTTTGCCTGCCCTCTTTTATGTAAAATAGATCTATTCCAAACTATGAATAACCAAGCCTGACCTTAATTTGGGTTCAAACCAGGTGGTTTTCGGAGGCATTATATTGCCGGTATCTGCAATGTCGATCAGTTGCTTCATGGAAACCGGATAGAGCGCCAAAGCGACTTTCATTTCTCCGTTATCTACACGACGTTTTAGCTCTCCGAGTCCTCGAATTCCTCCTACAAAATCAATCCGTTTATCCGAACGCAAATCTTTTATTCCAAGTATTTCATCCAATATAAGATTTGAAGAGATCGTTACGTCTAACACACCGATCGGATCATTATCATTGTATGTACCGGGTTTTGCTGTCAACGAATACCATTTACCGGATAAGTAAAGTGAGAAATTATGCAGTGCTGCCGGTTTGTAGATTTCTACACCTTTCTCTTCTACAATAAAATCAGCAGAAAGTTTAGACAGGAATTCAGCATCAGACAATCCGTTCAGATCCTTCACTACGCGGTTATAATCGATGATAGTCAGCTGACTGGCAGGGAAACAAACAGCCATAAAGTAATTATACTCTTCATCACCACGATGATTCGGGTTCTGTTTTGCTTTTTCTGCACCGACCAATGCTGCTGCCGCCGAACGATGATGACCGTCTGCAATATACAATGAAGGAATCGCAGCGAATAATTCTGTAATACGTTTGATATCGTTATCCTCATTAATAAGCCAGAACGTATGACCGAAACCATCTAAAGGAGCAACAAAGTCGTACTCAGGGGCTTTGTCTGTATATTTTTTGACAATACCATCCAACTCCGTATTGTCCGGATAAGCAAAGAATACCGGTTCGATATTAGCATTATTAATGCGAACATGTTTCATTCGGTCTTCTTCTTTATCGCGCCTTGTCAGTTCATGTTTCTTTATATTTCCATTGAGATAATCTTCAACGGAAGCACAAACAACTAATCCGTATTGCGTATGGCCGTTCATTGTTTGAGCATAAACATAATACATCTCTTTCTGATCCTGAACTAACCAGCCTTTTTTCTGAAATAACTTAAAGTTTTCTACGGCCTTTTCATACACAGCGGGATCATGTTCATCCGTACCTGTCGGAAAATCAATCTCCGGCTTAATAATTCTATACAAGGATTTTTCATTTCCCTTTGCTTCTTCGCGCGCTTCTTCTGAGTTTAGCACATCGTATGGACGAGAAGCCACCTGCTCAACTAAATCCACAGGTGGTCTAATCCCTTTAAATGGTTTTATTACCGCCATTACACGTTATTTTGTTTGACAATAGTTATTTATTCACTCTGAATTGCTCGTTTCCATTCTTCAGGAAATCCACAATCTGGTTTGCGGCAGCCAGACCAGCGTTTATATTTGCTTCTGCCGTCTGTGCTCCCATCTTTTTGGGTGTGGCAAAATACCGGTCGGGATAAGTTGCCAGAAGTTCAGCGTGATTAGCCGGTTGGATATCCGTTAGATATTTAAAATCCGGACGCTCTGCAAACATTTTTGCTAAGCCTTCTTCATCTATTACTTCCTTACGAGCGGTGTTCACAATAACAGCTCCTTTCGGCATAGAACTCATAAAATCGTAGTTAATCGATTTCTTGGTTTCCGGCGTTGCAGGGATATGCAAGGATACAATCTGACAGGTTTTGAATAATTCCTCTGTCGAACTTAGCGCTTTCACACCATCGTTTTCAATGGTAACCGTAGAAGCATACGCATCAAATGCATATTGTTTCAAACCGAAACCCTTACCAATACGTGCCACATTACGGCCTACGTGACCATAAGCAAGTATTCCCAGTTTCTTATCTTTAAGTTCAGTTCCCGGCAGACCGTTGTAGAAGCCACGAATACCGTAAACCAACATACCAAAAACCAATTCAGCTACGGCATTAGCATTCTGTCCCGGTGTATTCATCACACACACATTGTGAGAAGTCGCCGCTACAAGATCAACATTGTCATAGCCTGCACCAGCACGGACTACAATTTTTAATTGTTTTGCTGCATTAAAAACCTCTTTGTCTATGATATCGCTACGGATAATGATAGCCTCCGCATCTTTAACGGCATCCAACAACTGAGATTTATCTGTATATTTTTCAAGCAGAGCTAATTCAAAGCCTGCATTTTCTACTATTTCACGTATGCCTGCAACGGCTACTGCCGCAAAAGGTTTGTCTGTAGCAATTAGTATTTTTCCCATAATCAATGTTTGTTTTCAAAGTCTTTCATCACCTGAATCAATGCTTCTACACTGCTCTTTGGCATGGCGTTATAAATTGAAGCACGGAATCCTCCAACAGAACGATGTCCTTTAATCCCAACCATTCCGGCTGCTGAAGCAAAAGTATTAAAATCAGCTTCTAATTCTTTATACTCGTCATTCATTACAAAACAAACATTCATAATAGAACGATCTTCTACGGCAGCAGTACCCTTGAATAACTTATTCCGATCAATTTCATCATATAAAATTGCCGCCTTGTCAAGATTTCTTTGCTCCAAAACTTTAATTCCTCCCAATTCCTTATACATCTTCAAAGTCTGGAGACTGGAATAAATAGGAAGAACGGGAGGAGTATTGAACATTGACTCTTTAGCAATATGCGTGTTATAATTCAGCATCGTTGGAATAGGACGATCCACATGCCCCAAAGCATCCTGACGAACAATAACCAATGCAACACCCGCCGGACCAAGATTTTTTTGTGCGCCGGCATAAATCACCGCGTATTTAGAAACATCGATCGGACGTGAAAAAATGTCGGAAGACATGTCAGACACCAAAGGAACTTTTACATCCGGATCATATCTCATTTCTGTTCCGAAAATGGTATTGTTTGACGTAAAATGGAAATAGTCCGAATCTTCCGGGACTGAATAGCCTTTTGGAATATATGTATAGTTTGCATCTTTCGACGAGGCAACAACATCTACTTCACCGAAATACTTTGCTTCTTTAATGGCATTAGAAGCCCATGTCCCCGTGTCAAGATAAGAAGCTTTTTTGTTTAATAGATTGAAAGGAACCATACAAAATTGCATGCTTGCGCCCCCTCCGAGAAAAACCACTTCGTATCCAGCCGGAACATCTAAAAGTTCTTTAACTAAGGCGCGTGCCTCGTCACTTACAGCCACGAATTCTTTACTTCTATGCGAAACTTCGAGTAAGGATAGCCCTGTACCAGCAAAATTCTCTACTGCTGCAGCGGTATTCTTTATTGTATACTCGCTTAGGATAGAAGGACCCGCATAAAAATTGTGCTTCTTCATACTTATTTATGAATTTAATTTTATAAAAGTGTTATATGTTATCCGCAAACCGGACAAATTCTCAAAAACAGGCGGCTAATGTACGCTTTTTTCCTAAAGCAACCATCATTTAGTTATTAAAATACAAACAAAGGCGGCATTTTAACACTAATAACGTTCTCCCCATAACGCTTTCATATATTCAGATAGTTTCTTTTCAGCCGGACTATCTTGTCCTAACCAGAACCGTTCATCCAATATTTCACGAGGAAGATAATCTTGTTTCACAAAATGGTTAGGAAAATCATGGGCATATTTATAATCATTACCATAATTAAGTTCCGCCATTAGCTTTGTCGGAGCATTTCTCAAATGAAGAGGAACGGGCAGATTTCCTGTCTTATTTACAAAATCAATAGCCTTATCAATAGCAAGATAAGCCGAATTACTTTTGGGACTGCATGCCAGATATACAGTTGTTTCCGCAAGAACAATACGCCCCTCCGGCCAACCGATCTTTCTTAAGGTATCAAAACAGGCATTCGCTAAAAGCAAGGCATTCGGGTTAGCTAATCCTACATCTTCGGCTGCTGAGATAACCAAACGACGGGCTATAAATTCAGGATCTTCTCCACCGGCAACCATTCTGGCCAGCCAGTAAATCGCAGCATCCGGATCACTTCCGCGTATTGATTTGATGAAAGCAGAAATTATATCATAATGTATCTCGCCTCCTTTATCATAAGCAGCCGGATTCTCCTGTAAACGTTCCACTACTTTAGCATCCGTTATTTCCACACGTTTGCCATCTTCTGCAGAGACAAGTAATTCTAAAATATTTAACAGCTTACGGGCATCTCCACCGGAATATCGTACAATGGCGTCTGTTTCTGTCAGAACGATCTCTCTTTCTTTTAATAAAATGTCATGTTTGATCGCATGGTCAAGCAGTCCCAACAGATCCGCTTTATCAAGTGGTTTTAAAACATAAACCTGACAACGGGACAGAAGCGGTCGGATAACTTCGAAAGACGGATTCTCGGTCGTTGCTCCAATCAGAGTAAAAACTCCCGTCTCCACGGCATTCAGCAACGAATCTTGCTGTGATTTACTGAAACGATGTATTTCATCAATAAAAAGCAATGGTGAAGTCGTATTAAAAAATTGATTACTTTTTGCTTTTTCAATAACTTCACGAACATCCTTCACGCCTGAACTGATTGCACTAAGTGTATAAAACGGAGCCTCTAATTTATTCGCAATAATTTGAGCTAAAGTAGTTTTTCCCACTCCGGGAGGCCCCCAAAGGATAAAAGAAGGTACCCGTCCTGCGTCAATCATCCTGCGCAACACGGCTCCTTCACCGACCAAGTGTTTTTGTCCGATGTAATCATCCAGCGTTTTCGGGCGTAATCTTTCAGCTAAAGGTTGATTCGTCATGTAACAAAATTCGTATAATTTATTCATTTGACAAAGAAAGAAGAGTAAAAACACATATACGTATCTGTAGTTTCAGTTTTATTTTAATTGAAACTATTTGTATCTTTCGTTCCAAATAAAACATAAACTCTATTTTTTATGACAAAAACATTACATTTAGTTTTGCTATGGATCAGTCTGTTTTCTTTTCCGCCTATTTCACAAGCTTTTGCAAGTGAATCTTCAGACAATCATTCCAACCTCATTCCTTTATCTGAAATTTATATCCGGGATCCGTGTATTCTCGCAGATAAAAAAACGAATACATATTATTTATATCGTTCGGCAAGTGCAAAAAGTTCAGAGGGAACAGAGATTGGCGGTGTAGAAGTTTTTAAAAGCAAAGACCTGAAAAACTGGGAAGGACCGATGAGAGTATTCACTGTTCCGGAAGCAAACTGGATAAATGGAAATGTCTGGGCTCCGGAAGTACATGAATATAATGGGAAATATTATTTATTTGCGACTTTGAATAGTAAGATCATCTGGAAAAAGAAACAAGAGGGATGGGCGGACTATTTGTTCCGCGGTACTCAGATATTTCACGCGGATTCTCCGGAAGGTCCGTTTTTACCCTTTGGATTAACGCCACACACACCAATGGATCGCATGGCACTTGACGGCACACTTTGGGTAGAAGATGGCACACCTTATATGATCTATTGTCATGAATGGGTGCAGATTGCAGACGGCACAATGGAATTAGTTGAATTAGCAAAAGATTTATCTGCTCCTGTAGGAAATTCAATGACATTGTTCTGTGCATCGGCGGCTGACTGGTCAACCGGGTCAAAACATGAAGCTCCGCTACCTACTTCGTATGTTACCGACGGATGTTTCCTTTACCGAAGCAAAACGAACAAACTACTTATGATCTGGTCAAGCTTCATGAATGGAGAATACGCCATCGGTATTGCAGAATCCGCTACGGGCAAAGTGGCAGGTCCCTGGAAACAACAAGCAACCCCATTGTTTCACAAAAATGGAGGACACGGAATGATATTTAAATCTTTTGACGGGAAATTATATATCACGTTTCACGGTCCAAACTCCCCCGCCGGAGCTGAAAGAGCACATATCTATGAACTTGAAGATATAGGAGACACTTTAATCCTGAAAAAAGAAATTAGAGAATAGTCTATAGCCTACACTCTCTTTACCTCTTCAATATTTTTCAATTCAGCCAGCTTCTTTATCACCTCTTCAAGTGCAATCATGCTATTTGATGATAGGATAAGATGCCCCACGAGAACGGTCTTTTGTGTATTTACATTTATTTGATCCAGGCTTACATCAGCAGCATTATCGATTAAACGTACTATATCCAACATATTCTCCGGAGCATTTTGTCCGGTGATTCGAAGTGATATTTCGTAATGTTCTTCAGTTGGAACATCTTCTGTCAGCTCATTCTTTAACTTTCTCCAGATCTGGTTAATAGCATTATCGGTTGTGACAAACTTAATCCATTCTTTCTGGGGCGTTTGCTCGGGCGAGGTAATTAGATCAATACGGTCTCCATTATTTAGCTTATAGCGAATGGGAACAACTTTCCCATTCACGATCCCCGACACACAATTATAGCCTATTTGAGGACTTAACATAAAAGCAAAATCAAGTACGCTGGCCCCATAGGGTATTTTATGAAGCTCACCTTTCGTTGTGAAAACAAACAGTTCTTCATTAAACAAGTCAACCGATAAAGCTGTAGATAATTCTTTTTTACTTTTTGATTTGTGCAGCAATGCCTCATTTAGTTTAACTAACAACGAATCAAACTGTTCCTGATCCCGTACTCCCTTATACTTCCAATGCGAAGCCATACCCTGTTCGGCTATTTCGTCCATACGTTTTGATCTGATCTGAACTTCTACCCAATGCGATTGCAATCCCATAACGGTTATATGCAGAGACTCATAGCCGTTTGGCTTCGGATTAGTTATCCAGTCTTTCATACGACTCTCATTGGGCTGATATATCTCAGTGACTATCGAATAAATCTTCCAACAGACATCCCTCTCTTTATCCGAATCAACATCAGCAATTATCCGTATCGCCTTCAGATCATATATTTGATCAAAGGAGATATTTGAATCTATCATTTTCTTATAAATCGAAGCGATAGATTTGTTTCGTCCCTTCAACGTATAGCTGATTCCCAACTCCTTCATTTTTTGGTGTATAGGATAAGCAAATTCTTCTATATACCGTTCACGCATAGCCTCAGTATCGGTCAGTCTTTTGGATATATCATAATAGGTATCGGGATGATTGTATTTAAAACAAAGATCTTCCAACTCATTCTTAAGCTCACTAAATCCAAGCTTATGAGCAAAGGCAATATAAACGGTTGCCGTTTCATCAACAATACGTTTCTGAAAACTTATCTTGTAAGTATCAATCTGCCTCATTAATATCAACCGGAATATAAGATTAAGATAGATAACCCGAATATCTTCAGCAAACGTAAGGGTAAGTTTAAGATAATTTTCAGATGCCATGTTGTTTTCTTTATTATAAAGATTACTGACATTCAGAAAACCGTTAACAAGAACCATCACCTCTTCTCCGAACCCTGAAATTATTTCATCCACTTTCAGACTACCGTATTTAACGCAAGGGAACAATGTCACCGCAATAAATTCACTTGACAAGAAGTTCGATTTAGTAAACATATACAGTAGCATATTAAAAATAATATCGGATATATTATGTAGTGTTTCATTAGGGCCAAAGGCTCCCGAGTCAAAGCTTCGTTTCAGAATCGGAGAAATCTTTCTCAACTCCTCATCAGAGATACGTTTGCTTAATATACCGATGTAATCCGTATGTGAAGGATATATTTCAACGGCTGATTTATTAATTATTAGTTTATGTGTATTCATTGATTCGTGTTTTCATGCTATTAGTTAAAACAAAGAAACAGATTTTCTTTTTAACATATGATGGAGAGCACACTCATTAATACGCTGTTAACATCTTTTGATTTTTATACCAAATTCAGCAAACTCAAAATAAAACCTATCCTTTTTGATGCGTTTTTTATTCTCATAAAATAAAATTCAAGGCTTGAAACAAGACACAAAACGAACAAAAAACGGGAATTCACTAAATATTTTATCAAACAATATAGTTTATGTTATAAACTTATTTATATTTGCAAAACAATAAATAAGTTTACAATATAAACCATAATAAAAAAGAAATGAAAAATTTATTAATCTCCACATTCGTGCTATTAGCGACCTTTTTAAGTACAAAATCGGTTTGCGGACAAACGGCTGAGTTGACAATCGAAGTAAAGGGAATAAAGGAAGCAAAAGGGACAATCTTGATTGCTGTTAGTGACAGTAAAAAAGCCGAAACTCCCATTTACGACATGAAGAATATTACTCAGAAGGGAACAATTGTTTGTCTCCTCAAAAATATTCCGATAGGGAATGTAGATCTCTCTTTATTTCAGGACCTGAACGGGAACTATAAATTGGATATGGACGAACAAAATATTCCGATTGAACCTTGTTTCAAAAAAGAGAACATCAAGATTAATGATACGGACAATAAACTGACCGTTAAATTAATCAATGTAAAAGAGATGATGGAGTCTAAAGCTGAATAAGAATGAGAATACTTATTACATCTATACTTATTGGTTGTCTATCCTGTATTTCGGGATATTCCTTCTCGCAAACCTATTTTGGCCACGTAGTGAATAATCAGAATGAACCTGTAGAATTTGCAACGGTAGTCCTTTTAAAGGCAGATGAACAAGCAGCTACAGCAATTACCGATACGGCGGGAGTATTTTCGATCTCTACTGAAGAGGGAAAATATCATATCAGAATACAGAATATCACATACAAACCATTGGACAAGGAAATTGAGATTACAAGAGAAGGACGTAATCTTGGACTATTCAGGATGGAAGATGCGTTGATCAATACGGGGGAAGTCGTTGTTACTGCCTCCCCCATCACACGAGAATCGGATCGGTTTGTGATGAGGATAAGCGACAACTCACCTTCGTTCATGAATAAGGACATTTCTGAGGTGTTGCAACTTGCACCTGGTGTATGGGTCGATGAGAAAGGCATCTCTATTAATGGAACGGCTGGCGCTAAGGTATTCATTAACGACAGGGAACTAAAACTTTCTTCTACCGAACTCATCAGTTATTTACGCAATTATCGTTCTTCTGATATTGCGAAAATAGAGGTAATACCACAAGCCGGCGCGGAATATAGTGCGGACTCAAAAGGAGGAATCATACAGATCACATTGCGAAAACGACAGGGAAACGGGATAAATGGTAGTCTTAATCTACAGTCTTCTCAAGGGAAATATTATCAAAACTACCGCCCTTCCGCTTCCATAAATGCGTTAACTGGAAGATGGGCATTAAGCGGAGCCATAATTGGTGAAATATCACCAAAGAACAAAAACAAGATGAATGAACATCGTATCTATAAGAAAAATGAGGATATGTTCTTTGATTCGTATTCTTCAATGAACAAAAAACCGAAATCGGCAACTGCTCGTTTTGGCGCAATATACGACATTGACAAAAGAAATAGTATCGGAGCTGAATTGGAAATCTGGTCTAAAAAAGTAAACAATCCTTCTTATTCAGAGACTACAGGAAAAACGGATAATCTGACTGTTCATAGCACGAGTGTTTATCAGCAGATAGAAAAAGATCGGAACGGATCGCTCACGATGAACTTCAATCATAGGATAGACACTCTCGGCTCTATTTTTAAAGTGGTAGCTGATTTTATAGATAAGAAAGTCACCGGTAATAACGATTACCATTCTATATATAATACGTCTTATGGAACATTAGATTCGGTTTACCGTAATAGTTCGACTTCCGACTATCGTATTTATACTACAGATATAATGTTGGAAAAACGGTTGAAAAACGGATTTAAATATAATGCAGGAATACGTTATTCGCGAAATGAAATGACAAATAGCACCTTTTATGAAGGAGAGATAAACTCGGAATGGCAACCTATAGATAAATACAACTATTCTTTGGACTACATAGAAAATATCAGTGCCGCCTATGGAACATTTTCTTTTAAAGCAGGTCATATAGATATAGTTGCCGGTTTACGGGGAGAATACACTAAGGCGACCGGAAAGGACAGTTTCAACAAGGATTACGTTGACTTGTTTCCGAATCTCAATCTCACATATTCATTCAACTCTATGAAAACCGTCATGCTCATCGGACAATATGCCAGAAATATACAACGACCGAACTTCTGGCATTTGAATTCCAACCGTATCCAATATTCTGACTATTCGTATATGATAGGTAATCCGATGCTTCGCCCCACTTATATAAACAGGATAAGTCTGACTGCAGTCTATAAGTATCGTCACACATTAACAATAGGAACAAATCTTCACAAAGATCTGATACGTGAGGTTAGTAAAACAGATTCCGAAAATCCAGAAGTAAAATATTTTATTCCGGAAAATCATTACATGGAAAATCATCACTTTATAGCAATAAGTAGTCCGATAAGTTTCACAAATTGGCTTACACTGAATACAAACCTTGTTGGAGTTAAGCAAGATATAAAGGGGGTTAAAACGGACAAAACCATGAGCCATTATCTGTATTTCATCAACTCTACAGCAAACCTAACTCTTCCGGCGTCATTCTTCTTAGAAGTTTCCTATAGCGGAACAAGCCGTTTGTATTCAGCAAACTCAGGGATAGAACCTCTTCATCTATTTCATGCGCAACTAAAAAAGAAATTATTCCGCGACCGGATAAACCTATCCATAGGCATACACAATATCTTCGATAAAAGAACAGCCTATTTTGCCAATATGGAAGACTACACTTCGAGGACAAGAGGGGTCGAAGCATGGAATTCAAGAGCCGTAAAAATTTCGTTACAATACACCTTCAATTCAGGTAAAATACTAAAAAAACGAGTAATCGAGAGTCAATCGAATGCAGAAAAAGCAAGGATGCAACGTTCTTCAGAGATAAAATAATTTATTATATAAACCTAAACAATTATATTTACATTTAAATCCGATAAAACTTATGGAAAAGATGAATGACAGAAAACTAAACGAGAAAGAAAGTTTAGAACTTATTGCGAAAATGATTCGTAATACCCAACAAAAAATGGAAGAAGGCAGTGGAACAATGTTCCTCATTTGGGGCTATGCTACGGTTCTCGTCACAATGCTTGTTTGGATTTTAGTACTTTACACAAATGATTTCAGATACCAGTTTTGTTGGTTTCTGCTTCCTATCACCGGCACAATTGGTGCAATAATTTATAAAAACAAGCTGAACAAGAAACCCCGGGTTTCTACGTACATAGACCGTATAATCAATTATGTATGGATTGTTATCGGAGCTTCCGGATTTATTCTATCGATGGTATCCATATTGTATTATACCTTCCCCATCCTCTTCGTCATTGTTCTGATAATGGGAATCGGCACCACGTTGACCGGATTAATTGTCAATTTTCGTCCTTTGGCCATTTGGGGAATCATCGGAATGGCTCTCTCCCTCATATTGACTTTCTTAGATTGGAAAATGCAATTACCCGTGTTTGCTGCCATATTTTTATTTATGATGGTCATACCGGGACATTATCTGAATTATAAAGCGAAAGGAAGCAATGTTTAAAGAATTAGATCCATTATTTTTATCAGAACTACGGCTTGCAGTAATGTCAATTCTGATTTCTGTAGAAGAAGCCGACTTTGTCTATCTCAGAGAAAAGACAAATGCGACGGCGGGCAACCTAAGTGTTCAGATCGATAAGCTCCAACAAGCAGGTTACATCAATGTCCGCAAAACCTTCAAAGGAAAACGCCCCCAAACAATCTGTAATATTACGCCTGAAGGAATAAATGCCTTTGAAAAATACGTAGAAGCACTAAAAGGATATATTAATATTAAAAGTGAAGAATAATATATAACTATACAAAAATAACATTATTGACATTTTTAAAGCGTCAAAACCAGTTGATAGAAAATATTATCAAAAAAGCAAAAAAGATTGCATCACTGCAACCTTTCTTGTTTAGTATAGCTC
>NZ_JAQWCQ010000078.1 GCF_028705895.1 Massilibacteroides sp. | reverse complement strand
GAATCAACTAATAACAACGTTGTTATCAGGAATGAAAAGACATGGGGGGAGCCCGCAGACTATGGATAGAGTCTGCAAGAACTGAAGTGTATAACAGCAGATAGGGTTTATGCTGTCGTTCCTGAGTTATTTCTGTTTGTAACAGAACTTGTTCTAACTGAACAAATATCAAATGATAATTTAAAAGGAATTGATCGGAAAGGTCGGGAGTAATTCCTTCATTGGATTCGGGGCGAATTTGAAGATCACTTAGTTTACAATCTTCCAAAGGACCATGATCGTGTGCTTCGTCGTTTCCGTCAATGGGTGAAGCACATGCGTGAATCTTTAAAAAGCAAATAGCACCATCGTGATGAATATGGGGAATAAAGCTGTGCGCCAGTAAAATCATTCCGGCAAAAACACAACAGATATATACTATTTTCTTCTTAATACCCATATGCAAAATCCTGATTCATCAGCAAAGTTATACAAAAACAGCGATTTATCGGGAATGCATATGGGAAAATATGTAAATCCACTTAAGGATTATAAGGATTTTGTTTTAAATTATTCTATTTCGAGCATTACAACAGAACTTGCAGGTAACTTAACTGCCAGTTTTCCATTTGTTAACTTAGCATTGTTAAAGTCCTTGACTGTAACAGTATTCGGATTATCAAAAGTGTTGTGGTCGTTTATTTTTGCAGAACTTAATATTTTACCTGAAATCTTCTTGAAATTTACTCCGTTCAGCATTCCATCAATCGATTGTTCTTTAGTCGGATCAACATTAACAAGAGTAACGTGTACTTTCCCATTAGAATCCAAAGAAGCTGAAGCACTTACAGCATCAACATCTAATCCCTGATAATTGTATTTATTACTATTTAGTTTAAATGGAATCATGGTTGCTTCCTGATGTACTTTATAAAGATAATAAACCCAATAAGTAGGTGTTAGCACTATTTTATCATCTTTTGTCAGAATTACAGCCTGAAGAACATTGATTGCTTGTGCTATATTAGACATCTTAACACGATCACAATGATTGTTGAAGATATTTAATGTAACACCCGCTACAAGTGCATCTCTCATCGTGTTTTGTTGATATAAGAATCCGGGATTTGTTCCTGGTTCAACATCATACCATGTACCCCATTCATCCGGAATAAGTGCTATTCTTTTTTGAGGATCATATTTATCCATAATGGTAGAATGCTTGGAAACAAGTTCTTCCATATGAAATGCCTTTTGTATGGTTGCAAAGTATTCTTTATCATCAAATTGAGTAGCTGAACCTTTTTCATTCCAAGTGTTTGGAACGGTATAATAATGAAGAGAAACGCCATTCATACGTCCTCCTACCTTCTTCATTAATGTTTCTGTCCAATTATAGTCATCTACACTGGGACCTCCTGAGATTTTGTACAGATTATTATCTCCGTAATTACGACAGTATGTTGCATACCTCAAATATTGATCCGCATAAAAATCGGCGTTCATATTTCCACCACAACCCCAGTTTTCATTACCAACGCCCCAAAACTTAACCTTCCAGGGTTTCTCTCTTCCGTTCTTTTTACGTAAGTTGGCCATTGGACTTTCTCCATCAAAAGTGATATATTCTACCCACTTAGACATCTCTTCTACTGTACCGCTACCCACATTACCGCAGATATAGGGTTCGCATCCAAGCTGTTCACAAAGATCAAGGAATTCATGCGTGCCGAAACTATTGTCTTCAACAACACCTCCCCAATGCGTATTTACCATCTTAGGGCGTTCACTGCGAGGGCCTATTCCATCCATCCAGTGATACTCATCCGCAAAACAACCTCCTGGCCATCTGAGGTTAGGAATACTGATGTCTTTCAGAGCCTTCACGACATCATTCCGAATACCGCGAGTATTAGGAATAGGAGAATCTTCTCCAACCCAGAAACCTCCATAAATACAATGTCCCAAGTGTTCGGAAAAATGTCCGTAGATGTGTTTACTAATAACATGTTCACCTTGATCAACATTAAGAATCAATTTGTTCTCCTGTGCGTTCATCTGAAAGGAGAGGCCTGTGGCAACTAAGAATAAAGCTAACGTCTTTTTTACTTTCATGATATTTACAATTTAAGATTACTCAATAGTGGAATACAAAAATAATAATAATTGTCATTTGTACACTATTTTAGGGAAATATATAATATAAAGATCCATATACAGAAAAACGGTTCCAATTTCTTAGTTCACCAATGAACCAAGAATTGAAACCGTTTTATTAAAAAAGACTTCTTGTTTTTACAAATTAATCACAAGATCAGAAAGCGGACGTCTGGCTTTTTTAAGATGTAAAAGCCAATCATCTTCTGCGTGATAGCCTAATGGTAACAAAAGAACGCTTTTTAGTCCTTTAGCTTGCAGATTTAGTAATTTATCCAATTCCTCATTGCTAAACCCTTCCATAGGGGTTGTATCCACTTTCAGCTCAGCAGCCATAGCAATAGCATATGCAAAAGCAATATAAGCCTGACGTGCAGTATGGGCGAAATTCTCTTCAGCAGGACGATTCAGATAAGCCGCTTTTAGTCTGTCTGTATATGATTTATATGTATCAGGAGCTTGACCTCTTACTTCTGTAATTAATTTATACGCATTTTCAATACGTTCAGCTGTATAATTATCCCATGCAGCAAAAACTAATAAATGTGACCCATCAGCAACCTGTTGCTGCCCCGCAGCTATCGGAACAATCTGTTCTTTTAATTTCTGATCTGTGATAACCAACAGTTGAAAAGGTTGTAATCCGGAAGAAGTAGGGGCAAGATTTACTGCTTCAATTATTTTATCTACATTTTCCTGAGAAACTTTCTTTGAAGGGTCAAATTTTTTAGTGGCATAACGCCACTTGGATGATTCTAATAATCCCATATCTATATTTCTATTAAAAGTTATGTTAGTACTACGCGTAAATAACGCTTTATACATCTCGAATGTTTAATAAACGAAGTTTTATAAACATCTTTTTTATCTTCTAACAAGAATTGCGGGTTGTATTCTGTTTGATTTTTATATTTGTAGCTTAAACAATCATATTATTGAAAAATGAATAAACCGACTCTTACTTTAATCCTGTTTTTTTCTTTTATTATTTGTAGCCAAGCCTCGAACAACAAACCAACCGGTCTGCTGACCGATTTACTTGAGCATACGGATGTTGTGTATGAAAATGGGTATTTGTCTAATTTACCTCTTTATCGAATTGATGAGACGTCTAATCTGATACAATATGCAGAGATTGCTTCATCAAAACCGTCTTTCAGTTGGATTGTTCCGTTTAATGGGGAAGGAACTAAACAAATGGGGTATCAGATAAGGGTCTTTGAGTCATATGAGTCTGCAATAAAGTCTGGACAATCTTATTGGGATAGTGGATTAGTGAATTCGGATAGTTCTACAGGAATTGTGTATGATGGCAAAGCGTTATTACCCGGACAGATGTATGCCTGGCAGGTGAAGGTGATAACTAACTTGGGTGGTGAAAGTGACTGGTCGGATATTAAAGTGTTTAAAACAGCAACTAAGCTGAAAGAGTATAAGGCTGCCGGTTATCCATTAGTTAAAACAATTGAGCAAGTATCTCGTTCTAAAGAGGTTGCTGAAGGAGTTCGTTTTTTTGATTTCAATAAAGCAGCCTTTGGACAACTTGTTTTGACGGTAAGTACGGATAAAGACAAGGATTCTTTGTTTGTTCATCTTGGCGAACGTGCAGAACAGGATCGGATTAATCGTAAGCCCGGTGGAACTATTCGTTATCAATGTTATGCTGTTGCTTTGTCTAAAGGAACACATTCTTACCGGATAAATATTGCTAAGGATAAACGAAATACAGGAGCGGCGGCCGTGTTGATCCCGCCTTATATTGGTGAGGTTTTGCCTTTCCGCTATTGCGAGGTGGAAGGTCGGCAGGAATTGTTGGATAACGTATCGGTTATGAGAGAAAGCGTGCATTATCCGTTTGATGAAACAGCTTCGTCTTTTTCATGCAGTAATGATATCTTGAATCAGATATGGGATTTATGTAAATACTCTATTAAGGCTACGTCTTTTCTGGGTATCTATGTCGATGGTGATCGGGAACGTATTCCTTATGAAGCGGATGCATTAATCAACCAGCTATGTCATTATGGTGTAGATCGGGAATATACAATGGCAAGACGTTCGTACGAATATTTGTTAGAACACCCCACATGGCCTACGGAATGGATTTTGCAAGCAGTGTTAATTGCCTGGCAGGATTATTTATATACAGGTGATCTCCGCTCCCTGAAAACGAATTATGCAGTTTTAAAAGCGCGTACTTTGACGGCATTAAAAGGAGATAACGGATTGATCAGTACGAAAACCGGTTTGCAAGATCAGACATTTCAGTCATCTATCCGTTTTAAAGGAGAGATACGTGACATCGTAGATTGGCCGCATACGGGTATTCTTGGATTAAATAAACAAGAAGGAGGGGAAGCTGATGGCTATGTGTTTACAAATTACAATACTGTTGTCAACGCTTTTCATTATGAAGCGTTAAAACGGATGGCTGTAATTGCACGTCTGACAGATCAGCGTGAAGATGCAGATTTCTTTCAGAAAGAAAGTGAACGAGTTAAAGTGATTTTTAATAAAACCTTTTTAAATACAAAGAAAGGATATTATGTAGATGGTGAAGCAACAGATCATGCTTCATTGCACGCCAATATGTTTCCATTAGCATTCGGACTTGTTCCCGATAAAAATAAAGATAACGTGTTGGAGTTTATTCGCTCCCGTGGAATGGCTTGCAGTGTTTATGGTGCGCAATTTCTTATGGATGCGTTATATGAAGCAGGAGATGCCGATTATGCGCTGAAGATGTTGACAAAGACTGACGATCGTAGTTGGTATAATATGATCCGTGTAGGTTCGACCATTTCATTGGAAGCTTGGGATAATATATACAAACCGAATCAGGACTGGAACCATGCCTGGGGAGCAGTTCCGGCTAACATTATCCCTCGTAAATTGATGGGAGTGGAGCCGTTGACCGCCGGATTCGAAACAATCTCTGTCAAACCCCAAATCGGTTCATTAGAATGGGCTAAAGCTGTTATTCCGACTATTCGTGGAGAGGTAAAGATGGAAATAGAGAATAATGCCGGTCAGTATATCCTGCATCTTGTAATTCCTGCCAATATGAAAGCTAACGTTTACTTACCCATACCTGAGCAAAAGTATTCTTTTACGAAAAATGGCACGCGAAGTAGGATATCTAAAGTAAAAGGTGAACCTTTTTTGTATGCCGGACAATTTGAAGCAGGAATTTATACCTTAGAATTGAATAAACATTAAGAGCCTGTTTAATTTTTTATAGGATATTTCTTGAGGGCTTGTTTCGGTCTTCTTTCGTCTTCTTTTTTGCTTATCTGCATCTCCGCATTCAATCACATAGCCCGCTATGCTCATTCATGCGGATATACAACTAAACAAAAAATAAAACAAAATAAGCCACGAATAAAAATTTAAACAGGCTCTAAAAAGGACTCAAAGATACCTTGTTTTATTCCGATCCCTATACAGACAGCAATACCGAAGCTTAGCAGTGTTCCGATTAATACGTACTCTGCTTTTCCGGTCTTGCTGTCATTATACCTTAATATCGATTTAGCAGCTATTATAAAACCTATTGCAGCATATTGTTGCAACATAACCAAGACTAATGTCAATATACGTTCGATGGTTCCGATCCAACGACCGGCCTTCTCAAGATCATTTCCACTTTCTTTTTCGTTTGAAGCATATAAATTCAATGAAGCTAAGCAAATCCTAATAACCACATTAGCCGGTTTCATACATAAAAGGAATCCTGTAAAAATCAATAACTGATTCACGCTGAAAAGTTCCAGATAGGAGGGGAATACTTGGTTTCTTGTCCAAAAGAAGCTAACCACTCCATATAATACGATTAAATGCAATAATTGATCGGTAAAGAATAAATAATGATTCACATAAAATCTATCATTGAATCCTTTTTTCTTTTTAAGCCAACGTTCTAAGGAAGACTTTAAAACGTCTATCATAAAGTGAGTCAGAGCAATTACTACTGCATATCCTATAAAACTGCATACAGGAGTTAACAGAAGGGAAAAGACAAATACAATTAAAACATGGATATAAAGATGCCATGAACTAAGAGCTTTCTCTTGTTTCATTCTGCTAATACATTCGGATTGTGCAAAATAGTCAGCCATGATGTGTGCAATAAACTGACTCAGTAATATTTTTTCCATAATTTTTTTTATTGGCTTACTACGTAAATATTTTCTTTGGGGTTTAGGTGTTCTGAAAATCGAATGTAGAAAACAGATGAAGTGATTCTTCGATCGATGTCCATCCGGCATTCTTTGAGTGCTGGTTAACGGATGATTGAGATACACCGAAGTTTTCTGCAATCTCTTGTTCTGAATATCCGATAAGTTTCCATAGTATTATCTCGCTCTGTTTGCGTGTCATCTTGGTAAAGATCGTATCAAGAAGTGATAGTATCGGTTGAAAAATACTATTTTGATATTCACTCCCGGATCCGAAAAACAAAGTGTTTTTGATGGTTACTCTTTCCTTGTTTGATGTTTTCTGTTCGGAGATAAGACGTCCGGAAATATTGATAGCTTCTCCTTTTAATATATTCTTTTCAGCAAGTTCAATGTCCATATCACCAATACCAATTGCTGCACGTATGCCGTGTACCTCAAGCAACTTTCTGTATTTTTCAGTTGCGGGATCATTGTTAACCGGATTTTCTATCGGAAAAGACTTTATTCCTGCTTTAAGCGTCAAGACTATCCGCAATGCATCATTGGGATTCAACAGCAGGCATTCTATCAGGTCACCGGCAACCAAACGCATTTTAATATCCTCTTTATCGTTGTCTTTCTGATACTTTTTTATTTTCTCAAAGAGATCATGTATAAATTGAGTCAGGTTATAGAGTTCTTCCGCCGACAAAGAAGAAGACGCTATGATGTCTGCTGATATGGTTGCTCTTTTCATGATAATCCGTTTTCTTCTGCAAATATAAGTTTTAAAACTTATATTCCGATATTATAAGCTCTACAACTTATAATGGCCATTTATAAGCTGTAGGACTTATAAATGCTATTTATAAGCTGTGGGGCTTATATTTTCAGGAGTATTTAAAGACTGAATTTTTCTTCTCCTTTGATAATTATTGCTTAATAAATACAAGAATATTTTATTTAGATATTACTTTTGTCCTCCATCGGTAAAAACATAATTATATTGTAATGGAAAAAGTTATAAAAACAAAACCTCACTATCTTATTTTAGATGGATTGAGAGGTGTTGCGGCTATTTTGGTTTTGCTCTTTCATCTTCTTGAAGCACACGCCTCGAGCAAAGCCGGACAAATTATTAATCATGGTTATTTGGCTGTTGATTTCTTTTTTATGCTTTCCGGTTTTGTGATCGGATATGCTTATGATGACCGATGGAATAAAATTAAATTCAAAGACTTTGTTCTAAGGAGAATTGTTCGTTTACAGCCAATGATTGTTCTTGGTTCCGTTATTGGAGCTATCGGTATTACTTTTCAACAATCGGGTGTATTCCCCAATTATCATATGGTAACGGTTGCGAGTGTGATTCTATTAATGGTTATCGGATTTACCGTTTTACCCGTTCCTCCTTCTATGGATATACGCGGATGGAATGAAATGCATCCGCTTAATGGTCCTGAATGGAGTCTCTTCTTTGAGTATATTGCCAATATATTATATGGATTAATCTTACGCAAACTATCTACAAAGATACTTTGCGTACTGGCACTAATTGCCGCCGGTTTTTTAATCAATCTCGGCGTTTCGCATGGAGATATGATAGGGGGATGGGCCTTCACATTAGATGGACTTTCCGTTGGTTTCACCCGTCTTGCTTATCCTTTCTTAATGGGATTGATTTTGGCGAGAATCGGGAAAAAGATTCGTATTAATAATGCTTTTTTGTTTTGTACGATGGCTATCGTATTTGTTTTAAGTGTTCCCCGAATTGGAAATCATGAATTGATCTGGCAGAACGGATTGTATGAAGCTTCGGTTATTCTGTTTATTTTTCCGCTCATCGTGTTAGCAGGAGCAGGAGGGACGATTAAAGGGGAAAAAGGCAAAGCAATCTGTAAATTTATTGGCGACATCTCTTATCCGCTTTATATAACCCATTATCCACTTGTCTATATTTATTTTGCTGTTGTAAATAATAACAAACTAACGCTCTCGCAATCTTGGCCTGTTGCGGTTGTCATTTTTGTGTGTGCGATAGTTCTTGCTTATATTTATCTGAAGCTATACGACGAACCCGTACGTAAATGGTTAGCTAAAAAATTAATATAGTGTAATTGGTCATTTTCCTTTTACCTCGAAACTGATTTTTCGTTGATTACCCCATGAATCAATTAGCGTAAGAAGATGTTTGCCGGGTACAGGGCGACAACTGATTTGATGCTGCTCTCTTGTTTCACCGAGAAATTGGTCGTCTAAATGCCAGTATAAGACAGCATCATTACGTCCATGAGCTGCTTTAAATATGAAACTTTCCTGTTCTCCCGAAAAACCTATAGGCAGATAGAGTACGGCATTGTGTTCCGGATAAATTAATTCAATCTGCCGGCTTTGCATGCCATCACAATCTGACCTGAATGGAGGAAGCGGACGGTAATCAATATGGTAATTACGGTAATAATATTCCTGAGCAGGAGGAAGAACAAACCAGGAACGGGTGATCATCTTATCTACACTCTCACATGAACTGTTTACGCGAAATCGTTCATCGGCCGACAAGTGTATTTGCTGATGATATGGACATACGATCGTTTTATTTCCACTGATCGGGATATAACAGGTATCCACCGGTTCACATAACTGAGAAGCTTTATGCCCGCTACTTCGACAGATCAATGTCTCTTCCATTTCATCATAAGGCATATCGAACCATTCGGAAGAGGGAAGCAGGGAATAGATATCAAATAGTACCGGGGCGGCATTACCTACTCCGGTTAGACCCGGACGACCTTCGCCGGAGGCGTTACCTACCCAGACTCCAACGACATATTTAGGCGTAAATCCAATAGCCCATGCATCTCTTCCACCATAACTTGTACCGGTTTTCCATGCGACTTGTTTCATAGATGAAAACTGTTGCCAGTCAGCTTCTTCTTCCGGACGATTAAGTGCAGACATAGCTTCTGTCATAAACCAAAGCGAAGCAGCCGAAAGCAAAGGTTTATCAGTCAACCGTTCATCAGTAATGGATACGATCGGTTTTTCTTTTTTAATGTCCGATACAAGACGTAGCGGATGAATATCTCCCGGATTATACCGTCCGTTATAAGAACGGTAATGCCGTTGTACGCGAGCCAACGAAGCATACATACCACAGATATCCCATAATGTACCTTCGCTACCGCCTAATATTAATGAAGCCCCATAATGCTCTTCGCTAAAACGAAGCGTTGTCATTCCCAACGATTTTAATAAAGACATAAACCGTCCCGTATTGTATTGCGATAGCATACGAACAAGCGGAACGTTAAGAGAACGTTCTATCGCCTGATGCGCAGGAACAGCTCCATAAAAGGTTTTGTTGTAATTCTGAGGTGTAAAACCGTTAATATTTAGCGGCACATCAGAGACCAAGGTGGAAGGTAATATCATACCGTCATGCAGCATTCCTGCATATAAAAATGGCTTAAGAATACTTCCCGTACTACGTGGAGAAGTAATGATATCCACTTGATTTCCTCTTTTATCATCCTCCCTGAAACTAACATTCCCGGCATAAGCCAATGTTTCTCCCGTTTCCACATCTGCCACTAATGCAGCAAGATTATAAATGTGATTACTGCTATATTGACGAGCATAACTATCTACAATCCGCTGTACCTGTTGTTGTAACTTCTGCTTAACTGAAGTTTGCAAACGACTTTTTCCTGTTTCCTGACTCATTCGGGCAAGCAAATGTGGAGCTTCATCGGGTAGGGGAAGTGGAGCATCCGGCAGAGGTTCCATGCAACCAAGTTCATATTCTTCCTGATTGATGATATAACGTGTTTTCATTTGCAGGAGTAATTTGTCGCGCTTTATTTTCAATGCGTTTCTATTTCTCCCCGGATGAATTAAAGCAGGAGAATTGGGAAGTACGGCCAGTGTCGCACTTTCCGCCCAGGATAAATTCGAAGCACTACGTCCAAAATATCGCCAGGAAGCTGTTTCTATTCCAACAACATTGCCTCCGAACGGAGCATGCGAGGCATATAGACGTAAAATCTCCTTTTTACTATGCGTTGTTTCCAGAAAAAGAGCCCACAGAGCCTCTATACTTTTCTCATAGATGTTTCTGTCTTGGTTTCCTTTAGCCAATCTGGCCAATTGCATGGTCAAAGTACTACCACCGCTAACAATATGTCCGGATTTTAAATTGCTTTTCATGGCTCTTACCAAAGCAACAGGATCTATACCAGGATGATAAAAAAAACGCTTGTCCTCATAAGTCGTTAATGCCGCAGTAAACTTATCAGGTATTGAGTCGGCCGTAGGGAATCTCCATTGTCCGTCTTTAGCAATGCGAGCACCTAATAAATCTCCATCAGCTGAATATAAAAGCGTAGAATATGGCACGCGGAATAATTCCCGTGGAGTTAATAGATAAATTGCACCCCATAACGTAAATAAAATGCAAAGGATGCCAACACCCGTCTTTATATATTTATACTTATCCATAGATAGACGAATGCGAATATACTTCTTTATGGCTTTCTTAAAGATATTGAAGCAATCTTTTTCTCTCATTTTTTTTGCAAGAATGAAAAAAACAATATCTTTGCAGCCGAATAACGGGAACGTTCAACATTGTTCTATGGTGTAATGGTAACACGTCAGATTCTGGTCCTGAAATTCCAGGTTCGAGCCCTGGTAGAACAACATTAAAAAGTCTCAACAAGCTTTCAAAAGCGGGTTGAGACTTTTTTTATTCCGAATTGCACAACATTTGCATAACATCGGATCAGGCAAAATATCGGGTTGCTATGGTAATCATCCATCGTGATACGTCTATACTGCAAACTGGCATTTTAGAGACCAATGTCATCAGCTCAAACTTCTTGCTCCACTTTAGTCTTACTATTCATCGAATAATTCCGGCTGAAAGCCGA
>NZ_JAQWCQ010000030.1 GCF_028705895.1 Massilibacteroides sp. | reverse complement strand
GGAAGTCCGGTTCATGGAATTTTATCTCGTTCATAATTTTATTTTATTTAGGCACCCGGACAAACTTAATTGCCCGGATGCTTTTTATTGTTTATCTTCTACCAGCCCAAAGTCCTGTTGGTTTACATTCTTTGATCGTAAAAACATCGACATCTGCATTCCTGAAACCCATTCGTATAACAGACGGCTCGTTTATGTCACTCCGGGCGATAGCATATATCCCGAACGGCTTTAATTTTTCATCTAATTCCGCTAAACGCTTCACTAAATCAGTTGCTTCTTCCCAGATTTTTAATTCTTCAAGAGTGGAAGCCCAAACAATGAAGCTGTCTTCAATCGCTTTTTTACCTTCATCAGTAAGACGAACCGCGCCACCTTCCATTTTCAGATACATAGGATTACAGTCTGGCTTAGATTCTTTGACTTCGATCCTCAATTGCTTGAAATCTAACATAACTGTTTCGTCAAGTTCCTTTTGCATCTTATCTCTAAGGCCGGGTATAGATATGCGTGATACTTCTTGTTGTATGTTTCGCACCATCGTGTTTTCGCTTTCTATGCCGCCGCAGAACATATCGTTTAGGGTATTGATATTCCACAGCAACCCTAAATTCTCAAAACGTAGTCGAAATTTATTTAGGTTGTTAGCCTGATTGTTTATTTGGTAGATTTTGCTTGTAGCTCCCGATTCTGAGTATCCGATCTTTACGGGTGCAAATGTGTTTTCATTTTTCATTTTTCATACTTCTTTTGTTCAACAATCTCTTTAGTACCTTGATGAATCATAGCGGCCAATGATTCGGATTCTTTCTCATCGGCATATCCCAAATCAATGCGTGTGTCGTTGATGATATTGATAAGTTCCTTTGCGGCCTCTTCTCCATATTTTGCCATAAATGTTGAAACTCTCTCTGTTGTAACTCTGTTGCTCATAATTTTAATTTTTAAATTGTAAATACTAATATTTATTTGGATTCTTGTTTCTATCTTGTCCGGATACTTTTTTTATAAATTTTTAATCCACTCATGATAAGCCTGAATAGCTTTGCCGGCTGTCATTATGTCGCTGTCTTTGCCGTTTACTTGCATAGGGAGATAATCCGGGATACATCCGTATTTGCGCATTAAATTCTCGTATGGAGTGCCGTTATCGTCAGATAACAGATCGCCTAACGTTTCGTGGCCATAAGCTTTAGCAAAGGCGTCATTGAGCTTTATGTCGATGTCGTATCCGTCGGTATTCTCCCGATAACGGTAAGTCAATCCCTTTATATTCCGGTAGAATGTTTTCATCTGATAAATGATTGCTGTTTACTGGCCTTTAAGCCTATTTTCTTCATACATTCCATATCAGGAGACCGGAAATAAACCGGATCAATATCAGGGACACAAGCTTTAATGACCTTGAATAACTTTTTATTCATATTTTCCATAGGTGGGATCATTTCATACAATTCAGCCTTCAGCAGGTCTTCATAGAGCTGATATAAGCCTAAATAGATAGCAGCAACCGCAAAACTTGACGGTCGGGACTTCAGAAAGAATCTCAGGCCTCCGTTAAGACATCTCGCATCCCGGCTTAAACCGATCAGCAAAAAACCGTAATCTTGAGTTATGATATCTACGTAGTTGAGGATAGTTACACTCTCTTGGCTTGCACCGGCCTCTTTGGCATCCCATCCGTTATTTCGGAATTTTGTCGAAATATCAAAAGCCTTTCGTGATAGATCCGGACGGCCTATGCTCCTGTAATATTTTGTATAATTGTTCTTTATTTTCATTTCCTTAACGATTTTCCTTTGAATTTTATTACCTTACAAAGTCGAATAAGCCTATCCATTGTTCGCACACCATAACGGTCAAGTAATTGCTCAGGCGTTAAATTGGTGGTAATGATGAGTGTCTTAATTTTCGCCTCTATCTCGTTTATAAGTCTTACGGCCGGCTCATATTTATTTCCGTAGTTATTAGCTAACGATTCACAACCTAAATCATCAATAGCATACCCCGAGTGAACATTGAAATAATCTGCTTCTGGGATTAACTTATCCATTTTTTCAACTATGCTTTCAGCTGATATAGGCGTAATCCTTGTATTCGCAAAATGGGCAAAGATTAAAGGAATTACGCCACATCCTATAGTTGATTTACCACGTCCACAATCACCCGTAAGAAGAAGTCCTTTGCCTTGTGTGTCACTCATCCATCTGATAATCTCACTGTATTCTGGTAACTTTTCAATTTCTCTCACGGACTTGTCTATGGTTCTGAAAGCCTGATAAAAAATATCCTCGCAGGTAGCCAAATCCCCGAATGTATAACGCTTAGGTATTCGTAGTAATGATTTTTTATCCCTTTCGTAAATTCTGGATAAAGTATCATCAAAGTTTATTTTTTTATTTTCCATTTTCTACATATTGAATTTATTCAAAAGCTCTTGTCTTTCCGTTTCATTCTTAGGTTTTAGGATGGTTTCCTGCTTACCTTTCGATTTTAGCTCAAATAAGCCCGCCCAATTATTTGCCATAGATTGCTCTGTAATCTTTTTTGCCGAGATCGGATCAGCCCATGATAGCTTAATAAGATTCTTATAACATAGCTCTAATGATTGTTGCGTCTTATACTTTTCTTTCCTTCCCGATTTATACGATAGCCACTCAAAGAACAGATCCGAAAAATTTTCATCTAAAAAATCGAATGAAAAGCCTTCATACCCTTTTGGGGGATTATTATCATTATTATCATTATTATCTTTATTAATTAATTTATTGTTTGTTTCGGCTTGCGTTTGCTCAGCGTTCGGCTTGCGTTTGCCCCGTGTACGACCGTCGTGTAAACCATCTTGGTAACTATCATAGTTACAAACAGTTATCCGTGTAGATTTTTTTAAATTCTCAACGTTTATCATTCCATCTTTTTTTAATAAATTGAAGAAATTCCGTGTAGAATCTTTGGATACGCCCCAACGCTTAGCCCAAGTTGACAAACTCATGACTGATTGTCCTCTCTTACAATCAATTAGCTGCATACCTATATTAACCTTGCTGTCTTCGTGATTTACGGTAAGCAGAATGTCCAGCCACCATTTTAGCTTGACTGGATCTTGCCATATCCAGTGATCGCGTATGTCCCGGTATATGGATACCCAACCCTTATTCTTCGCCGCTGCCATCGTGAATGAAATACTGTTTATATCTACTGAATTTGGTATTTACCCAGACATCAGATATGGGTACGCCGTCATTTCTTAGATACCGAATAGCGCTCCGAGGATCGGAAATATTAAGCTCAGTCGTTAAGTCCACAACCGACATTTTCCGCCCTGTCGATAGCGCCCACAATACTTTGGTTTGAGTGATGGATTTTGGATTTTTTACTATATCTTTGGGGTACTCTGAGGGGGTGAAAGCCGGAATGTCGTGTTGGCTTTTGCCTCTTCTCATTTTCTACCTCCTTCCAATATTCTGTCAATGTCACTTTTTCGGTATTTTGGCTTTCCGCCAACCCTAATCGGTGTTAAATATTCTGCCTTATTCCACCGCCAAAGAGTTGAACGATCAACGCCGAAGATAGCTGCTGTCTCGTCCATCGTTAGATAGGATTCTGTTGTTTCAGGTTTGATTTCTAAAGTTTCCCGGATCAGTTTTTCCCCAAACTCCCTAAGATCAGACAAATTAACGACTACTTGAATGTTGCCGATCTCGTTTTGTGTCAAAAAATCAGTTGCCATATTTCTGTTTTTTTTATTTTACTCCGCAGGTAAGGTGCGCACTCTTACCGTTTGGTTTTAAACAAAAATACGCTGACATCCAATGATTTGCAATAGTATATTTATACTATTTCATCACCTCTCTGGGGGTGAAAAAGGGTGATAAAGGTGAAAAAAGGACAAAAAAGCCGAAGGCAAAACGCTTTCGGCTTAGCATAGGAGGTGATAACTTTTTTTGTTAAATTGATGCAAAGATTTTTTCATAAATATTGCCATTGGGTATAGGAGGGTAACCACCATGAGTTAATTCTTTACCATTAACCTTGAATATACGCGTAGAGTCGCTCTTCGGAAAGATAGAACCTGATTTTACATCAGGATATAATTTTTCATTATATTGGATCTGTTTACAGAAATACCGTATGAATATCTTTAAATCTGTGGCCGTTGTTAACCAATTTATGTAACCACTGTCTCCATTCATTATGCGACAAAACAGGTTCGTATCACTGATTCTCCCATCTTCGAGTAACCCCTTTGCGATATGCTTTAATTGTTCGTCAGTCCATTCATGATTAAAAGGCTTTCTATAGTAGGGCTTATTCTCTTTTTCCGCAATCTTCATTTTTAGTATGTTTATCGCCGTGCTTATTGAGAATCCGATAGAAAGATGTGTCCGGGCTCTCATTTTCTTATAATCAGGAACAGATATGATTTCTTGTGTTATTTTGTTTCTGTATTCACGATAAGGAATATCCCAGCCATTTTCGATAAAAATTGAATGGCTACTTTTATCTATCTCTTCAAGAAAAGTCAAATGATAATAGCAATCGACACTCTGTAAAACAATCTTTGTTTTATTTAGATCAAAACCTCCTGTGATCGTTTCTAAATATGTGTAAATCTCTATTTCGCTAAGATCAAGGTCGTATTTATACCTTTGAGCGCTATTTAGTTTTTCTATAGCTTCTTTTATGCAATCCGAGTATTGACCCTGTTCAATATAGTTTTGCATTATGTCTCTCAATTCTTCTTTTGTTCCTGAGTATGTAATAATATCAAAAGGAGGAGATGTGTTTTTAAACTTAATTTCATGTACCATTTCCCGCCCTGTGATTACATCTAAAAAGTCTTGCAATGTTATGTCCAAGTAATTATTAGCCATCTTAATCAATTAGCTTAATCGTTTCTTTCTTCACATCTATATCGATATTCCGGTACCGAGCAAACGCCTTGCTGCCTTCTACGTGTCCGCTCATACTTCCTATTAGATTAGGATCCTTTACCTTTGCATACAGATTGCCTATAAATGTACGCCGGGCCATATGGCTACTGGCTATCTCGTTGATAGGTCTTAGTTCTTCTTTTCTTGTCAAAGGATTAAGCCAGGCTACCATACGGGTAATACCTGCTTTCTCAAAGATTTCCTTCAAGGCTTCGTTATAATTCTGTTCTGCAATAAAAGGGAATAACCGGCCTTTTCTATCCACTCCTTTATATTTATCAACAAGTTTCTTTGCCATATCCGATAACGGCACATCAACTGTTACCGGATTATCTTCAGCGGTTTTTGAGGCTATGTACGTCAAAGTATCATTATTGATATTATCCTTTGTAAATCGCATTAGATCGCCAACCCTACACCCGATAAAGCATTGGAATATGAATATATCCCTTTGTACGGCTAATCCGGGTCTTGCAGACAAATCACATTCGGCAATTATATTACGTTCCTCTATGCTTATATAAATGGGTGTGCCGTACACTTCCGGCTCAATACTATATCCATCAAAAGGATTAGGACAAAGTTTCTTTATGTCCTCTGAATTAAAGAATCCGCGTAACATACTAAGCAGTCCACTAATACGGTTCTGTGAGCGTTGTTTAGGTAGCTGCTTTTCGCTGATCTCCTCGTATATTGACGGTCGTATTTTAGGCAATGTATATTCTATCGAAAGGAAATGCGCAAATTCTTTTAAAATCGGCTTGGTAAATTCGTGTAGTTGATAGTCCTTTTCCTGATAAGCAGAGAACCTTTGCAGCATACCATATAAAACCTTTAATTGTTTACGCCTGCCGTCTGAAACCTTGTGGGTTTGTACGTAATTATCGAAGTGTTCTAAGAGCGTTTCAGGCGTTTTATGTATTTCGGGATGGTATAATCTATCTAATGTGATTTGCAGCCAATCCGGAGGCAATTCAGCCTTATTTGCTTTGTTGTACGCATCTATGATATATTCTTTCTGCCTGAGAATAGCGGAATCAAACTCTTTACGTTTATCATTGTCATAGATGATCTTTGCTTTAATCTTTTCGTTATCCGGATTGAAACATTCTACCGGAATAGATAGATTGCTTTTTGCAAATAGTTGTACATTTCGTCCATCCGTTAATCTGAATCGGATGTTACATAGCCCTTTTTTCTTCGTAGTACGAATAAATGATTTTACCGTTGCCATAATATTAAGTGTCGTTGTGCAAATATAACGATTTTGCAAAACATCTATGCAATATTGCACGATATAATAAAACGGATTAGGACAAGTAATATAAGTTATATATTTGTACATCAATACTATTATATGTGATACTGTTTTATAGTGTTTTATAAATAGTAATCCCAGCCTGATCACCATAAAAGCCTGATAAACTCGTTTTATTAGGCTTTTTTGTGTCTTCTTCGTTCGAATCTAATGAATTTATAGGGAAAAGTCTGTACTTTTATCCTTTCTTAAATCGTAAACATCCATGAATTTCAAAAATTTCATATTAAGAGGAAACCTTGTTGTACAGATTTCTATTGGTTTGATGCTGGGGATTGTCTCTGGGATATTTTTTCCTGCTGTTTCATCTTCTCTTTATGTGTTGGGGGAGCTTTTTCTGACCGCTTTGAAAGCTGCTGCGCCGATTCTGGTTTTCTTCCTGATCATATCTTCAATCGCGAATCATAAGAGTGAACAAAAAACGAATATAAGATCAGTTTTGTATTTATATCTGTTGGGTACTTTTCTGTCTGCGGTTACTGCGGTATTAGCGAGTGCTATTTTTCCTTCAACGATAACGCTAAGGGGAGAGCAAACGATGGATATGCTACCGCCAAGTGGTATTTTTGATGTTTTCAGAGATATTCTTTTCAAGATAGTGGATAATCCGGTTAATGCTTTGGTTTCCACTAATTTTATTGGAATATTAGCTTGGGCGATTGGTTTTGGAATTTTTATGCGTAAATGTTCAGATCAGACGAAACAACTGTTTAATGATCTTTCGGATATACTTATAAAGATTATTCGTGTAATAATTCGTTTTGCTCCAATCGGAATTTTTGGATTAGTTGCATCAACAATTGCTGAAACGGGAATTTCTACTTTGTTAGAATATCTGCATGTGGTTTTAGTTCTTGTGGGAACGATGCTTTTCATAGCCTTAGTGATTAATCCGTTAATTGTCTATCTGAAAATAAAAAGAAATCCCTATCCGTTGGTCTTTACTTGTCTGAAAGAAAGTGGAATTACAGCATTCTTTATCCGAAGTTCTGCAGCTAATGTTCCTGTTAATCTTAATTTAGCGAGGAAATTAGATCTTGATAAGGATACGTATTCCGTAAGTATTCCATTAGGTGCAACAATTAATATGGAGGGGGCTGCTGTAACTATCACTGTACTTACGCTTGCTGCTGTACATACGTTAGGCATTGAGATCGATCTCTTAACTGCTATTTTATTAAGTATAATTTCTGCTTTAGGCGCTTGTGGAGCATCTGGTGTTCCCGGCGGTTCGCTACTTCTTATTCCTGTGGCTGCCAGTTTGTTTAATATACCTACGGATACGGCAATGATGGTTGTTGGTGTAGGTATGACTATCAGCGTGATTCAAGACTCGATGGAGACGGCCTTGAATTCCTCTACGGATATTCTTTTTACGGCTGCTGCATGTATTGCAGAAAAAGAAAAGTCACAAGAAAAGAATTAGAAAGCATATCCGATTTGTATAAATCCGGTGTGTGTTAAGCAATATCCGGTGATCAGGAGCAATAAAATAATAATTCCTTGTTTCATGTTTTATAAATAGTCATTATATAAATAAGACATAAAACAAGGAAAAACCCTATTCCGAAATTTAGAAAAATCACCGGAGAAACTCTTTTATCTCCCGGAACATAGCCAATACCGTTGCTTCACTTGGGAAATGGCTATTCTCTTTCTGGATATTTAATGTGGCATTAGGAAGATGCGGAAGTGTTTTTTGTACGGCAGTAAAAGGGATTATATCGTCTGTTACGCTATGCCATAACGTGGTTGGCTGAACGATCTGTTCTAATTTGAATCCCCAATCTGTTATTTGTAATTTAGCTTCTCGTGCTATGCCAAGACGATTGTGTTTCATTGTGGCTTCAACTCCTTTACGCATGATGGATGTTTCATCGTACGTATTATAGAGCTTATCTAAGTAGTCCTTAAACTTATTGGCAATTGCTTCAAGCGGAGCTGTTTTATAATAGGTATATTCTTGTTGTTCGACTTTGGGATAGCATGCAAACACCTCTTTATCCATCAGAAAAGGAACCCCACTTAGAATCCAGACTCTTTCTACCTTGTCCGGAAATCCTGCCGCTAATGAATAGGCGTAGGGCGTTCCTGCTGAAATGCCTATTGATCCGAATGTTTTTATATTCAAGCTATCCAACAAGGGGCTTATCCGCTCAGACCAGTCAATGACCTGATGCATATTTTCGTCAGGATCAGAATCGCCGTATCCCGGGCGTTCGATGGCAATAAGATTAATTCCTGCCTCTTTTGCTTTGATATCCCAATAAGGTAGTAAATCGCATGAGCCAACTAATCCATGGTGCAAAATAACAGGAAAACAATCCGCATGACCATACGTGCGGTAAGCAATTTGTTTTCCGCTGTTTGTAGTGAATAATTGTTTCATTAATCTTGTTTTTATTGGGTTTACTTCATCATTGCTCCTGTCAGTTCAGAAGCTGATTTAAAGCCGTGTCTATCACAATATTCGTTGATTCCATCAATGACTTTAAGAGAAACTGCCGGATCAATAAAATTGTAAGTTCCGATTTGAATCGCTGTAGAACCCGCCAGCATAAACTCGACAGCATCTTTCCAATTGGATATACCGCCCATACCAATAATAGGTATTTTTATTGCGTTATAGGTTTGCCAAACCATCCGAACTGCAATCGGTTTTACACAAGGGCCTGACAAACCACCTGTTATTGTCGATAAAACAGGACGACGTTTCTCAACATCTATGGCCATCCCAAGCATTGTATTGATTAATGAAACAGCATCTGCGCCTTCAGCTTCTACCGTCCGGGCTATCTCCGTTATGTCTGTTACATTTGGAGACAGTTTGACAATCAGTGTTTTAGGATATACATTTCTAACAGCACGAACCACATCTGCCGCTCCCTGACAAGTAACGCCGAAAGCCATTCCGCCTTCTTTTACGTTAGGACATGAGATGTTTAATTCGATTGCCGGAACATGATCCAACTGGGCAATAACTTCTGCACATTCTATATAAGACTCTATCGTTGAACCGCTAACATTGACAATCATGTGCGTGTCATAATCCTTTATCTCAGGATAGATATGCTCAGCAAAATAACGGGCTCCCTTGTTTTGCAAGCCTACGGCATTCAGCATACCCGCAGGAGTTTCCGCCATACGAGGATAAGCATTACCCTCCCTATGTTCGATGGTAGTACCTTTTACGAAAATACCGCCTAAACGGTTAATATCCATAAAATCCGTGTATTCAAGACCATATCCGAATGTTCCGGATGCCGTCATCACCGGATTCTTCAGTTTCAGATTTCCTATATTTACGTTTAGTTCAGCCATGTCAGTTTCTTAATATTAAAAACAGGTCCTTCGGTACATACACAAATATGTCCGTCTGTCGTTTTCTCTACGCAACACAAGCAAGCACCTATACCGCAAGCCATTGTGTTTTCGAGTGATACTTCACAGTCTATCGATGCTTCTGACGCAACTTTAGCAACGGCCACCATCATCGGTTTGGGGCCGCATGTATAAATACGATCGAAGCGTTTATTTTTCAAAACAGAATGCTGCGTTACATATCCTTTTTCACCCAGACTTCCGTCTTCCGTTGTTATATAGACATTTCCTAAGGCTTCAAAATCAGCAATCTGCAATACATCTTTAGCCGAACGTGCACCAAGCAGGAATGAAGGAGAAAACCCAAGTTTTTTTAGAAAATCACCCAGATATAACATAGGAGCAGTTCCCACGCCGCCGCCAATAAGTAATAATTCCTGTCCGTTAGCTTCAGCAGGAATCGTAAAACTATTTCCTAAAGGAAGGATTATATTTACGACATCATCCGCTTTCAGATTTGAAAGAGACAAAGTACCATCGCCAACAATCTGTATCAACAACCAAAGCTCATTCTTTGAGCGGTCAATATAATTGATGGAAATAGGGCGACGCAGAAAAGTAGTAGCATTATCGACCTTTACTTCTACAAATTGACCGGGTAGCATTTCCGGTAGTTCTTCTTCGGGTGATAATTTCAGGAGACAGTAGTTTTGATGAAGGCGAAGGTTTTCCGTTACCTTCATATCCATGATGTACTTCTTCATATAATATGATTACGCAATTTATTGCAAAGATACATGAATATGATGTATGTGGAAAATTTGAAGTTAGTCTTTCTTGGTTTTTTCCGGAATAAAGGTCTCGTAAGTATCGTCCGCGTAAAAAATCACTATTTTACTTATTTTCTTAGACACAAGTTCTGTACGTATAACTACCTCTTTTTCTGTCGATTTCACCGTATTTTCCGTCTCCTTAACCCCAATTTCCTTGCGATATTCAGAATCATCCTGTGTAATCGGCCGGTTTACGTGAATATTTGCGAACAAATCAGGTTGAGTGAAATTATTTTTTGCGACATTCTCTCGTTGCATTTCTCCTTTTCCAAAAAGTAACCAATCGGAGTCGATATAGTTGAAGGTCTCCAATATTTTCATGAGTACATCAAGGCTCGGATTATTTCTTCCCGATATTATATGTGACATCGCTGATCTCTGAATACCGATTGTTTCTGCAAATTTAGAAGGAGTCAGTCCTTCATTTTCCATAACCTGTAGAATTCGTTCCTTCATTTTTATGAAATTTATAAATGTATCCATAAATTTATTAGATTACAAATATAAATAATAGGATTCAATTGAAGGTAGATTTGTGAATTTATTTTTATATCAATAAACAGCAACAAGTGTAACCTTAATTGTTGTGTGATGTATAATTGTAACAAGCTCGTTTGTGTTACTATTGTAAATCCTATATAGATTGGTAAATTACGTCCTAACAATTACTTTATTATTATAATATAAATGATTGTTTATTAGTGTGTTGAATAGGGGTGAAATGGCTGTTTATATATGTGTATTCGGCTTTTTTGATCAAGTAGTTGTATAATTCTGGAGTTTTACTTTTTATTTTATACGTAAGTATTTGATTTATTGCATAATAATATGATATTTTTGTTGTTTTTCAAATGTTAATTCAGATAATTAATATTAATAAATAAGGAATAGCCTGGTTGTTTTAGTTTTGTAAACCATCGTTTATTATTGTTCCAAAATACTCTTTGCTTATATTCTGTTACTTTTGTTTACGAAAACAAGCTGTTATTTGTTATAAATGTAACGGTTTGTATTATTGATATATTTGTAAACTACCCTTTGTTCGAAACATTTGTATATTTCATATCAAGAGAATAGTTGACAAGAATAACTCTATTTTATTGTTTACATTTATTAACCTGTAGATTTTAATATTTGAATCCATTTGAATAGATGGGAAGAATAAAGAAATTTAGGTAAGAAATATGGAGGTATTAGAACGGAAAAAAAACGGATAGTAATAAGAAAAAAAATATAAAGGTTATTTTCGGAAAAATAAAGGATATTTTTGGAATTATATCCTTTATATTTTTACGCTTATTCTTACGTTGATTTTCAAAGACGAAAAAACGGTTAAAAAGGCTTGATTTAGCGCCTATTTAATCGGCCTTACAGACCTGTTATTCCTTTAGTGAATGCTGCAACATATAAGTCGCCCGTAAAATGATTTGTTTACACCTGAGATGATCATGACTAAAAAGAAAGAGAGGTTGCTATCACAGCAGCCCCTCCTCGCAAACACAAAACAATCAACAAAAAACTATTGTCTGAATAAGACTATCTGATAAATAATAGTTCTCTGTATTTTGGTAAAGTCCATAATTCATTATCTACAATTAATTCTAATTTATCGATATGATAACGTATTTCTTCAAGCATTGGTGCGATTTGATCATGGTATCCGATTGCTTTTTCACGTTCAGATTCGATTTTATTCAAAACCTTACGTGCATTCACCATTTCATCTACCTTTTCTTTGATATAAATCGTATGCTTTGCTATCTGTTCGATTAATTCGAGATTTTTAGACGATAGTTCGGCTGCTTTTTCTGCAGGGAACAGCTCTCGCATTTTATATACATTATCAATTAATGAACTTTGATATTTCGTAGCAACAGGAACTATATGATTCATTGCCAAATCACCCAACACGCGTGCTTCGATCTGAATTTTCTTCGTATATGTTTCCCATTTTACTTCATTACGTGCTTCCAGCTCTTTTTCAGTCATAACCCCCGTTGTTTCAAACATCTTTACAGAGCTTTCCTTCAGGTATGCATCGAAGATTACAGGTACACTGGTTTCGCAGTCAAGCCCGCGCTTTGCAGCTTCTTCTTTCCATTCGTCACTATAACCATTTCCGTCAAAGTGAATTGCTTTGCTTTCTTTGATGTCTTTACGAAGTACTTCCAGAATGGCTGCGAATTTTTCTTTTCCTCCTGCGATTTTAGCATCTACTTCGGCTTTGAATTCCTGCAACTGTTCAGCAACAGCAGCATTAAGAGCGAGCATAGCACTTGCGCAGTTAGCTTGCGAACCTACAGCACGGAACTCGAAACGGTTTCCGGTGAAGGCAAAAGGAGAAGTACGGTTACGATCGGTATTATCAACCAAAATCTCCGGAATACGTCCGATATTTAGTTTTACACCGTGCTTAGCCGCCAATGTGAGATCTTCTAAAGACGTGTTTTCCAGCTTGTCAAGTACTGCAGACACCTGTGATCCAAGGAAGCTTGAAATAATTGCAGGAGGCGCTTCATTTGCCCCTAAGCGGTGCGCGTTGGTTGCACTTGAAATACTTGCTTTCAATAAAGCATTATGTTTATGCACAGCTTTTAGTACATTAACAATAAAGGTGATGAAACGAAGGTTTTCTTCAGGTGTTTTTCCAGGAGCCATCAACAATACACCTGTATCCGTACCTAACGACCAGTTATTGTGCTTTCCTGATCCATTTACGCCTTTGAACGGTTTTTCGTGTAATAACACGCGGAAACCATGTCTGCGTGATATCTTACGCATTAATGCCATTATCAAAAGGTTATGGTCATTTGCCAAGTTACATTCTTCAAAAATAGGAGCTAACTCAAACTGGTTAGGCGCTACCTCATTGTGGCGTGTTTTCAATGGAATACCTAATTTCAAAGACTCTATCTCCAGCTCCTTCATGAATTCAAGAACACGAGTCGGGATCGCTCCGAAGTAGTGATCTTCCAACTGTTGGTTCTTACTACTTTCGTGTCCCATTAAAGTGCGGCCGGTCAATAAAAGGTCAGGACGAGCAGCATATAAACCTTCATCAATCAAGAAATATTCTTGTTCCCAACCTAAATAAGAATATACTTTCTTTACATCTTTATTAAAATAGTGACAAACATCCACAGCCGCTTTATTAACAGCCTCCAGAGCTTTCAACAACGGAGCCTTATAGTCAAGAGGTTCTCCTGTGTATGATATGAAAATTGTAGGGATACACAATGTATCGCCAACAACAAATGCAGGTGAAGAAGGATCCCATGCCGTATAACCACGAGCTTCGAAGGTGTTTCTTATACCACCGTTCGGAAAACTGGATGCATCCGGTTCCTGTTGAATAAGTAGTTTGCCGGAAAATTCTTCAATCATACCGCCTTTTCCATCGTGTTCAACAAAAGCGTCGTGTTTTTCTGCTGTTGCATCTGTTAACGGATGGAACCAGTGTGTATAATGCGTTGCGCCTAATTCGGAAGCCCATTTTCTCATTCCTTCAGCTACGGCATCTGCTGTAGCGCGGTCTAATGCTGCTCCATTATCTATTACATCTACAATCTTTGTAAATGCTTTTTCCGGCAGATACTTATACATTTTAGCGCGATTAAACACCTTAGACGCAAAATATTCCGAAGGACGTTCGGCTGGTGCCGTTACTTCTGCTGCTTTTTTCTTAAAAGCAGTCTCTACTACTCTAAATCTTAACTTTGACATAACTACTTGTTTGTTGATGTTATAGGATAAAAATATTATGCTGTTTGCATTTCTCTACTTGTTCGGCCGGCCAGACAGACGCCTGTACTTCACCGATATGCGCTTTTTTAAGGAAGAACATACAAAGACGACTTTGCCCGATTCCACCGCCTATTGAAAGCGGCAATTTTCCATCAAGTAAGGCTTTATGAAATTCTAATTCAGCACGTTCCGTACATCCTCTGATTTCTAATTGACGAGTTAACGCTTCTGCATCAACACGAATACCCATGGATGAAATTTCAAAAGCACATTCTAAAACTTCATTCCAAAGAATAATATCTCCGTTGAGTCCTTTAAAACCGTCTGAATTAACGGTACTCCAATCATCATAATCCGGAGCGCGTCCGTCGTGTATTTCGCCATTACTTAATTCACCTCCTATACCAATAATAAAAATAGCACCGAACTTTTGAGCCGCTTTGTTTTCGCGCTCTCTTGGTGTCAACTCCGGATAAGTTAGTAACAGCTCTTCGGAGTGGATAAACGTAATGTCGTCGGGTAGAGAAGGGGTGATATGCGGGTAGTGTTCGTAAACCGATTCTTCTATCTCTTTCAGTAACTTATATATTTGTCGGACTGTCTTTTTCAGATAGTCCAGATTCTGATTTTCCTTTTTAATAGTACGTTCCCAATCCCATTGGTCAACGTATAGTGAATGCAAATTGTCCAGATCTTCATCACTTCTGATCGCATTCATGTCTGTATAAAGTCCATACCCTGCAGGAATCCTGTAAGCACCTAATTTCATGCGTTTCCACTTCGCAAGCGAATGAACAACTTCAGCCGGGCGGTCACCCATGCATTTTATAGGAAATGTAACGGCTCTTTCAACGCCGTTCAGATCATCGTTAATTCCTGTACCTCTCAATACGAATAACGGAGCTGTTGCTCTACGTAGATTGAGTGTTCTTGCCAGTTTCTCCTGAAAACTTGACTTGAGGAATTGAATTGCCTGTTCCGTTGTTTCAGGCATCAGTGTTTGTTTGTAGTCTTTTGGAATAATAAAAGCCATGATTGTTGTTGTTTTTATGTTTGTAATAAATTCTGAATAACAGCAGGCGAGATTATTGATCGCCTAACTGTTATTTCTATTTTCTGTTATATCTTAATTATTATAAGCAGTTTCTCCATGTTCGTAAATATCCAAGCCTTCTTCTTCAACACGGGCAGGAACTCTCAGTCCGAATATGACATCTAAACCTTTGAAAACCACAAACCCCATAAATAGAGCCCAAGCACTTACCACCACAGTTCCGAATGTTTGTGCAAGCAACATGGATGCGCCTCCTCCGTAAAATAAGCCGCCATCTGTTGCAAAAAGACCAGTAAGTATCGTTCCTAATACGCCACATACACCATGTACAGAAGATGCACCAACGGGATCATCGATTTTTAATACGCGGTCAATAAATTCAACAGCATAAACCATTACCGCTCCAGCTATAAGACCTATGATTGCAGCCCCAACAGGAGAAACCAGGTCGCAACCGGCTGTAATACCTACTAATCCGGCCAATACACCGTTAAGTGAAAGAGATAAGGATGGTTTTTTATATTTCATCCAAGCAACAAAAAGAGAGGATATTCCTCCGGCACAAGCTGATAGATTAGTGGTAAGAAATACGTGAGAGATGGCTAAACGGTTGCCTTCACCTGAAGCTGCCAACTGAGAACCCGGGTTGAATCCGAACCATCCGAACCAAAGGATAAATACGCCTAATGTGGCAAGAGTAAGACTATGTCCCGGTATTGCACGTGATTTTTTATCTTTACTATATTTACCAATACGAGGACCGATAACAGCAGCTCCCACAAGAGCTAACCAACCACCTACAGCGTGTACGATTGTAGAACCGGCAAAATCATGGAATGTAGTTCCGAAAGTGCTCATCATAAAGCTGCCTTCTTCTCCATTCATTAACCAACCGCCACCCCATGTCCAATGTCCTGAAATAGGATAGATAAGTACACTTACAAGTACGGTATAAGCGATATACACTGAAAATTTTGTTCTTTCAGCCATCGCTCCCGATACTATAGTCGCAGCAGTTGCACAGAATACAGTCTGGAAGATAAGAAAACCTTCAACGGGCAAATCTGATTCATAAAAGCCGAGATTAAAGAAGTGCGGCATACCGGCAAAACTACCGGCACCAAACATAAGTCCAAAGCCTATTGCCCAGAAAAGAAGCGAACCTAACGAAAAGTCGAGAAGGTTCTTCATCAAGATGTTAGCCGTATTTTTGGTTCTTGTAAAACCTGCTTCAACCAAGGCAAATCCAGGTTGCATAAAGAACACTAACATGGCTGCAAGCAGCATCCACACAGTATCTAATGAAAGTACAAGGTCTGTAATTGTATATGTTGTATCCATTTTTACTTAATTAAAGGGGTTATTTTTCTTGTTCAGCAATATATAAAGCTATATCTCCTCTCTCTCCGGTACGAATCCTAACCGAATCCTCTACAGGGATTACGAAAATTCGTCCGTCTCCAATTTCTCCGGTTTGAGCTGCTCCAACAATGGCACTGATTGTTTTTTCTACATTTTTGTCGCGAACAACGACCGAAATCAATATACGTTCAATGCTACTTGTATCATATACTACGCCACGATAGATACGTCCCTGACGAGTTTTTCCGATACCTCTTACATCATAATAAGAGAACCATTCTATATCAGCTTCCAAAAGAGCGTCTTTAACGTCTTCAAATTTGGTCTTACGGATAATTGCCTCAATCTTTTTCATAACTATGTTTATTAACTGTTTCTAATTCATGATTTTAAAAGGAGTATAGAGGATCAGCACGTAGTAAGGGATGGTTGCGGTATAACATTCTATAAAATCAATAAACACACTGACCCTTCTATACATTCCTTTAATTTTTTATAACCTAAATCAATCTTTTCGCCTTCTTTATCCTATTACTCTATTGTTATCCCGAAAACCAGGAATACATTATCCTGATTAGGGGCTATGATTGTTTGAGCAAATACCGGAAGACTGAATGAATCTGTAATTTTAATCGATTTGGACGCTTTCAAAGCGATCGTAGATAGTGCAAATCCATCCGTTCCTGCTCTGTGGTAAATACCTGTCCAGGGGGCTACTCCGACACTTGCCGTCAGATCTACTCCTGATACACTGAAATCGTATCCGGCTTCTACATAGGTAGAATAAAGCTGATCTCCGCTTTCGTCTTTATCGCCATCCATTCCCAACATGGTGTTCCATGTGATACCTAATGGAAAACTTTCGCCAAAATGATAACCTATTGTGCCTTCGAAAAAGTGGTTGGCTGAATAATTACCGTATTTACTTCCTTCTCCTGCCCACCAATAATCTGTGACTCCAATACTTAACCCGCCGGTTGAGTAACCTAAAGTGAAGTCAAATTCTTTTGCAATAGACCCATTGTCTGCCGTTGAAAAATCTGTTGACCCCCATGCCGTTAATGACAATCCTTTCCATGAAGCACTGATGCTGGGTTGAAAAGATGGGCCTGTCTGATAAGCCCCACGCCACACATAGCTGCTTACAATATCCGCTGCCGGAGCAATTTGGAAATCACTTTCTTCCTGAGAAAAGAGAGATGCAGATGCTGCCAATAAACCTGCCGCAAGAATAGTTGCCCGTAATTGAGTAAATGTTTTCATACTGTTTTCTCTAAATTGTTAAACATTCCTTGCCTCCGATTTTCCCACCGGCCGATGGATCAATCAAGACAAGCTATAACATCCACTTTTTCAACCTGGCCATGGCTTCCAAAGTATCATCACGATCCCCAAAGGCTGTCAGTCGTAAATAACCTTCACCACTGGGACCAAACCCCACGCCCGGGGTTCCAACTATATAAACTTCGTATAGTAGCTTTTCGAAAAATTTCCAGGATGTCAATCCCTTTGGAGCTTTGATCCATAAATAAGGAGCATCTTCACCGCCGTAAGCTTCCAAACCACATTTTTGAATGCCTTCCTTCATGATTCGGGCATTGCTCATATAGTAGTTTATTGTCTTTTGAACCTGTTCTTTCCCTTCAGGAGTATAAATTGCTTCGGCGCCCCTTTGAGTAATGTAACTGGCTCCGTTAAACTTGGTACATTGTCTTCTGTTCCAAAGTTTGTTTAATTGTACTCGTTTACCTTCCAGAGTAAATCCATTCAATTCCTTTGGTACAACCGTATAACCGCAACGTACACCTGTAAAACCTGCTGTTTTCGAAAAACTTCGAAATTCGATAGCTACCTTTTTAGCCCCTTTTATTTCATAAATAGAGTGGGGTGTTTCCGGATTCTGTATGTAGGCTTCGTATGCTGCATCATACATGATCAACACGTCGTTTGCCAATGCATAGTTTACCCATTTCTTCAATTCATCCTTGCTAAGCGTTGTTCCGGTCGGATTGTTCGGATAACAGAGATATAATATGTCAACCCTTCTGCTGGGCAGATCCGGAATAAAACCATTTTCTGCTGTGCAAGGAATATAGACAACATTACTCCATTTCCCACTTTCCAATACACCGGCTCTGCCGCTCATTACATTGGAATCAATATATACAGGATAAACCGGATCAGTTACTCCAATACTATTATCATGTCTCAATATGTCTCCTATATTTCCGGTGTCACTCTTGGCACCGTCGCTTACAAAGACTTCACTTGGCTCAAGTGTTATACCTCTTGGTGTATAATCATTCTTTATAATCGCGTCTATCAAAAAAGAGTAGCCTTGTTCAGGACCATATCCGTGAAATGTATCTTTACTCGTCATATCTTCTACCGCTTTATGCATTGCATCGACAACGGCAGGAGCTAATGGCTGTGTAACATCTCCGATCCCTAAACGGATTATTTTTTCTTTCGGATGAGTAACCTTAAAACTGTTTACCTTTTTCGCGATATCGGAAAACAAGTAATTGTCAGGTAACTTTAGAAAGTGTTCATTAATCAGTGCCATATTCTCTAATTGTTTTGTTGTTGTTCTTGTGTTGTTGTGTTTTATACTTCAATGCTTCCTTCAAATACCCTGACGGCACCTCCCGTCATAAATACTTTGTTTGAGGAAGACTTATCCCATCGGATGGTCAACCCTCCACCATCCATGATAACCTTTATTTTATCTCCGGTTTTCCTTCTGACTAACCCCGCTACGGCAGTTGCACAAGCTCCTGTACCACAGGCTAAGGTTATTCCGGAACCTCTTTCCCAGACACGCATTCTTGCTTCGAGACTACTGCGAACCTGTACAAATTCAACATTCGTTCTATTGGGGAAAAAAGGATGTTTTTCTAATAAAGGACCTATTTGCCTTAAGTCTATTTTGTCAATATCATCTACGAAAACCACAAAGTGAGGGTTTCCCATCGAAACAACTGTTCCTGTATATTTCTTATCGTTAATCTTAAGCGTTATTTCCTCTTCCTCAACAATAGGAGTTCCCATATCAACCGTAACCTCTGTTACAGTGTTTCCTTCTACTGTCAGTTCAAGTTCTTTTATTCCGGATAGTGTTTCGAGGGTTATATTCTTTTCTTTAGTCAATCCATTTTCATACACATATTTACCTATACATCTGGACGCGTTACCACACATCATCGCTTCAGAACCATCTGCGTTAAAAATACGCATACTGAAATCTGCAACATCAGATTGATCTATCAAGACCAAACCATCAGATCCGATTCCGATGTGAGGTGCACTCCATTTGATTGCTAAATCTTCAGGATGTTCGAGAGGATAAAGTGACGTATTGACATATATATAGTCATTTCCTGCTCCATGCATCTTTGTGAATTCAATCAATTTTGTCATTTTGTTGATCTTTACAGCTTGTTATAACCTTTTTGTCTCTTACTGATGCAAATGTATATCGTTTTGCTCTAAAATAAGTAACAATACAAGCTAAATGTTTGAATAAAATCAACAAATGTGATAATCTGATTAAATAAGGCTATGGAATGTAATAATATGAAATAAGAATATTTTTATTTGGTTTTATATTGTAAGTTTACTATTCGAGAAAGTCATTATACTAATAAATCGTTTCTATAAGGATTGGATTTATTTTATTCAGTTTTGAATAAAACAGATTTTTAAGATGTAACCACGAATATAGATTTTGATAAAAAAAGAACTCTACCACTATTATACAGTAGTGGCAGAGCCTCGTAAGTTTTAGTAAGAAAAAGGGATCTTTAGTTTAATTCTTCAATTTCACGTAACCAAACGGCAGCACTTGCATCGCTTGGCATGCGCCAGTCTCCGCGTGGAGAGAAACTTACTGAACCTACTTTAGGCCCGTCGGGCAGGCAATTGCGTTTGAATTGTTGGGCAAAGAAACGGCGGAAGAATGTTTGCAGCCATTTTTTTATGGTTTCCTTATCATATTTTTCATTAAAGGCCTTTTGCGCAAGAAAATAGATACGCGTCGGAGTAGAGCCAAAGCGGAGGGCATGGTACATAAAGAAGTCGTGCAGTTCGTAAGGACCTACTAAATCTTCTGTCTTTTGAGTGATATTGCCATTGCTGTCTGCCGGGATGAGTTCGGGACTTATGGGGGTATCTATTATGTCGAGCAGAATCGTACGCGAGGTTTCATCCATTTTGTTTCGTGCCACCCATTCAACCAAGTATTTAACTAATGTCTTCGGAATACTACTGTTTACACCATACATAGACATGTGATCACCGTTATACGTAGCCCATCCCAATGCCAATTCCGAGAGGTCTCCTGTACCTACGACTAATCCGTTTTCTTTATTTGCTACATTCATCAGTATCTGTGTACGTTCGCGCGCTTGTGTGTTTTCATAAGTCACATCGTGTATGGCAGGATCATGACCTATATCTGAAAAATGTTGGAGGCTTGCATCCTTGATTGAAATTTCACGCAGAGTTACGTCTAACGCATGTATTAATCCCACGGCATTGTTATAAGTTCGGTCGGTCGTACCAAATCCGGGCATAGTGATTCCAATTATTCGATTACGCGGAATACCCAGTAAATCAAAAGTCATGACGGTAACCAAAAGAGCCAACGTGGAATCTAAGCCTCCTGAAATTCCGATAACAGCAGTATGTAGCTTGGTATGTTCGTAGCGTTTGGCTAAGCCATGTACTTGTATGTTCAGTATCTCTTCACAGCGTTCTTTCAGTGCATCACCGAAAGGAACGAAAGGATAAGGATCAATAAATCGATTCAATACCAATGGTTTAGGACGTGATGCTAAATCAAAAGGAATTTTCAGGAAGGGTTTTCCATTTTGCGTAAAACCTTTCATAAAGCTGATATCGACCATGCGATCGTTCTGCAAATTGTTAATATCAATCTCACTGATTGCAATTTGTTCTTCAATGCTGAATCGTTCCGAAGATTTAAGAATGCTGCCGTTTTCTGCAATAATGGCATTTCCGGAGAATACAAGATCAGTACTTGATTCTCCAAAACCTGCTGAAGAATAGATGTAACCTGCAATGCAACGCGCAGATTGTTGTTTGATTAATGACTGCCTGTATTGGTGTTTGCCTATCAGTTCATTGCTGGCTGAGAGGTTAAATATTAAATTTGCACCCGCCATACTCAATTCAGAACTCGGAGGAATAGGTACCCACAGATCTTCGCAGATTTCTATACCGGCTGTTACCTGATCGTTTGTAAATAATAAATGTTTGCCGAAAGGGTAGAGGATTCCGTTAATTGCTATCTCATCTCCAGAAATTTCATTTCCTGAAGTAAACCATCTTTGCTCCTGAAATTCTTTGTAATTAGGGATATACGTTTTAGGAACAACGCCTAATACTTTGCCTTTCTGAAAAGCAACCGCTGTATTTACCAAACGATTTTCGATACGGAGCGGCATACCGACTATGGCAAGTACAGAGAGATCTGCAGTCATATGGAGAAGTTCCGTTAACGCTTGCTCCGCATTGTTCAATAAGGTTTGTTGGCCAAACAAATCCATACAGGTATATCCGGTAACAGAAAGTTCAGGAAAACAGATAAATTGTACACCGTCGGAAGCCGCTTTACGTATAAGACCCTCAATCTGTTTTATATTAAAAAAACAATCGGCTACTTTCAATCGGGGAACTGCTGCTGCTACTTTTACGAATCCTAAATCCATGGCGATATATTTATTATAGATACAAAAGTAAAAGAAAAACCAATATTGAGCCCTCAACGATGGTTGTTTAAACGGATAAAAGACAGAAAAATGATTGTAAAAAGACGTATTTTTAGTATATTTGTAAATATGCAACACTTAATGTTATTTGATTATTAAAGATTTAGCTATGAGATTATTTATTATTTCGAACAGACTTCCTTTAAAAACAACCAGAACAGAGGCTCATTTTGCGTTTACTCCCAGTGAAGGAGGTTTGACTACAGGTCTTGCCTCTCTTACTATGGATATAGAGAAACATTGGGTTGGATGGCCAGGAATGTATTTTAATAATGAAAAAGAGGAAGAAGAGGTATCAGAGCATCTTCTTCAGTATAATTTTCATCCTGTTTTCCTTTCTGAATGTCAGGTTGAGGAGTACTATGAAGGATACAGCAACGGGATTTTATGGCCATTATGTCATTATTTCTTTTCTTATATCCGATATGAGAATTCGTATTGGAAAGCCTATCAGGAGGTAAACCATTTATTCCTTGAAACGTTGCTTCCGTTATTGGCCGATGATGATATTGTGTGGGTTCAGGATTATCACCTGATGTTACTTCCCCAAATGATACGTGAAAAGAACAAGAAAGTAAATATTGGCTATTTTCATCATATACCTTTTCCTTCGTATGAATTATTCAGGGTATTACCGGAAAGAGCAGAGTTGTTAAACGGATTACTTGGAGCTGATCTGGTTGCCTTTCATACGCACGACTATATGCGTCATTTTGTTAGTGCTGCGGAACGCGTGTTGGATCTACAGTTTCAGTTAGATAAGGTGAAACATAACAATCGCCTGATCTATGTCGATGCTTTCCCGATGGGCATCAACTATGACCGGTATCACGATGCCATTCTGAATCCTAAAATACAACATAAGGCGAAGAAATTAAAACAGACTTTTGGTGATTCAAAACTAATTCTGTCTGTGGACAGACTTGATTATAGTAAAGGTATTATTCATCGCCTCAAAGGTTTCTTGCGTTTTCTCGAAAATCACCCCGAGTCTATCGGTCAGGTTTCATTAGCCATGATAATTGTTCCTTCAAGAGCCAATGTAGAAGAGTATTCAAGTCTGAAAACGAATATAGACGAGATGATAGGACGAATCAATGGTCAATATTCTAAAATAAACTGGACTCCTGTTTATTATTTCTATCATTCTTTTTGTTTTGAAGACCTGATTGCAATGTATAGTATTGCTGATATTGCGTTGGTAACGCCATTAAGAGATGGTATGAATTTAGTGGCCAAAGAATATCTGGCGGTGAAAAGAGATACGCCGGGAGTACTTATACTTAGTGAAATGGCCGGCTCTGCAATCGAACTGAATGACGCCATTATTGTTAATCCGAATGATACGGAAGAAATAGCGAATGCTATTTACGAAGCACTTCAAATACCCGAAGAAGAACAACAGGCATCGTTAAAAAACATGCAGCAGAAGATCATGAAACAGAATGTAAATAAATGGGCGGCCGATTTTGTGAATGAATTACATGAAATAAAGGAACGCAATATTAAGTTACATAAGAAAAGAATAGGAGAGACTAAAACGAAAAATATAGCTCTGTCATATACGGAAGCAAAAAAGCGGTTGTTCATTTTAGATTATGACGGAACATTAGTCGGGTTTAAGAGGAAAGCGGAAGATGCCGTTCCTACGGAGATACTGATGGATACATTGAAAAAACTCAGCGAAAATCCCCAAAATCATATTGCGATCAGTAGCGGACGAGATCACGATACGTTGGAACGTTGGTTTGGGCATTTACCAATCACCTTAGCTGCCGAACACGGAGCTTTCTTTAAAGAAAATGGAAAGTGGTATCGTAATGCAGATGAATTTGAATGGGATAACGAATTATTGCGAATATTTCAATTGTTCGTAGATAAAACGCCTCATTCGAAAATGGAAATTAAAAATACAGCCATTGTCTGGCATTATCGTAATGTAGATAGCTGGTTTGCTTCTTTACGGGAAAGACAATTGGTGAATGAATTAATGGAACCTTGCGCACGTCTTAATCTCCAGATTTTGCGCGGGAATAAAATTGTAGAAGTTAAATCTCCTCTTCATTCCAAAGGTACGGAGGTGCAACGTCTTCTTGCACAGGATGATTATGATTTTATTCTGGCGATGGGAGATGACACGACAGATGAAGATACCTTTCGTGCACTTCCCGAAGAAGCTATAACCATAAAAGTCGGTTCTATTTCTGAAATAGCTCGTTTTTATTTAGACTCACAATCAGAAACAATACCCTTTCTTCGCCAGATATCCAATCAAGGACGTATAAATTTGGAGTAATTCTTCTCTTTCCCGAATAAGATTGCTGTATTAATTAGGGCAAGATGAGAATAGGCTTGAGGAAAGTTTCCCAATTGACCTTTGCTGTTAAAGTCCAGATCCTCACTAAACAGCCCCAAATGGTTGGCGTAAGAGAGTAATTCTTCAAATAATTTTTCTGCATCTTTTTTTCGTCCCGTCACATAGAGTGCCCTTACCATCCAGAAAGTACATATGGTAAAAGCAGAAGAAGGAATACCAAAGTCATCTACATTATTGTATCTGAACATAAGTCCTTTATACATCAGTTTTTTATAGATGGCATTGACTGTCTGGATGTATTTAGGATCTTTCGGATCAATAAATCCGTATGCTTCCATCAATAGTAAGGAAGAATCAAGTTCTGTATTACAATAGGTTTGAGAGAAGAATCCTACATCTTCTTTCCAACCATTGGTAAGTACATCTTCTTTTATTTCATCAGCCTCTTTTGCCCATTGGTTAGCCAGCTCTTTCTGATTTAAGAGTTTAGCGATTTTCACAGCGCGATCAAATGCCACCCAACACATGACTTTTGATAGCACGAAATGTTTTTCCTCTCCACGTATTTCCCAGATACCCTTATCCGGTTTGCGCCAATCCTGCCGTACAGTACGTATTACATTCTTTACGACCTGAAACATATCTTCTACTTCATCCAATGTTCCTTGAAAAAACTGGTAATATTGATAAATAACATCCATCAGATAACCAAACGAATCGTTTTGTTTCTGCCGGTAAGCATCGTTTCCAATACGTACAGGACGGGAATTTTTATATCCACTCAGGTGAGTCAGTTCTGTTTCCGTGAGGATACGTTCTCCCCGGATGCCATACATAATCTGAAATTTATCCGATTTGGAAATAAGTATTGAATTCAGAAAAGAAATAAATCGCTCGGCTGCACTTTTGTGTCCTACACCAACTAATGTTTCAATGGACATAGACGCATCCCTCAGCCAACAAAAACGATAATCCCAGTTTCGTACCTCTCCAATAAATTCGGGAAGGCTGGTGGTTAATGCTGCTAATACAGCCCCCGTTCGTTGATAAGACATTAATTTGAGAACAAGCATGCTTCTTTCTATCATTGAATTGTAGCGCGTGTATTTTTTAGAGCGGTTTGTCCAGTTTCTCCAATAAACACGCGTCCGCTGAAATTCGAGATCTACACGATCCATATTTATAGGGATTAGTTTCTGATTGTATGAAACCAACAAAAATTCATCGTGCGTAAGTTCAAATTCTTGTTTGGCAAGAATCTTTTTGTAATTCAAACTGGAATAGAGGAAAATTGTATCATACTTTTCCGATACACAAGAGGATTTAATATAATCAGGGGTTATATTGTGTTGCATCGTATGGCGAGCATAATCCAAAGAAGGTTCATAAAGCACTTTGAAGCGTGGCTTACCTTTTTTTAACCGTATCATACGGTACAATTCAGGAGGAAGGTAATAATCGTAGTCCAGCATTTTGTATCGAGGCATAAAATCGATTACTTCGAAGCTTCCTTCTTCCGATTCAAACAGTGTAGATAAAATATTGGTATGTTCAATATAATGCTGGCTGATCATGTAGCTATCATCTACAATGAAGCCAAAACTGCCCCCTTTCTTTTCGTCAAGTATTTTCCCGAAAACAGAAGGAGAGTCAAAATCCGGGAAACAGAACCAATCGATACTTCCTTTATCTGATATTAATGCCGCAGTTCTACAGTTGCCTACAGCTCCATAGTTAAAATGTTCCATAATTGCCTTTTGAGTTTATAACAATAACCTTCAAAAGCGAATCTACAGAATAAATCAAGTTTTTGCAAGGAATAAACGGATAAATTCCGTTTCAAAGTTCGGTGTGAAAATATTTTTCCCTAAGGAATTTCTTACTTCAGCTATTGTCCAGAAGCGGCCTCCGTCCAATTCGTTTTCATCCGGTTGTATGATTCCCGTATAAATTGTACGAAAGGTATTGACTAATTCTTTTTCAACAGAGGATTCAAATACATAAGAGGTTAAATATTCCGGATTAAAATCTGTTATGCCTAATTCTTCCCGAACTTCGCGCCGTAATGCTTCTTCTACCGTTTCTCCGTAGTCGATATGACCGCCAACCGAAGTATCCCATTTTCCCGGTTGAATATCTTTGTTCATCGACCGTTTTTGCAGATAGATATCTCCGGCTTCATTAAATATGTGCAGATGCACTACCGGGTGGAGCAGTTTACTGCCGCTATGGCATTCCCGGCGACTGGCTTTACCGATTGTTTCACCGGCTTCATTAACTAATGGAAACCATTCTGTTTTTTGCATATAGGCTTTATTTCAACTTTTGGATTAGTTCTATCAACTGTTGGTCTGTAAGGCCTTCGCCATAGGTCGTATAGTCTAAACGAAATGTACAACCATCCTTATAGGATGAACATCCGTAGGCAGACTTTCCTCTTAAAACCGTTCCTTTTTTACAGATAGGGCAAACGGGTGTCTCCATTTTAGGCTTTTCCTTAGGAGTTCGCGGTTTACGAGGTTTCTTTTCCTTCTTAACTTCTTCCTTTACGGCTTCTTCAATTGTAATGCTGCGGTTGCTTTGGTCACATAATACATGCTGAACAATCTCATTAAGCATTTGCTTTAGCTCCTCCAAAAAAAGCCTTGCTTCGTACTGCCCCTTTTCAATCTGACGGAGTTTCTTTTCCCAAAGACCGGTCAATTCGGCACTTTTCAGTAATTCTTCATTGATTACTCCGATAAGCTCTTTTCCGGTGGCTGTCGGAAATAAATTTTTCCGCTCTTTACGGATATAATTCCGTTTAAATAACGTCTCAATGATAGCAGCACGGGTAGAAGGGCGTCCTATGCCGTTTTCCTTTAATGCATCACGCAATTCATCATTATCCACCAATTTTCCGGCCGTCTCCATTGCACGGAGCAAGGTTGCTTCCGTATAAGGTTTGGGAGGTTGCGTCCAGGATTCACCCAATACAGGTTCATGCGGACCGCTTTCTCCAACTTCAAATGCTGGTAAAACGCCGGCATCCTCTTCGGTTTCCGGATTATCCGGATCTTTTTGTTCTGCTCCGAAAACAACGCGCCAACCCGGATTAATGATTTGTTTTCCGCTGACTTTAAAATCTACTTTATCCACTTTCCCGAGGATAGTAGTCGTTGAAATATCGCAATCCGGATAAAATGCCGCGATAAAACGGCGGGTTACCATGTCGTAAACCTTCCGTTCGTTTTCATTCAGATTCCGTGCCGGAACTCCGGTCGGTATAATGGCATGGTGATCTGTTATTTTAGTATTGTCAAAGACCTTCTTACTTTTAGGAATCTTTTTTCCATCTAACGCTGCCGTTAAGGTTTCATATCCTTCAAGTCCTTTAAGAATGGTTGGCACTTTCGGATAAATATCTTCGCTCAGGTAGGTTGTATCTACACGAGGATAGGTCGTTACCTTCTTTTCATAAAGAGATTGGATCAGCTTTAGAGTATCATCGGCCGTAAAAGCAAATTTCTTGTTGCATTCCACCTGAAGCGAGGTCAGGTCAAACAAACGGGGTGCATATTCTTTCCCTTTCTTTTGTGTAACGTCAGTAACCGTGAAATCGGCCTGACGCGCTATTTCTAAAAAGGCTTCTCCTTCTTCCTTATTCAGGAACTTACCTTTGGTAGCAGAGAATTTAGTGTTTCTGTAGATTGTCTTTAACTCCCAGAATGGTTCCGGTGTAAAATGATCTATCTCGTGCTGTCTGTTAACAATTAAAGCCAACGTAGGAGTCTGCACACGTCCGATGGAAAGAACCTGTCTGTTTTGTCCGTATTTTAAAGTATATAGACGGGTAGCATTCATTCCCAGCAACCAATCTCCGATAGCGCGGGATAATCCGGCTTCATATAAGGGTGCAAACTCCGATTGATCTTTCAGCTTTGCAAACCCTTCGCGTATGGCATCTTCAGTCAATGAAGATATCCACAGACGGTAAACAGGGCATTTGCATCCTGCCTTTTGCATCACCCAACGCTGAATCAATTCTCCTTCCTGCCCCGCATCACCACAGTTTATCACCATTTCAGCATCCTTCATCAGGCTTTCTATCACATTGAATTGTTCGATATAAGACGGACTATCAATCAGCTTAATACCGAATCGGGGAGGAATCATCGGTAATGAAGTGAGGCTCCACTGTCGCCACCCCGGTGTGTATTCATGGGGCTCTTTCAACGTACATAAATGTCCGAAAGTCCACGTCACCTGATAGCCGTTACCTTCCAGATATCCCTTATGCCTTGTCTTTGCGCCAAGAATATCAGCTATTTCACGTGCCACGCTGGGCTTTTCGGCAATACATACTTTCATGTTATTCAAAATTACAAAAAGAAGACTTTTTACCAAACAAACTTACGTGAGAAAACAGAACTATTACCACAAGCGTCCACCGTAGTAAATGTTAATTCGTGACTACCCCGACTCAGACGTTCGGTATCAAAATCATACGTAAGTAATCCTTTCTTCCCATCAGACTGAAAAAGAACATACTCCCCATCTATTTCTCCACGATAGGTGTCTAATCCACTTAAACGATCAGCAACGCGAATCGTAATACGTTTCTTTCTCACCCAGGTTTCCGGATCAACAGGTGTTATTACCGGAGGAAGTGTATCTGCAGCAACAGAATAAGCAGCTAACTCTCTTATGCCCCCTTGTATCCAACCTTCCTGATATGTTCCTCCAATCCAATAGCTACGGCCTTTGTGCAGGCGTACGATACCATATTGTTGTTTGTTAGTTAGTGTATCATGCTGCAATTTAATGGACAAAGAGGCCGATTGATGTAAAGGTTCTGCTTGCGTATGCAATAGATGAGTGGCAGCTAAAGCTGTAGAATCTTCTTTTACGCGATAACGAAGATGGATATCCGTATATAAGTTGCCTCGGGGAATGGATAACCGTACTCCTTTAGCTGCAAAACGATTATCGCCCGACCAATTAAAGATAACTGTATCTTCTGTTTCGGGTAACGACTGCTTTTTTCCATGCACTTTGAAAGCCAGTGTTGTCGTATTTCCATACTTGTCAGACAAGAGATAGGAGAGAAGGTATATTTTCTCTTCATCTATTGTAATAATTCCCTTGTTCAAGCTTTCAATAAATGGTAAACGATTACCCGGTTCAATATAATTCTTCATATAAAAAGACCCGCTGTTTCTCCATTCTGCATAATCCGTAAAGCTGTTGATATAACGGGTTTCGTCAAACGAAAAACGGTCAATATTACTTCTGAACACCACATCACTGTCTTTCATCAGAATCACTTCCTTAACGCCATAAATATTTGATGTTTCGTCCATCGCATCAAAGGCTTTAATGCCAAAAGCTATTTCTCCCCAAGCTTCAAGTTTATCGGCTACAACAGTCTGTTTTGATCCTTTGGATGTCGTTAACTTTATTGTACGCGCGCGACTGCTTCCATTTACGATTCCTTTTCCCTCCATTGGATAAACTTTAAGTCCACGGATAACCGGCGGGCGCGTATCTTTGATCTTATTCTTATAATAGATCAACGGATCTAAAACCTCTTCCGTTTCCGTATCGCGTACTTCAAAATGCAGATGCGGACCTCCGGAACTTCCCGAATTCCCTCCTAAACCAATTATATCACCCTTTTTAAATACGAATTTCTCCGCCTCCGGAGTAAGGTTGACCGTAAAACTTTCCGCAAGATATTGTTCAGCTTTCACATATTCAGCTATATTTTTCTCAAACTTCTGCAAATGTCCGTAAACCGTTGTCGTCCCGTCCGGATGATTCATATAAAGTACATTGCCATACCCCCAAGGACTCACGCCAATCCGGGAAATATAGCCGTCTTGTACCGCATGTACGGGTTTTCCTTCCACGCCCTGCGTTTTAAAATCAATACCGGAATGAAAATGATTAGCGCGCAATTCTCCGAAATTAGCACTTAGCAGAATCGGAAAATCAAACGGATTACGCATGCCTTTTTCCTGGGCAAAAGTCAAAACAGGAGAAAAAAACGAAAAAAGATAGAATATAATAATAGGATAAAACTTCATCGCCACCGTGTTCATACATTGATTGTGGTACAAACTTAAGAAAAAGGCTGCAAACCTCTAAATGCCTTCCTTTTTTTATTTAGATGAAAAGATGATTGATCGTAATAGTTCACAGATAGGACTCCCTTAATAGATGTATGGAACTTCAATTCGCAATAGGAAATGGCGGAGCAAATATCTATCAACAAACCTGATTATTTTCTAACAAAAGAAGAAATAGCAAATGAGCTTTGGAAAGGTTTAGATGACAACACGAATCGTATTTCTCAGATTATCAAAAGACTACGTTCAGCATTAGCTTCTATACCCGAAATAGAAATTAAAAATATTCCAAGGGTTGGCTTCCGTTTAATTTTGCATTGAATCCTTTGTCGGTACAACAGTGATAGAGATTATTTTCTCTCCTTTGAGAAACTGTTTTGAATTTATACTCTGATTTTTTCAAACATGATTTGATTGTCGCTGCCGCCTGTCAATTGGTATTTGACAAAACACAGTCAAATAAGACAAAAAGACATCATTTCGACCGTTTTACTTACATACTTAGCAAGAATTCAGTGTCATTTTTCTTTCGTTTCTATAATTCCGAACCAATAAATATTCTATAATGACCAAAAACAGACCTTTTTTTGCCGAAAATACAAAGGTTATTTTCCAAAAAACAAAGGATATTTTTCGAAAAATAAAGGTCGTATTTTTGAATATGACCTTTATTCTTTTTGCATTGCCTTTTTTTATTGTTTAGTTCAGTTTAAAAAAAACGAACATGCCGGATAATGCGATTTAAACAGTCTGTCCTGAATTTTGTTCTTCGGGCATATCTTTTGTTGTTTTCTTGGAGAAAGCAGATCAGAACTTGTTATTTGCAGTCGGTGTCAATCCGATGCAAAAGTAGGGAATTTACCAACATTTTGATTTTTTTTTGTAAACCGAGAACTCAAGGCAAACTCTAACGTTTCGAATTGAAGAGTCCATTTTCTGATTCATTAGGACTAAATAAACTATAGATAAAAATAAATTAATGTTAATTTAAGTCTTTTTTCTGATAAATTTTGATGTTATATAAAAACATTATATACATTAGCGGTGTACTAACAAACTAATACACTTGTTTAACATGATTGAATGTAATGAATTAACATTTTCTTATTCCCAAAAACAGAAGGTTTTGGATAATATTAACCTGATATTACAGCCCGGACATATATACGGTCTGTTGGGAAAAAACGGCGAAGGAAAGTCAACTTTGCTCAAACTAATCTGCGGTCTTCTGATTCCCGATCGGGGAGCGTGCCGTTTATGGAATCAGGATGTAAAGTATCGTCCTGTGGAACTGTTGCAAAAACTCTTTTTGGTTCAGGAAAAGCCTGAATTTCCCGATGTAAGAGTAAATGAGTATTTTACTATGTATGCTCCGTTTTATCCTTCGTTCAACAACGAAATACTTAAAACCTGTATGGAATACTTTGAGATAGACCATACGAAAAGGATTAAGAAATTATCTCACGGCCAACAGAAAAAAGTACTAATCACAATGGCTTTGGCTGCAAATACGCCGATTTTGCTTTTTGACGAACCTACGAACGGACTTGATATTCCATCAAAAAAGATCTTCCGACAACTATTGGCCTCTTTTGTACGTGAAGAGCAGATTGTGATCCTGTCAACCCATCAGGTGCGTGATTTAGACAGTCTGATTGATTCGGTTATTATTATGGACAAGGGGAAAATAGCCTATAACGACTCCTTAGATAATTGTTCGACTTCCTTAGAGAGCTTATTTGAAGAAATAATTGTTACACCTCAATTAAAAGTCTGATTGTATGAATACAATAAGTTTAAAGCGTATAAGATGTTTGTTATTAGCAGATTGGTATGAACTGAAAGAGTATTTTTTATGGGGATTCTCTGCCAGTGTTATTGTCATATCGGTTACTTTATTATTAGTTTCTGATTTTGATGTGACACTCTCCGAGTTACAAACAATGAAAGCCTATATATTATTAATGTCTTACTTTTTTGGAATGAACTATGTTCATTATCGGTCAAACTCTGTAAAAGGGGTAGGATTCCTTACTCCGGCAAGACCAATAGAGAAATTTTCAGGACAGGGTATTGTCGTTTTACTCATATTAATTGCAGGTGCACTTGTTTATTTCATTTCAACCAGTGTATTTTCTATGGTGCGTTTAGGAGAAATCAGTAGTATTATTTTTCAGGACTTTTTTCATTTTACAAATTCTAATTCCGATAAATACGTATCACTCCTTTTTGTCTTGATGAGCGTCTTTTGGTTATCCATGCTTTCAATAAAAAAGAATGCTCCCTTAAAATCCTTTTTTATTGTGGGGATACTTCTATTCTTGTTTCTTAACATAAATGAAAACTTCTATCCTTATTATCTGGAAGAAAATGGAGTTTTATTTAGTACTCATACGGCTACTTATTCTGTTGAGAATGTTTATCCGGGCATTCTGTCTTTATGTCAACATGGAACATATATACATCTTGCGATCATTCTTATGATTGTCTATATTGGTTACTTGAAACTTAAAGAAAAGGAACAGCGATGAACTTTAATGACAATAAACCAATTTTTCTCCAGATTTCCGATTTGATTTGCAAGCGGGTATTGGATGAAATCTATCTGCCCGAAGAAAGAATACCTTCTGTAAGGGAACTGGCCGTTGAAGTTGAAGTCAATCCGAATACAGTTATGCGTTCTTTTGAGCGGTTGCAGCAGAATGGAATTATTTACAATAAAAGAGGAGTAGGGTATTTTATTTCTTCAACTGCAAAAGCTGAAATACATAAACAGCGCCATGCAACTTTTCTTCAGGAGGATTTGCCTGAACTATTTAAGGAAATGGATCTTCTTGGAATCGGATTCGAAAATCTTCATAAAGCATATACTATTTATCAATCAAACAAGAAAAATCATGAGAACAAGTAATAAATTGCTTCTTTTTATCGGAGCTTTTACAACGATATATTTTTCTCTATTATTACTAAATTATAAACCGGATTACAGACAATGGTCATTGCGTAATATATCGGATCAGTTTAAGGTAGTATGTATTCAGGATAGTAAACTAACTCCGGATAATGTGTTTTATACTGAGGCTTTAACAAAGGAAGAAACCTATATTTCTTATAAAGAGGGCAATATAGGTGCAATTGCGGGTTATTCTTATCAGGAATCAATGGATACTCTGTTTGTGAAAAGGGCAAGTAATTATGATAAGAATATACCTCTTCATCTTCATTTGAAAGGGGTTGACGAAGTACTTCTTGGGAAGGATATTATTTATCAAAGGGGAGACAAGTAAAAATCACAATAGAATGAAAAAAAATATAAAGGATATTTTTCCAAAAATATCCTTTATATTTTTAAGGCTATTTTGTTGTTGAAAATAAACACTTATTTTTCTTCTGTCTTTCTATAACATCAGGCCTTGATTTTCTTCGCATCAAGCCGTTTAACAACTTTTCCATAGACAATCAATGATAATGCAGAAACCAAGGCTATTCCTCCAAAATAGAACCAGATGTAATGGGCATTTGTGCTTGCTGCAGCCCATTCTTCATGTGTAGCAAATAAACTTGGTTCGGGGCAGTATTTGGTTAGCAGGAATCCGGATAAACCGAACCCGAATATAGAGGACAAGAAGGAGTGCAAATGACTGAATCCGAGATATAAACCTTCTTCTCCTTTGGGGGCTTGTAAAGAGAAAAACTCAAGGAAGCGAGGGGAGATAAAGGTTTCGGCCAGACCTTGGAATACAATACCGACTACCATCATAAAGGCAACGGGATGCATGCCTAATATCGGAGTATTAAAATCCAGCATGTTGCCGTAGGCCATACATAAAGCGGATATCGGCATAATGAACATACCGACGGTCATGGATGTGAGCGCAGTTCTGTTACGCATAAGTTGGGTAACTAAGTTGACCGCCAAAACTACCACCAACGGGTTTACATTGGCATACCAAGAGGGTGAAGATCCTTCTCCCGCCAAGCGTAGCACGTATTTAGGCATAGTTGCATACAATTGATGTTGCACCATCCAGAAACCGGTAATAATAATGATCAAAATAATCAAACGTGCGTTCGTGCATACTTTAATCAGTGCCTGCCAGATTTGTTTGAAAGTTTTTCCTTCACCTGCCGTTTGATTACTTTTATACAAAAACCAAACGAGAAGCAAGGCCGTTAACGTCATCGTCGCTGAAAAGAAATTCAGTGTTATCAATCCTTCGTTTCCCATCGCATTACGTAATGGTTCAACGATTGTCTTACCGGAAAAAGCACCGATGTTCACCATCGAATAAAAAATAGAAAAACCTTTAGCCCGGTTTTCTGCTGTTGTTTCTTTAGCTACCGTTCCGGTAATCACACTCTTAATGAACGAACCGCCCAACACAATTAAGGCCATGATCGGAATAATACCGTATCTGACATTATTTTCCAAAAGTCCCGTAAAGGTTGTGGTAATGCCGTATTCCACTAATCCTGTTGATTCCAACCAAGTAGGGAATAGTCCTAAACCTCCGTATCCGAGTGTAAGCAAGGAAAACGCCAGCAACATCGAATTGCGAAATCCGATTTTATCCGCTAAGGCACCGGCGAAGGTAGGAAGAAGATATAAACAGGCGGAGAACGTGCCGGCTATACCGGCGGCCTGAATATCATTAAAGCCAAGTATCCGGCTTAGGTAAAGGGTAATGACAATAAAAACACCATAATAAGCCGCGCGCTCAAATAATTCCACGACATTGGCTACCCAAAAGGCTCTGCTAAACTTAATTTTCTCTTTTTTTTCGCTCATATATATATTTATTGTTAATAATTAATGGGCAACGATCACGTATAGACAAAAAAATAAACGCAGGCGAGAAAATATAGAGCTGCGTTTATTTTTGTTTATATCCATACATCCTGTTGTCCGGATTAAAGAATTAGTTACTTACGTATGATCGACGGATTGCTTTTTCAAACGTTTTCCAGTGTTCATTTGTCATACTGTGTGGTGTGAACAGGCATACGCCTGCTGCACCGGCTTCCATTGAACCTCTGATAGCTGTTTCTATTTCAGAAGGAAGTAGTCCATGTCCTTCGGGATCCTTAATATCAGCTTTGTTTTGCCAATCATGGCAGATAAATAAGCCACTGTAAACTGGTTTTTCTCCGTTAACGGATTTTACACCTTCTTCAGTAACACGTCCAACCCATTCAGCTCCTTCTAAATAGAAATCATTATAGTTCATAGGAAAGAAAGCATCAATATTCCATTTATTCCACTCCTGCCTCACCATCTTTTTTGCATAGGAGTCAGGACCTGGAAATACAGCAGCACTTACCTTTTTCCCTTTAGCGTGGATATCATCCGCCAGACGATTTACTAATTTGGTGATCAGGTCACAACGGAATTGCGCCCATTCTTTACAGGTAGAAGGGTCTTCAACTGATTTAATATCAATGCCTGAAGCGGCTTTGAAATCGGCAACACATTTGTCGCAATAGCAATAATCAGCTACGGGGTATTCTTCGTTCATCACTAAACCATATTTATCCCATAGGCCGCGTGCCAGAATAACATCTACAAAGCGTATATAGTCTAAATGTACATAATCAACTTCCGGAATATCGGCAATCTTACCGTAGAGAGAGGAAAGAAATTGATACACTTCTTCTTTGTTAGGGCAAAGAAACTTGTAGTAAGATACATAGGCTTGCGTGTCGTACGCTGATTGCCCTAAGCGATTTACGCCGTAAAGCGTAGAATCCATTCCGCCTTGTAACATTGCAGGTATCCAGGCATGGTATTCCAATCCATTTGCTTTGGCAACCTTAGCCGCACGTTGGTGTTTTATCGGATCGTGTCCTGCATTATAACAGATACCGTCTAATCCGTGCGTTTTCCATTCACTAAAGTCGGCTTGCAAGGTTTGTTCTGTCGTTTTTCCACCTTCACCTTGCCAACCATAAGCTTTCACTTTTGTGTCAGTAGCCTCGCCGCAAGCAACCATCAAACAGCTGATTACGGCAAGGAGACTTATTTTTATACTATACATAATCTTTTTACTGACAAGCACAGAGGGTAGGAATCAGATTCCTGTCTCCGTATGCGTTATCTACTCGGGCTACATTCAACCAGAACTTACAGTCGTGCAGCCATTCCAAGGGGAAGGCAGCTTTACTTCTTGGATAAGGATGATTCCATTCATCGGCAGTTACTTCGTACTCCGGATGTGGTGCGTTTTTCAATACATTGTCAATTTTATCTGCTTTGCCTTCTTCAACTTCTTTGATTTCTTTCCAGATACAATCAAGCACTTCCACAAAACGATCTAATTCCGCTTTACTTTCACTTTCGGTTGGTTCGATCATTAATGTGCCGTGTACAGGGAATGAAAGAGTAGGAGCGTGGTAGCCAAAATCCATTAGTCGTTTAGCTATATCTCCTTCGTCTATACCTGATGTTTCTTTTATTGTACGGCATTCCAGAATCAATTCATGTCCTACACGTCCGGTTGCTCCGGTATATACAATGCCGTAAGTATCTTTCAGTTTTCCTGCAAGATAATTTGCATTCAGAATAGCTGCTTTTGTCGCCTGCGTAAGACCTTCTACGCCTAACAAACGAATATATGCGTAAGTGATGGGAAGTACACCGGCACTACCGAATGGGGCAGCAGAAACCGTATTTGTTTCATCTCCCCACAGTACTGGATGTGAAGGCAGGAACGGTATTAAATGTTTAGCAACCCCAATAGGACCTACTCCGGGACCACCACCACCATGTGGGATAGCGAATGTTTTGTGTAGATTCAGGTGACAAACATCGGCTCCGATTATACCCGGATTAGTTAAGCCGACCTGTGCATTCATATTTGCCCCGTCCATATAAACCTGTCCGCCGCATGCGTGCACTATTTCGCACATTTCCTTAATATCTGCTTCAAAAATACCGTGTGTGGAAGGATACGTAATCATAGTAGCGGCCAGACGATCTTTGTTTTCTTCTGCCTTTGAGCGGAAATCTTCCAGATCAATATTGCCATTGTCATCACACTTAACAGTAACAGTAGAATAACCGCATTGTATCGCACTTGCCGGGTTTGTACCATGCGCAGATGCTGGTAAAAGAACAATATCACGATGTCCCTGGCCTGTACTTTCCAAATAAGCGCGAATCACACGCAGTCCGGTATATTCACCCGATGCTCCTGAGTTTGGTTGCAGACTATATCCTGCGAATCCGGTAATTTCTTTCAGGTAAGCTGTAAGATTCTCGATCAATTCCGTATAACCTTCTACCTGATCTTCCGGAGCATAGGGATGTATGTTTTGAAACTCTCCACGGCTCAAGGCAAACATGGATGATGCTGAATTCAGCTTCATAGTACAAGAGCCTAAAGATATCATAGAATGTGCCAAAGAAATATCACGACGCCCTAAGCGAGTGATATAACGCATTAATTCAGTTTCCGTATGGTATTTCTTAAAGACTTCATCCTGTAAGAAATCACTCTTACGGGCAAACTTCTGATCAAAGTATGTTTTGTTTTCTACTTCCTGGTTCAACGTATAATCTTTACCGGCAGCACCGGAGAAAATATAAAGCAATACACCCAGATCTGTCGGTAAAGTAGTTTCGTCTAAGCTTATACCCACCTGTCCACCATCGAAATAACGTAGGTTTACTTTGCACTCCACCGCTATTTCACGCAAAACATTGATAGATACATTTGCCGGCAATTCAATTTTAAGCGTATCAAAATAATCTTTATTCAGTTGTTTGTATCCCAACTTTTCTAATTCCGAAGTCAGAAAACCTGCGTAGGAATGGATACGGCTTGCTATATTTCGTAATCCTTCAGCTCCATGATATACCGCATAGAAGCCCGCCATGGTTGCTAACAAAGCCTGCGCTGTACATATATTAGAGGTCGCTTTTTCACGTTTGATATGTTGTTCGCGTGTTTGAAGCGCTAAGCGAAAAGCCTGATGCCCGTACGCATCTTTGGAAATTCCGATAATACGTCCCGGAATATTTCGTTTATATTCGTCTTTTGTTGCAAAATAAGCAGCAGAAGGTCCTCCGTAAAACATTGGGATCCCAAAACGTTGCGTAGATCCGAACACCACATCAGCACCCCATTCTCCCGGAGGTGTCAGTAATACAAGGCTCATAATATCTGCAGCAACAGCAACACGTACGCCTTTTGCATTAGCCTCTGCAATAAAGGTAGTATAGTCTTCTATAGAGCCATTACCATCAGGGAATTGAACGATTGCTGCAAAAACTTTTTCAGAGAATTGATAGGTTTTATAATTACCTGTTACCACTTTGATGCCTTGTGGCTTCATGCGGGTGTGAATAACAGCCAGTGTGGAAGAAAACACATTTTCATCCACAAATAAGATATTTGCTTCTTCTTTAACTTGCATGCGACTACGAGTTCCAAAAAACATAGTTGCCGCTTCTGCACCAGCTGTTGCTTCGTCCAAAAGAGAGCAGTTTGTTAAAGGAAGTCCAGTTAACTCACTAATAACAGTCTGAAAATTCAATAAAGCTTCCAATCTCCCTTGCGAAATCTCCGCCTGATATGGAGTATATGAAGTGTACCAAACCGGATTCTCAAATACATTACGTTGAATAGGGGCAGGACACACTGTGTCATACCATCCCATACCAATGTATGAAGTAAATACTTCATTTTTTGAAGCCAGTTCAGCTAAATGTTCTGCAAGTTCCCTTTCAGTCATTGCATCGGGGAGATTAAGTGGCGTTTTAAGTCGGATGTTAGCAGGGATTGTCTGTTCGATCAATTCGTCGAGTGACGATACACCAACAGTTTTCAACATCTCTTGAATATCTTCAGAAGAGATTCCGACATGGCGATTAACAAACTTATTTGTGTCCATAATTCAAATTAGTTATAAATACGGATTATTATACTTTTCATCGATAATACTTGTTGTTGGTCCATGTCCGGGATAAACAACTGTTTCATCCGGCAGACTAAGCAACTTATCTTTAATGGCAGCTATTAAAATTTCCTGATCGCCTCCCCAAAGGTCTGTTCTGCCGATACTTCCGCAAAATAAAGCATCGCCGGAAATAACGAATCGTTCTTTTGCATTATAAAAAGCAAGACTGCCGGGCGAATGGCCAGGTACCAACAAGGCTATCAATTCGGAATTGCCAAATTTAATCGTTTCATTTCCTACGATATAACGAGCCACTTCAACTGGTTTAACAGGAGTTTGTATTCCAAAAAGCCGAGCCTGATCTGCGGGTGGGGGTAGTTTTTCTACTTCCGATTTATGTGCTTCGGGTTTTAAGCTGTACGTTTTGTAGATAAACTCGTTTCCAAAAATATGGTCTAAATGTAAGTGCGTACAAAGGAGGCGTTTAATCGTCAGATCATTCTCTGTTACATAATTTGTCAACTCTTTTTGTTCTTCACTTCTACAAGCTCCACAATCGATTAAAACGGCTTCTTTAGATTCGTCATGAAGCAAATAACAGTTTTCCGAGAAATAATTAAATTCAAATGTTTTAATTGTAATCATAATGGCACGTACACTACTTTTTTAGTAATAAAATACTCTTCTTTGAAATAAGTATGCAGATCGATTATAATCGCGCTGTTCTTAAATGGAAGCACTTCGTGTTGAAGTTCACCTCCCTTCAGGCAGATCAAACCGTTGGGCAATGCGTTTTTCTGATCACCCGAAATGTTTTTTCGTACTATTTTGACCAAATCAACAAGAGGCATTACAGCACGACTGACAACAAAGTCGAATTTACCTTTTTCTTCTTCTCCGCGACAATGTCTGAATGTTATATTCTGAAGACCGATACTCTCGGCAACTGCCTGGCCTACTTTTATTTTTTTTCCTATACTATCAATCAGGTGAAACTGAACTTCCGGAAAGAGAATCGCCAATGGAATTCCCGGAAAACCGCCTCCTGTACCAATATCCATAACAGATGAACCGGACTTAAACCGAAGCATTTTGGCTATCCCGAGAGAGTGCAATACATGGTGCGGATACAGGTTGTCAATATCTTTACGTGAGATGACATTAATCTTAGCGTTCCAATCTTTATAGAGCTCGTCGAGAGCAGCAAACTGTTCTGTCTGCGTCGTTGTTAATTCAGGAAAATATTTTTGTATAATTTGCATAGTTTTATCAAAAAGCCAGTTGCGCAATAGGGCTGTCTTTACGGATCAGATGACTGATTTCGTTATATGGAATGTGTACATCAATAAGTCCAAGCACATAAGCGGCTATTTCATACTCATTAAATCCATACGTTATGCCCGTATCATCAATATAAAAATTATCATTCGGAAATATTTCATCTACACTAAAAAAGCCTATATTTTCCAGTTCTTTAGCATCTTGAACCTCATTATTTTCTGCTATTTTATCAACAAGAATCTGAGCCAATTGCTCCTGAAAATCTTCAATAAAGATATCTTCTTCTGTAATTATTTTACCCGTTCTGACATCTATTACATGATAACGGGTTGAATGTGCTCCATGTGCTCCTCCCGTAAAATTATTAAAGTTGACAAGATAAGAAAGGATCTGGTTTTTGTTATAAATTATTTCGTTCTGAGACATTTCGTAGTATGCAAACCAAGATAGAATAGGTTTACCATTGCTTCTTTCTACTTCTAATTTGAAATCGTCTTCCAACTCCTTGTACGAGTTGATGTAATCATCTGTATATTTTGTTACAGCTTCCTGCGCTGTCAGATCAGCATAGTCATCACCAAAATAATCCAATAAAAATTGCTGCTGAATGGAAGTTAATACTGTCTTGTCCGACATTTTTACAGGATAGACATACGATAACTGAAAATTGCAATTCGGATTTTCCGGATTATCAAACATGTGATATACTTTTTCTACACGGATAGAATCAAAAGTAATCTCATTTTCTGCTATACTTTTTGTTTTTGGCTTACATCCATAAAAGAACAGGCTGATTAGAACTAAGACAGTTAGGCATTTATTTACATATGTATTCATAAGATATCAAGATTTGCGTCCTACACTATATTATATATGCAAATGTACATGATAATATTGATCAAACGAAAAGAGATAAGGACAAAATTCAATAATTCTCCCTACCTTTGTATATACATAAGTTAGTAGCTTTTGTTACTGACTTATAATAACGATAATGAGTATATGGTAAAAAAGAATAGTACGACAAAACAGAGTAATGCAAAAGGAGAAGGAAAATTTAGTGCGATAAAGTCATTTTTCTCTAACGAACGTACCCGCTTTGTTACAGGATTAATCCTGATGATCTTTACTCTATATATAGGTTTAGCTCTTATTTCATTTTTCTTTACAGGTGGAGCAGATCAGAGTAAGATAGAGAATGTCCCGATTGGTGATTTATTAGCTAACCGTGGTTCAGTAGCTAACTGGACAGGAGTAAGAGGAGCCTTTATCTCTGATCTGTTGATGAATCGTTGGTTTGGCATTTCATCCTTTATGATTTTATTCTTCTTTGCGTCATGGGGAGCCAAGTTGATGAATCTAAAACGAGTGGCATTGTTCAGGCGTTTTCTGTTTTCTGCCGTTGTATTGATTTGGGGATCCGTCTTTTTTGCATTCTTCTTCGTGAAAGGATATGAAGACTCGTTTATTTATCTTGGAGGACAGCATGGGTACTATATTTCTGAAGTGTTAATTAGTAATATAGGTATTCCGGGTACACTGCTGTTGTTGATAGGTTCGTTTCTGATTATATCCATCTTTGTCTCTAAAAGGACTATTCCTTTACTTCATAAACTATTCACATTCGGTTGGTTAGGCTCTTTCAAGAAAAACAAAAAGGATAAAGACGATGATGGTGATGTCCGGGAAGATTCGGATGATAATGTTTTTGATACAGAAAACGAACTTCGGAAAGCGGAAGCAGATAATATTCAATATATCAAGAAACCGGATACAACTGTAAATATACCAGAAGACGAAGATAGTGTTTTTGAGGTAACGGTTCCGGGTGAAGAAGATGTTTACCTGCCTCCGGAACCTGAACTAAGTGAAGAAAGAGCAGGAGAAAACGGGAAAGCAACAGATGTTGATGACGTAGATCCGTCTTTTACCGTTGATGTGCCTGTAGGAGATGACGAAAACTATGATGGCTCTGAAATGGGTGATTACGATCCGAAATTAGATTTGTCTTCATTCCGTAATCCAACCATAGATCTGCTAAAAAAATATGACACGAGCGATCGTCAGGTAGATATGGAAGAGCAAATAGAAAACCAGAAGCGTATAAAACAAACTCTTGAAAATTTTGGTATCAGTATAGCTTCTATCAAGGCGACGGTAGGACCTACAATTACGCTTTATGAAGTAATTCCGGATGTTGGTGTACGTATTGCGAAAATACGTAATCTTGAAGATGATATTGCATTGAGCCTTTCGGCTTTAGGTATCCGTATCATTGCTCCAATGCCGGGTAAAGGAACTATCGGTATTGAAGTGCCCAATAAAGATCCTCAGATAGTATCGATGCAATCGGTTATCGGATCACGTAAATTTCAGGAAAGCA
>NZ_JAQWCQ010000077.1 GCF_028705895.1 Massilibacteroides sp. | reverse complement strand
TTATATGTTATAAAAAAAACTTTATTACTTTTATTCGCAGTTTTTCTTGTAAGCTGTAGTGAAGACACTTTGATAACAACAGATGATAGACCTTATTATTTAACAACTAAATCTGTTGTTACTGTTCGATGTGTAGATGCATACGTAAACGATTGGTTTAAAGGTACGCATTGTTGGGAAACTCATGGAGGTAGTGCCGTGGGCTTACCTGTTGGTGCAGTTCCTTCTCCTTCTTACACACCTAATGGTTATCCTTCTTCACAAGGAGGAGGAGGAAATAATGGCTTCAATAGTGGTCAAACATGGCAGTTCGTTTATAAAGAACTACATCAATTTCGTGGAAATGTAACTGGGCTCAATCTTTTGGAAAAAGAGAAGTTGGCAAATGTCATTGAAATGTTTACAAGTAATTCAGTATCATCTGTCCACAAGAAATTCTTTCAATTAATGAAAAATCAAGATGTGGAAATCTCATTTACCATAGGTCAGACAAAGAATGATGCACCTGCTCAATATGATCGCATTAATAACTTAATTACATATAGAAATGCTGATGATATTAACCTTAGAACAACCTTGGAAGAATTTGTTCATGTACTTCAAGATCAATTCTTATATCCAAACACTATGTCGTCTACCGCAAAAAATTGCGAATTTGAAGCTAAAGTTTTTGCTGATATAGCTAATTTAGTAGGTACAATGCAAGGTCTTTCCCCTTCCGGGTTAGTTGGTGGCATGGGACAATCAAGTGAATTTTCCGAATCATATGCGACTTGGATTCGATATATAGTATTGGATAAAGGAGCTTACTTTGACAGAGCCGCTAGAGCTGAATTTCAAGAATTTTGTTCAAAATGGGTATCCGATGAAGAAAGTTATTCTTCTTCTTTTAATCCTATGCTTCTTAAAATGTTATTTGATAGACCAATAAGATTTGATTAAATATTAAAAATTACAGTTATGAAAACAAAATTAATACTTATTATATCCTGTTTTATTATTGGTGGGGTAAATGCTCAAAATTCAAAGTTTTTCAGCATTGATAGCACATACTCAACTACTATGATTCTTGCCCCTAAAGGAATCCAAATAGATAAAAAAACTCCTTTAAAAGGTCACTATTCTTATGACATGAATGAAAGGTTTATGCAGGAAATAACACAAATATACTATGAATGTTTCGGAGAAGTTGATGAAGAAATCAAAACAGCATTATTTAGAGGAGGAGAGCTGGTTTTATTCTTTGATAAGAATTATCATATATACTATTTTCAGTTTTATTTTTTAAATAGGTATTCAACTATTATTTTAGGTATTGAAGATAAACTAAATGAATATGCAAAGAGGTTTAAGAAAATGGATTTAGCTTCATTTATCAAAATTGATGAAGATCGGGGCGAATTTCACAATTCGAAGTTTTCGATCTTTTTTGCGGCAATTTTTAATTATGAAAAATTTCCTGAAAAATTTCGTGCTGAAAAATTATCCTATTAATTATTCTTAGATAATTATAAATATAAAAAAGAGGCTGTCATTCTTTCTGGACATAACCGAAGAAAATGTAATCAAAAGTATTGTCTTTTCAGTTATTTAATAACTTTGTCTATTAGGTTGAATATTTGATTTAATAGTATAGTTTGATGAAGACGAAAATAATTGAACGGATTACAGCGTTGAGAGAGTTAATGGTTAGTCGAGGGATTGCAGCATACATTATCCCGAGTTCTGATCCGCATATGAGTGAATATCCTGCCGACAGATGGAAAACAAGGCAATGGATATCAGGTTTTACAGGGTCTGCCGGTACGATTGTGATAACGACTGAGAAGGCAGGATTATGGACTGACTCACGTTATTTTTTACAAGCTACCGATCAGTTGAGCGGCACGGGTATAGATTTATATAAATTAGCTTTACCTGAGACGCCTTCGATAGCGGAATTTCTGATGATGAATCTTCAGGAAGGACAGACCGTCGGGTTTGACGGACAATGTTACAGCTTAGCTGATGATAGAGCTTTGAAAAAGGAACTAAAGGAAAAAGGCATTTTAATTTCTTCTTCTGATGATCTGCCTGGCGAAATATGGAAAGATCGTCCCGCTATTCCCAATCATACGTTATTTGAGATGCCTATCGAGTACAGTGGTAAAACCACGACTACGAAGATCCAAGAAATAAACGCAGAACTACGCAAAGCGGGGGCAGACTGCACAATCTTATCGGCTTTAGACGAAGTTGCGTGGACTTTCAATATACGTGGAACGGATGTCACGTATAACCCGGTAGTTATTAGTTACGCTTTTATTTCTGAAAAGGAGAGTGTCTTATTTATTCAGCCTCAGAAATTAACGGAAGAGGTGACAAACAGGTTAAAAAATGAGGGAGTGATATTGGCTGATTATTCAATGATACTACCTTATTTATCACGTATTCCGGAAGATAGTCGCGTATTTATTGACACGGCAAAAACAAATGTTGCGATTTGCAATGCACTTCCTGAGAGTGCCAAAATCATTGAAGGGATTTCCCCCGCAAATCATCTGAAGAGCATTAAGAATGAAACAGAGATAAATGGGTTTCGCAGTGCTGTTATAAAAGACGGCATTGCCATGACTCGTTTTTTCATCTGGTTAGAACAACAGTTGGCTACTGGAAAAAGAGTAACAGAATTGAGTGCTTCTGCTAAATTGACGTCCTTACGAGCGGAACAACCTCAATATATAATGGATAGTTTTGCCGCCATTTCAAGTTATGGCGAACATGGGGCTGTTGTCCACTATACTCCTACTCCGGAAACGGATACGGAACTAAAACCGGAAGGGCTTTATTTACTTGATTCCGGAGGACAATATTTAGACGGCACGACAGACATTACGCGAACAATTGCATTGGGAGAGCCGACCAAACAGATGAAAAAAGATTTCACCTATGCTTTAAAGGGAACAATCAGTATTGCTAAATGCAAATTCCCTGATGGAATTAGAGGAAGTCAAATTGACGTATTGGCAAGAAAAGCTCTCTGGGATGCAGGGATTAATTATTTACATGGAACTTGTCACGGCATCGGACATTGCCTGAATGTACACGAAGGCCCCCAAAGTATCCGGATGGAAGAAAATCCCGTCAAACTCCGTATTGGGATGGTGTTAAGCGATGAGCCGGCCATGTACAGAACGGGTGAATATGGAATACGGACTGAAAATATCATGGTAATCCGTGAGGATAGTGTGACGGAATATGGCCGTTTCCTAACCTTCGATACGCTTACGCTTTGTTATATTGATACACGTTTGGTTATTCCATCCATGTTATCGGCACGTGAATTGGCTTGGCTTAATAAATATCACGAATACGTTTACGAACAACTCAGCCCGCATCTTTCAGCAGAAGAAGCGGCATGGTTAAAAGAAAAAACAGCAGAAATAGAATAAAGTATATGGCATTAATAAAATCAGTACGGGGCTTCACCCCAAAGATCGGAGAAGACACCTATGTGGCAGAAAACGCAACAATCGTTGGAGATGTAGAAATTGGCACCGGCTGTAGTATCTGGTTTGGCACTATTCTCCGGGGGGATGTCAACTCCATCCGGATCGGAAACGGAGTCAATATCCAGGATGGTTCCGTTTTACATACGTTATATCAGAAATCTACGATTGAAATCGGGAATGATGTTTCCGTTGGTCATAATGTAACGATTCATGGCGCGAAAATTTGTGACGGTGCTTTAATAGGCATGGGATCAGTTGTACTTGACCATGTCGTTGTAGGCGAAGGAGCAATCATTGCAGCCGGATCAGTAGTCCTCAGTAATACGATAGTCGAGCCGGGCAGTATCTATGCCGGTGTTCCTGCCAAATTTATAAAAAAAGTAGATCCTGTTCAGGCTCAGGAAATGAACCAGCGGATAGCACGAAATTATCATATGTATGCTTCCTGGTATAAAGAAGATACTGCTGAATGAGAAAATGGTGGATTGGAATAGCTGTTGCTTTATGCGGACTTATTGTTTTTCTGGCTTTGCCGTCCAACTATTATCTCCGCAAAGCATTCGTGCATCTAACCCCGAAGATTGATCAATATCCGATCTTCCACAACCGGGTGGTAAAAGCCGGCAATCCGGTTGCATGGAAACGTGCGTCAGGATATAATAAGCAGGAAATACCCGAACATTTATGTTCTTCATTTGAAAAATATGGAACGGTATCCTTTGTTGTGATCCAAGATGGCGAATTGCTCTTTGAAAATTACTGGGAGGATTATTCGTCTCAAACTCTTAGCAATTCCTTTTCTATGGCCAAAAGTATTGTTGCTTTGGCAGTAGGTTGCGCCATTGATGATGGATTGATTCGTGATGTAGATCAGCCCGTCAGTGATTTCTTGTCCGACTTTTCAGGATATAAGGGAGAGGTTTTAACAATCAAACATCTGCTCACCATGAGTGCAGGCGTAGATTTTCAGGAAGCCTACACCTCTCCTTTTTCGCCTACCACAAAACTATATTACGGGAATGATTTGAGAAAGGTAGCCTTTGAGATGAAAGAAATTGAAAAGCCGGGTGTAAATTTCATTTACCAAAGCGGTGTAACGCAATTGTTGGCTTTTATCCTTGAAAAGGCTACAGGAGAAAAACTTTCCGATTATGTATCCCGTAAATTGTGGACACCCATGCAAGCCGAAGAAAATGCGCTTTGGAGTTTAGATCATAAAGACGGGATGGAGAAAGCCTATTGTTGCTTCAACAGTAATGCGCGGGATTTCGCTCGTTTCGGACAATTGGTCTTAAATAAAGGCTGTTGGGATGGAAAGCAACTTATTTCTGCTTCTTTTCTGGAAAAAGCAACGACGCCGGACTCATCCCTTATTTTTGCAGAATATCAAGTACCGAACTCTGTTTACGGTTATCAGTTTTGGCATTTGAATTATAGCGGGATGAACATTCCTTATATGCGGGGCATATTGGGACAATACGTATTTGTTATTCCGGAACAAAATGCTGTTATTGTCCGTTTAGGCACAATGCGCAGTGAAACGCGTACTGACCAATTTTATCCGGATGACATAGACATTTGGTTAGAAGCCGGACTCGACATATTAAATAAAAAAATATAAAGGTTATTTTCGGGCTTAAAATCAGAAAATTAAAGAGCCATATCACGGACGAGGTAAATTTGCTGAGATTATGGATTTTTGCGAATATTGCATATTAATTGCACATACAATAATTTGAATATTTAATTTCGCCAACAGGTTATATACGCAAACTAAACAACATGAAACGACGAAAACTATTTCTTCCCCTACTGGCTATGAGTATAGCTCTCATCTTTATCTATTGGTATGGCGACAAGAGCAATCAGCCTCAGTTTAATTATGAACCGCCTATTGCATTCAATCCTCCGGGATATATTTGCTATAAGACTCCTGGAACAATTATAATTGACGGGAAGTTAAACTCTGAGGAATGGGACAAGATACCCTGGAGCGCAGACTTTGTAGATATTGAAGGGAGCAAGCGTCCTACCCCACATTTTCAGACTCGTGTAAAAATGGCATACGATAGTACAGGGATCTATTTTGCTGCGCTTATGGAGGAGCCGCACGTTTGGGGAACAATAACCCAACATGATGCGGTAATTTTTCATGACAACGATTTCGAAATATTCCTGAATCCGTCTAACGATACGCACAACTACATGGAATATGAAGTAAATGCTCTGGGTACGGTATGGGATTTATTCCTGACAAAGCCATACCGCGACGGGGCGGTTGTACTCAATAATTGGGAATTTGCAGGGATGAAATCAGCCGTATCTATTGATGGAACTGTAAATAATCCGAGCGACACAGACTCTTCCTGGAGCATAGAAGTTTTCATTCCATGGAAATCAGTCTATCAACCTATGCATCGGGCGAAGATGCCTCAGGACGGAGAACATATACGGGTGAATTTTTCACGTGTACAATGGACAACGTCTATACAACATGGTACATATGTAAAGATACCCATCAAAGGAGAAGAAAAAATCAGAGAATATAATTGGGTATGGGCGCCAACAGGTGTTATTGACATTCATCGTCCTGAATTCTGGGGATTTGTACAATTTTCTACAGCTAAAGCCGGAGAAAGGGAAGACAAATTCTTTATTGCCCCCGAAGAAGAGGTAAAATGGAAACTTCGCAACCTTTATTATCGCCAGGCTACGTACCGGAAGGAAACGGGCAAATACGCAAAAACAAAAACAGATTTACAGGCTGCAGATATATGTACGGAGAATGAACTGAAATATCTCAATATACATACAACTCCGTCAACGTATGAAATAACACTGCCACTTGACAATCAACTATGGCATATACGACAGGACGGATTAGTCTGGAGAAATTGAAAAAACATCCCGGTCTCTACCCTTGAGAAACCGGGATGTTTTTTAGTCATTTGTATAGAATGATCCTTTTACTATTCAAGTCTTGCGGCGAAGCCTCCACCCGGTGCCAGATGGATTTTTAATTTATCGCCATTCTTGATTTGGACTGTTTCTAATTTATAATCTTTTCCAATACGATGCGCATTTACTCCATCTTTAAATAAGGTCAGTTTGCTACCTTTTCCTTTGAGGACAGACAAATCAACTTCGATATCACGTGCCGTCCAGTTCGTCATTCCACCTATATACCAAGTCGTACCTTGACGACGGGCGGTAACGATATACTCTCCCATTTTACCATCGAGCACAATTGTTTCATCCCAAACTGTAGGAATTTTCGCTATAAAATCGGCAGATTCCTGTTCACGACGATAATTAGTCGGAGCGTCACACAGCATATTTATCGGAGAATCAAGGACAACATATAAAGCTAACTGACGGCAACGGGTTCCCTGACTCATCGGTTCTGAATAACAAGGGTAATAATTTCCTTTAGACGTGTTGTGCATAGCACCTTGTGTATAATCCATCGGACCTGCTACCTGACGAATAAAAGGAATCGTTACATCGTATGTTACCTGATCAACCGTATTCTTACTCCATTTCATTTGTTCCAAACCATGAACCCCTTCAAAATTCAAGGTATTCGGATAGGTACGATTTAATCCGGCCGGCTTATGCGTTCCATGCAAATCCAAAAGCAATTTATATTTGGCACACGTCGCTGCTGCCCTGTAGTTAAAGGCGGTCATTTCCTGATCATCACGATCCATGAAATCTACTTTAAAACCTTTCACCCCCATTTCAGAGTAATGCCGACAAACATTTTCCATATCCCTGTCAAAAGCGTGATACCCTGCCCAAAGGATAATCCCTACATTCTTAGATTTTGCATAAGCAATAATTTCCTTCAAATCAATCTCTTTTACGACCTGCAAAAGATCCGCCTGCAGATTAACTGCCCACCCCTCATCAAGGATAACATATTCGATACCTTCTTCAGCCGCAAAATCGACATAAGCTTTGTATGTTTCGTTATTTACACCTGTCACAAAATCGACACCGTCTAAGTTCCAGTCATTCCACCATTCCCAGGCTACTTTACCGGGCTTGATCCATGAGACATCGTCCAAACGGGAAGGAGCAGCCAGTAAATAAGTCAGATTACTTGCAGCCAAATCAGCATCCGAAGTTGTCACAATCGCCATTCTCCAAGGAAAAGAACGTTGTTTATCTACCTTGGCAATATAATTCTCGCGTTCTTTCACCAACATCTGAAGCTGATTATGCCCTCCTTGAACCGTTTGTTTAGGATAAGGAGCAAAGACACCGCTTAATTGGTTTACGCCTTTGGTCGTTGACAGATAAAGTCCCGGATAATTCTCCAGGTCACTCTCGGTGATACACACTTTAACTCCATTCCCGGCTTCTACCACTAAGGGTAAAAACATCAAACGTTTTTTATCCAGATTCGAAATCTTATCTGTTGTATAGGTATTCTCGAATGAATTAAAAAACTGAGCATCAAAAGTACCTCCATCCCGAACATAAGGAACAGTTGCTACCGCATCAGCAGGAAAAAGATATTCCACATTTTCATTCAGAATAGTAAAAGGTTTCTTTCTATTGCTTACAAACCGATAGGCAATTCCATCGTCGTATGCACGGAATTCCAGACTCCAATCCTTCTTAAAACGCAACACGAGTACATTATAAACGTCCTGGAGTTCTTTTGCGCGGTAAAAATGAGCGGGGATAATTTGGGAAATACTCTTCGTAGAGCTACCTGCTAATTTCGGGTTTTCACCCCATATTTCTCCATTTTCCAAGCTCAGAGACAAGGCTGAAGGGGAAAGGACTTCTTGTCCATTACACAGAATATTGTAGGTAATCTTCTCTCCTACGGCAATCTTTGTTTGCAATTTTCCACTTGGAGAGGACAAAGTAAACTGTTTCTCTGCTTTTGCCATAACAGCAATCAACACAAAAGAGAACAAGAGTATTAGTCTATTCATGGTTTAGTAGTTTTATTAATTAATACTATATATAAAAAGGTTTTCATTCCAAATACAACTTAACCGAAAGGCAATGTTTATATAAACAGAAACAAACTGAGCGCCATCACAATCATACCGGCTATCAACCCTATTATTGACAAATGGTGTTCTCCATATTTTTGCGCACTGGGCAAAAGTTCATCCATTGATATAAAGACCATAATACCAGAAACAGCGGACAGGATAAACCCATTTAAGGCAGGTGTCCAGAAAGGCATCAGAATAAGAAAGCCAAACAAAGCACCTACCGGCTCTGCCATACCGGAAAGAAAAGACAACCAAAAGGCCTTCTTCTTATTTCCCGTAGCATGATAAATAGGTACAGAGACAGCAATTCCTTCCGGAATATTATGTATTGCTATTGCAAAAGTAATAGGCAAAGCAACCTCCATACTATTTAAAGCAGAAGTAAAAGTTGCGATACCTTCAGGGAAATTATGAATGCCAATAGAAAGGGCAACCATCATTCCGGTTTTTTTCAAACCGGTTTGTTTATTATCCAGCTCCTCCACTCTATGCATCTCATGCGGATTCTTATCTTCGGGGACAAGAAAGTCTATCAAACTGATAAGGGCCATTCCTCCGAAAAAGCCCAAAAGCATATACAGTGTTCCCCAACGCTCTCCGTAATTCTCGATAAGCCCGGTTTTTGCATCAGGTAGCATCTCCATAAAAGACACATAAATCATCACCCCCGCCGAGAAACCTAAAGCAGTTGACAGGAATTTCGTATTCGTTCTTTTCGTAAAGAAGGCTAATACACTACCTATTCCGGTAGAAAGCCCTGCAAGAAGTGTTAAACCAAAAGCAAGTAATATCGTGTGGGTATCCATGAATTCTTTTGTTTAGACAAAAATAGAAAGTTTTTTAATATATTTACTCCAAAATAGAAAGTATGCAGCAAAATAAAGAGGAGGAGATACTGAGAGACTTGCAATCGCCCGATAAAAAACGGGCTGCTTTCACTCAGATAGTGAATCTTTATAGTGAGAAACTATACTGGCATATCCGGAAGATGATCTTAAACCATGATGACGCAAACGATTTATTGCAAAATACGTTTCTGAAAGCCTGGACTAACATCGAATCATTTCGGGGAGACTCTATGTTATCCACCTGGCTGTATAAAATTGCCATTAATGAATGTATTACGTTCCTGAATAAACAACGTAATCAGAATAATGTTTCAATAGACGACACAGACGTCTTTTTATTAGAACGGCTCAAAGGCGATACTTTTTTTGACGGAGACAAAGTGCAGATGAAATTACAGGAAGCAATCCTGACATTACCGGAGAAACAACGGATTGTATTTGTGATGAAGTATTTTGACGAAATGAAATACGAAGAGATGTCTGCGATATTAGACACCTCTGTAGGTGCGTTAAAAGCGTCCTATCATCACGCAACTAAAAAAGTCGAGGAGTTTTTAACAAAAGACGTTTAAACCTTTGAGGGAAAAAAGAGTCAAAAGAAAAAAGAGTAAAAATATGGGAGAGAAACGACATGAATTAGAAGACTTAAAAAGGCAAAATCCTTTCCGCGTACCTGATGGATACATGGAAGGGCTGACTGACCGGATTATGAGTCAGCTGCCGGAAGAGACCATGACAAAAGAAGAAACATCCAAAGTTTCTTTCATTAGTCGTCTGCGCCCATGGATTGCAGTAGCTGCCGCAATAGTTGGTATTGGATTCTTTATTAATGTTTTTATTGGTTTGGATAAACAAAACACATCTTTGAATCCGGATTCTCTCTGGACTCAGCCTCAGATAGCCTCTTCTGTTATATCAGAAGCAAGGACTACATACGATGAAGAATATCTCGAATACCTTGAAGCAAGATACTCAGATTATATTTTGGAAGAAGAGATGGCAGATTCCGAATAAAATGAGCATTTAATTAGCCATATAGAACATTTTTGTAAATTCATTTGTATGAATAAAATATTTATTATTACATTTGTCACGTTCTCTTTTTTGTTTTCAGGCACACTTTTAGCCCAAAACAAACATCAGGGACATAGATTTGACAGGAAAGCGTTTATTGAAAAGAGAAATTCTTTTTTAATCAATGAAGTTGGCCTTACATCAGAAGAAGCCGCAAAATTCATACCTCTTTATGATGAATTCCAGCGTAAGAAATTTGAGGCAGGCCAACGATGCAGGGAATTATCCCGTGAAATGAGAAAGAAAGAAAATGCAACTTCAGAAAACTATCTACATGTTGTAGATGAGTGTGTAGAAGTTCGCTTAAAAGAAGCTCAGTTGGATAAAGAATATTACAAAAAGTTTAAGAATATTCTTTCCCCTGAAAAACTTTATAAACTAACCGGAGCAGAATATAAGTTTGCACGGGAATTTATGAAAGGTTCAAATAATAGGAAATAAAATACGAAATAAGATATAATATCATTATTTGTGTTTTTTGTTTAGATTTAGTTTTGGCGTTTAAGTTAAGGGAGGGGTGGCGACGTGATGTCGGTTCCCCTTTTGTATTTTAAGAAAACAAGAAGAACAGTATATATACTTAATTCGGATCAGTCCGAAACCCCGGTTGTTATTACACTTGGATTATGTCGTTTTTAATGGGATTATCTCGATAGGTTAAAACAAATCGTGGACAGCAAATATAAAAAAGTGAAATAAAAAACAAAATAATAGCAAAATTTGTCATTTTTAGACAAATTGTTGTCGGCTTCAACAGCGTTGTTTTAACGCGCTTTATTAAATAAAATGACAATATATGTACCCGAAAAACAAACACCGAAAAACCACACTTAAAACGCACGATACGGCATGCCCGTTTTTCTTGAATTATCAAAATTGAACAAAAAAAGGCAATGGATAAAATCTCCCTATTCTTTTTGGAAAAAGATTCTATTCTTTTTTTGAATATAAAGGATATTTTTCAAAAAACAACCTTTATATTT
>NZ_JAQWCQ010000029.1 GCF_028705895.1 Massilibacteroides sp. | reverse complement strand
ATATTTTCACTCAAATTGAATGGCATCTCGTCAATCATTTGGTCTATAATTTCATCTTTTGTCATATAATTAATTTTTAGTGTTTCAAATTCGTAAAAAACCGACAACATACTTGCGTACCGTTAGCCACCATTTTCAGACAGCCATTCCGCATACAATTCTTTATTATCATCGTTTTGAAGTTCGCATTTACCATCCCTCAACACTGGACATCCAGTATCACATCCCCATGTCATTCCATATCTTTCACATTCAGACATACCTAAAAACGTATTATCTGCCATGAAATTAGCAAATCCAATTTTAGCATCATTATTAAAAACGGTGGCTAACACACGGTTGGCGCAATTGCCGTTTTCGTTGGTATTTAAAGTTTCTTCCATTTTATTAAGTTATTTATAGTTTGATAATTAAGTGCTTTTAAGTCGGCAACTTCGCCAACCGTCAACGTTATAATTCACAATCATCTGATTTCAATAAGAATTTTTCAATATAATTCAACTCGGTTTCAATGTTCAACCGTGCTTTGTGCATTCTTTCGATGTCAATTTTGCCGGCCGTAATCTCTATTTCATAAGCATCTATCAATTCTCGGAGTATGTCGAGCCGGGTGTATGTTTCTGGTTGGTTCATTTCAAATATTTCTACAAATTTAAACTAAAAAACAATACAAAAACAAAAAATTGATATGTTTAAAAACATATTTTGATAAAATTTAATAATTATCTTTGCTCATGAAATTTCGGTTAGCCGGTTCGCAATTTATTAGAGAGATTGGAGCCGGTTTTTTTATACACTAAAACATATAAAGTGCAGTATTTTGCCCATTTTATATGCTTTTTGGTATAATATTGCTTATTTAGAACGATTATAAATTACAAAATAAATTAAAATAATTTAAAAAATATTTTGCTATGTCGGAAAACTGCCGTATATTTACATAGAATTTAAAAACAAACACAATGAACTACGAAAAAATGATAACCGACTTAATGAATCAATACTTACCAGATGGCTATTATGTTATGGATTACAAAGAAAGCAAATCATCAACTTATATATATATAGCTCCAGAATCTTTGAAATGGATGGAAGTAATGGAAGATGATTATCGTGTTTATAAATTTAGAATTTCATCACACAATGCTATGTGTACCCGTTCAATTGCCCATGCGGATGTAGTTATCAATTATTTTCATGAAAGCGGATATGAAGTCAATTTAGACATGTTCAGCTTAAATTCATTTGAAGATTATACATATCAACCAAAAGATGTAGAATTAACAGATGATACATTTTTTACAAAAAATACAGAATGGTTTTACAGACAAATAGCAGTTTATTTTTGCTCAAAAATTAATTAAAAACAAACACAATGAAAAACGGTAGAATAAATGAAAGAAACATTGGCAGCCACAAATTAGATGGCGGTGCTAAAAGAGCAAAGGCAGTTGTTGAGCCTATTTTGACAGATGAACAATACAAAGCCCAAGAAGCTGTAAAACTTTGTAATTCCATTTTAAAATACGGAATTAGGCTTTATGAAAATGTGCCTGAATTGGTTAAACATTGGATTAATAAAGGCATTGTTGAAGTAAAAGAAATTGAAAACCCTTGGAGCTATGCAAGACAATTTGAACCAACAGTAAAAATGGTTTATTTGGTTGAAAGCTATAGAAGGGACGTAGAACTGGTAAAAGGTTTAATGATTAAATTTTATAATATATGAAAAAAGTATTTATTATTTGTAGCGTTCGAGGTGCTTCTAATGAGTACAGAAAAAAATTAGAAACATACGTATCAGAATTAGAAAAAAATGGTATAATGGTACATTTGCCGCATAGAGATACAAACCAAAATGCAAGAGGATATGATATTTGTACAGAAAATGCCAATGCAATTAAAGAATCAGATGAAGTACATATTTTTTATAATAGTACTTCGCAGGGTACTCATTTTGATATGGGTGTTTCTTTCGCACTTGGGAAAAAGGTTATTATTGTTGAAAATGAGAAGTATGGAGAAGGTAAATCGTACCCTAAAATGCTTGATGAGTGGCAGAATAAAAATAAAAACTAAAAATGGCGAAATGAAAACAAAAACAATCAACTTAAACGGCCTCGACTTCATTGTCGAATTTGAAACAAGCCAAGCAGACCCGGCGACAGGTTATAGGGGCGAGCATGAAATCCAAGCAATTTATTACGGCTACGATGATTTTACGTACTTTTTCCAGTGCAATCAAACTTTAATGAACGAAATAATTGAACTTTTATGAAAACAAGAATCAAAGAACGAATCAACCTGACGGCAATTAAGCCGGAATTAAACAAGCTGTCTTTATTATGGCTAAAACTCCGAAAAGACTTTGACGGTGAAATTAACAGCCTCTCCGGACACAACAACTGTATAGAAATCACTTTCAATTTAGAAAGCACACCTGAAAATTACGCAAACGTGCAAAATTATTTATCAACTCAAATACTACGATAATGAAAGATAAAATAACTGAAATAGAAAACTATTTTAAAAACAAACTTTTATCAGGTGAATTTAAAATAATCTCAATAAATGAATATACATTAGAATTAATAATAGACTGCGAATATACATTTAATATATGGATAGGAAATTATAACATTCCGGAAACCAGAAAAATATATAAATCTATGATTAGTTTTATGAATATTGAACTTACGGATACTCAAGCAAAGAAATTACATTATATATTATCTCCGGAAATAAGAAAATATAAAAATGAAATTCTTTTAGAGCAAAAGAAAAAAGAATTAGAAAAACTCCAAAAAGAAATAAACAATCAAATATAACTATAATGAAAGAACTTGACGATAAAATGATTATCCTTTTGAGGGCTTATAAAAATGGCACTTATTCTGAGGCGAGTATGATTCAAATGATTTTGGACTATGTCAATAGTCAATATATGATTGGATATATACAGGGGCAAATCGACCAAATGAACGAAACAATTTAAACAATTCAAAATAAATAACATGAAAATTTACGAAAAATTACAACAGGCACGGGAATTAATCAAATCCCAAACAATCAAGAAAGAGGGCAAAAACGAGTTTTCAAAGTATAACTATTTTAAGCCCGTTCAAGTTTCTCAATTAGTCTACAATGCATGTAAAGAGGTCGGACTAATGACAAAGTTCGATTTAATTCGTGATCAATTCGGATTGACAGGCATACTTTCAATCATGACAATTTCGGATGAAAAGGAATTTATACCCGAAACAATCGAGTTTAAAATGGCTACCGATATTCCGGAAATCAAAGCCACCAATGTAACTCAACAGATAGGCGGGGCGGTTACTTATACACAAAGGTATCTTGAAATGGTTGCTTTTGGGATTGTTGAAAATGATGCCGATTTTGATTCACAATATAACAGAGAAAAACCGGAACCGAAAAAAGAAAGGAAAATCGTACTTTTAGCAGATTCTGAAAACTTTCAAAAATGTGTTGTAGCTTTGAACTCCGGATACACTATGCAACAACTTGAAAAAAAATACACAATTTCATCTGAATTAAAAACAAAACTTGAAAATGAAAAAATTTAAGATTCGTGCAAGCGCACTCGGTCAGATAATGACAAACGACCGCTCCGGTAAAGGAATGGGAGAAACAGCAAAAAAGTATTGCGAACTTTGGGCAAAAGAACAACTCTACGCCAGAAAGAAAGAAATTCAAACAAAGTACATGGATAAAGGCTTAATCATGGAAGATAATTCGATTGACTTTTTAGCCGAAAAATTAGGATTAGGATTCGTTTTGAAAAATGAAAAGTTTTTCGAAAATGACTACATGACCTGCACACCTGATGTGATAACAAAAGATTTGATAATCGATGTTAAGAACTCTTGGGATTGTTTCACGTTTCCGTTATTTGCTAAACAACTTGAAAATAAAGACTATTATTGGCAAATGCAAGCATATATGATTTTAACGGGCATACAGAAATCCAAATTAATTTACGTACTTTCAGATACCCCGATTAATTTAATTGAAAAAGAGGCGTTCATTTATGCAAGAAACAACGGTATGGAATGCGATAACGAACTGATTGAAGTATTCAAGAAAAAAATGACTTATACAGACATTACGGATGAGTATAAGATTAAGATATTTGACATTCCGAAAGATGAAGTTGAAAGCATGATAATCGAAAGAGTTGCACAATGTCAATCATATATAAATTCGTTGCTATGAAAGATGAAATAATTGATAAAATCAATAAATTAACAACATGGTATCGGGATAATTCATATAAGTGTGATATTAATAAACTTCTTGATTTTCAAGATAAACTCTGCACTTTATTATTCAATTTATCGGATTTATATTCAGAATTTAGCCAGAATTACAATCTTTCTTATATTCAAAGGAAATACGATTTTGCGACAAATAAAATGAATTTTAGAAACACAAATAAAAATGTGTCGGATTGCGAAAACCTTGCTGAAATCGAAGCAAAAGAGCAAAGGGAAATCGAAGTAAAATATTATGAGATTGCTCAAAAACTTAATTTATTAAGACAGGATGCAAGGCTTCTGATACAACTATGCACTCAAAGAATTTCACATTTAAAACATGAATCGGAATATTCAAAAATACAAAATCAAACATAATGGATCGTAAAGACATAATAATCGAAGAAATCTGTAAATTCTACGGAATTGAAAAAAAGATGATCAGCAATAAATCACGGGTGAAACCATTACCTTTGATACGGCAAACAATCGCATATTTTTTAAGACAAAAAACAATGCTTTCTTTAATGAAATGTGCCGAAGCTATTCATTATGACAATCATGCGAGCGTATGCTATGCCGTTAACGAGGTGAAGAACGGAATGAAATATTATTCAGATTATGCAAATGAAATTAAACAATTGAATTTAAAGATTGATGTTGTAATCGGATTAAACGAATCATATGAACCGATTTTGATTGAAAAAACAAATAATTATAATGTTTATTTACATAAATTTAAAGGACTGTTACAATGAAAAATGAAAAACTAAAATCCGTAATATTGAATTATTACGACATTACAGAAAAAGACTTCATGACTTGTTCAAATGCGATTTGCACGGAGGCAAGGGGAATTTACACCCGGATAATGAAAGAAGAAAGATACACGCTGAAAGATATTGCGAAAGAATTTGGAAAAACAGCATCACACGCTTCTTATTGGAATCGAAAAGCTAACCGGTTTCATCAAAACCACAAACAAATAATCATGCTTTATAACATGTAAATTTGTTACAATAATTCAAAAATAAATTATAATTTTACAAAAAAAGACATGAAAACAAAGAAAACAAATCAAGAACTGATAAATAAGTTCTTTAAAAATGGCAGTAATGGAGTTGAATTATTCAATCGGTTTTATTTAAATCGTAAATTAGATTGTAAAAATGCAACCTTCTACTGGGCAAACTTCGACGGGGCAAACTTCGACGGGGCAAACTTCAACGGGGCAAACTTCTACAGGGCAAACTTCGACGGGGCAAACTTCGACGGGGCAAACTTCAACGGGGCAAACTTCGACAGGGCAAATCTTAATTATATAGTAAATGAATGCACACATGGAATTATTTATGAATGTCCCAAAGAAGGTGCTTTTATCGGTTATAAGAAAGCCAAAAATAACATAGTTGTAATCGAAATTAAGCCAGATTCTTTAAGAAGTTCGGCTACAACAAAGAAATGCCGATGCTCGAAGGCAAAGGTTTTGAGAATTGAAAATATTGATGGGTCTGCATCGGTATTGTCGGAAATCTCATCCGATTATGATGAAACATTTATCTACAAAATCGGGGAAATAGTGGAAGTATCCGACTTTGACACCAACAGATGGAATGAATGTTCTTCAGGTATTCACTTTTTTATTGACAGGCAAATCGCTGTAAATAATAACTGACATGAAAACAAAATACGAATTTCTCAAAAACCTAATAGAATCCAGAACGGTAGGATTAATTCAAAGAATCCTTTTGAACCATTTGGAAGCGATGAAAGATAACATCGAACCGAAAGAAATCGATAAGACATATGCACAGCTTTTTGAAAGCTTTTTATTAAACTTCATCTACACGAATGATGAAAGAGAGTATTTTAGATCACTTTATATGGAAACGATATGAGTAATATAGAACAAATAAAATTATTTGAAGACAAAACAGAATTTATTTACGTTCAAAGCGTAATAGGTTCAGGTTATGAAAATGATGTAGCTAAATTAGCCATTAAAGACGGTGTCGCATACAGAGCTGCAAGAAAAAACATGCAAATACATTCAGCTATTATTTTGAAAATTAACGATGAATTTAGCGGGTTCTTTACATTTCAGGTAAACCATGAAGCAAAGGAATTTTGTTTACTCCAATCGGCTATGGACTTGAATAAAAAAGATAAAGTCATTTATTCAAAGATGATTGAAAAAATAATAGAACAAAACACATACGGTTATCCAATGATAATGACTGTTTCAACAAAACACGATTTAGAAAATCCAAAGGTGTTTGAAAATGTAGGATTTAAAACCTATTTAGATTTGAGCGGTTACGCTTACATGGTGTACGGCACGTTTGAACAAATAAGAATGAAACGTCTTGCACATGCTACTATGACAAATGCATGGACAACAACCCGTGCCGACTGGTTAAAGATGAAAAAAGAATGGAACGAAAGAATTGAAGAAGCCGGCGTAAAACATAACATTGAAAATCCTAAATTTGCATCACGTGACGGGTGTTGGCAAGGGGGGAGCGGTATGTCAAACGTGGTTTTGTCAAAACAAACAATAACGAATGATGAAATAAAACACGAAAAAGGAAAATCATTTAACGGTAACGCATCGGTTTTAGACCCGGTTGCATGTGAAGTTATACTAAGATTCTTTATGCCAACCGAGGGAAAAAGTGTTTATAATCCATTTGGGGGAGGTGTTCAATTCGGTTTTGTTTCAGGTTGGTATGGGTATGAATATCTTTCTTCTGAAATAAGACAAAACCAATGCGATGCTAATAATGCTATTTGCAGCGATTTCAAAAATGTTAAATGGCATAAATCAGACAGCTCTAAATATATGCCTGAAAAGAAATATGATCTTTGTTTTTCATGTCCTCCTTACTATAAGGTAGAAGAATATTTAGACTATGACGGAAACCCGCCTGAAGGTGAATTAAATTCAATACCAACGTATGAAGAATTCAGAAATACGTTATTTGAGGGTTATAAAAAGGGAATAGCAGCTTTAAATGATAATTGTTTTTTTATTATTATGACAGGTGATAGCCGGGATAAAAACGGGGCTTATTATGGATGTGAAGCTGAACATGAGTTGTTTTTCAAAGAACAAGGTTTGCATATTTATAACAAAATTGTTTATTTGGAATGTGAATTTACAAGGCTTGCACAGGCAAAAATAACCCTGAATTATCGTAAATTTCCAAAACGTGAGCAAAAAATATTAGTGTTTTACAAAGGTGATATTTCAAAAATAAAAAGCCTTTATCCACCGATAGGACGTTTGTAATGGAATATAAAAGCCCGTATATAAAAAGAAATTTTGATATTGATTATTCAGAATATACACATAAATACGGAGGTCATTTAAATTTGGAATTAAACAAGAAAATCGAACTTGTAAATAAAATATCGGATAAATTTCAAAAATCGGTAGGGGAATATGTAAAAGAACACCACAAATATTTTAAACAAAACGTAAACTATAACCAAAATGATTGCTGCAATTTGTCAATAATAAATTATAATAACCCACAATTAACATTATTCACATGAATATAAAAGAACTATTAGAACGTAATTATAATTCTACCGTAAAACGTGGACTTATTAAAAAAGAAACCACCCCTGAAGAATTTATTAATAAAATATTCGATGAGTATATAGAGTTGGTAATTGAACACCGTAAATTTTCACTTCATGAAGATACGTTTTATGAATTAGCCGATATTATTCTTGTCTGTCTAAATTTCGCCACCCATTATGATATCGACATTTTTAAATATTTAGAACAAAAAATCGAAATAAACGAAAACAGATGAAAAAACTACTGATCATTTTAGTCATTTTTGCAAGCTGCAAGAAAGAACAGATTAACCCGATTATCGGAGAATGGTATTTAAATTGGGGTGAATTTGAAGAAATATATGTCTTTAACGAATATGACGGAAGTCATGCGCTTTTTGAGGATAATGTCAATACTCAATTCTGGGAGTTCGATTATACTTTTGATGATGAATGGATTTACATCCAATATGATAACACGAAAAGAGATACGCTTTATTATAAGTTTTGGACTGAAAAAATGACTATTAACGGGAATGAATACGAACGTGTTAATTAAAAGTTAATAACTACATCGGAAAATCCTTTGTAGAGTCGTGAAAAATACATATATTTGCAGAGTCATTAAATAAGACGGCCACAGATGTTTAGAAATAACTCAAATATTAATATATCCGGAATCGGATACAATGCAGGAAATGACTTGGCCGTCTGCCTGCATTTTGTATTTTGACTCCGGATTTTAATTTATAAGCTATGGCAACAAAAATTATTTTTTACGGTACAGAGATGAGTAAAACACATGAAACCGAATTGCAATGTTCTATTGATGCAGATAATGATTTATTTATTGAAATCTACAATCCAGATGCAGAATTACCAATGTATATTTATATTGATAAAGATACGGCATTATCATTTAGAGATAGGATAGATAAACTTATAAATGAGATGGAATAATGTGTGACGGGTTTATATATTTGCACCGTAAAATTATGGATAATTGGCTTTGGAAAAAACCTGAATATTATCAATGGTTTTCTTATCTGTTATTTCGGGCAAATTTTAAGGAAAATAAAGTATTGATCGGATCCGACTTTCATATCTTAAAAAGAGGTGAATTTATAACTTCTTTGGAAAAATTACAAAAAGACCTTAATAATTCATCTATTCAGAAAATAAGAACATTTTTAAAATTATGTGAAAATGATGGAATGATAGTGGTAAAATCAACAAGCAAACTAACAAAGATAACTATTTGTAAATATGATGAATACCAATACAAGCAACAAACTGACAACAAACGAACAACAAACGAACAACAAACGAACAACAAACCAACAACAACAGAGAATAAAGTAAAGAAAGTAAAGAAAGAAAATAATAATAAAATACCTTCTTTTGATGATTTTGAAATTTTTGCTAAAGATAAATGTATAGAGTATGGTTTTATTTTTAATACATCTATTTTGAAACAGAAATTTGACGCATGGGTGTTAGCAGGATGGAAAGATGGAAATGATGTTAAAATAAAAAACTGGAAATCTAAATTAATAAACAATTTAAAATATATCTTTGACAAAGGAATAATGAAAGAAGAAAAAAAAGAAACTCTTTGGCCTACACATTTTGAAATAAAGGAGGGCTGGTAATGGATAGGAAAGTAACTATTTTTAAGGACATAACAGATTCTAAAAATGCTCACTATATTTCAATTCAGAACATAGTTGAACGGATAGGAACCGGCAAGCATAAAGAATTGGTTGAAAAAATAAGAACTATAAAAGATAAATCGGAACGGGATAAATTTAAAAAACAACTTCCTTCTATTTGCTTTTCGGGTATATTTGACCAAAGAGGTAATAATCATTGCAAATCTCATTCAGGGTTAGTAGCTATTGATTTCGACCATTTAGATAATTACGATGAATTTAGAAAACAGATTATCAAAGATAAATACACATTTTTAGCCTTTCGCAGCCCTTCAGGTGACGGCCTTAAAATAGTTGTAAAAATACCGGCCGAAATTAAAACACATCATTTATCATGTAAAGCGTTGGCCGAATATTATAAGAATGAAAAATTAGATAGTTTTGAAGATATTGCAAGGGTCTGTTATATTTCCTATGATCCTGAAATTTATATGAATCATCAATCGGAAATATTCACAAGTTTAGCCGTTCAAAAGACTGTTAAAAGATTTGATAATGTCGGATATGAATCGGACTATGATGTGATATTTGATAAATTAACAGGATGGTTAGATAAATCAGATGTTTATACAGACGGAAATAAACACAAATACCTTGTTAAGTTGGCCGGTGCATGTAATCGTTTTGGAATTCCACGTGTTTCAGCGTCTCAAAAAATAATATACACTTATCAAAATAAAGCTACTTTCGTAAAATCAGATGACATTGAAAAAATAGTAAATGACGTTTATTCTAATTACTCGCATCAAAACGGCATCTCACATTTTGAAAAATCAGGGTTAGCTTATGATACGGTTACAAAGGTAGAATTAACGGAACGGTTTTTTAATGAAGTTGAAATAGCATCAAAGGATATTATCTATTTAGATAATGTACGAGAATCAATGATAGAAGGTTTTCACACCGGAAAGGCACGTGGTAAAACTACATATTTTGAGGACTTCGATAAACACTGGACATGGAGAAAAAAAGAAGTAACTTTTGTTTCAGGTATCGGTAATATGGGCAAAAGTATTTGGGTTTTACAACTTGCTTTATTAAGGGCTGTTTTTGACGGTGAAAAGTTCGGGATATTTTCACCTGAACAAGACCCGGCCGATGATTTATATAATGACTTAATCCACATGTATATCGGAAAAAGTACGGAGCCTTATCACTCGAATCAAATGACTTTTGCGGAATATGAGAAAGGAATGGATTTTATAAAGGATCATTTCTTTTATGTTCATCCAGAAAATGACAGCCCGACACCGGCATATATCAATAAATGTTTTGAGGTCCTTATAAATAAGCATAAAATTGACGGGTGCATAACTGATCCGTTTAACCAGCTTGATAATGATTGGAAAAAATATAACAGGGATGACCAATATATTTCCGAATTTTTGACAACAGAAAAATCATTTGCTCAAAAATATGACGTATATAAGATCATTGTCGGCCACCCGATAGGTGCAAAATTATCAAGGGATAAACACGGGGATTATGAATATCCGAAAGTATATGATTATGCCGGCGGTTCAATGTGGAACAATAAAGCGGACAACATACTTTGTTATCATAGGCCGTTTGCAACATCTCAACCTGGTAATCCATGTTGTAATTGGATGTCACAGAAAATAAAAAAGCGTAAATTGGTTGGAGTTCCGGGGATGATTGAAATGTCATTCGATATAATGAGCAACCGGTTTAAGGATTCAAAGGGTTATAATCCGTTAGAAACAGAAAAAATAAATAAATTGAATCCGGATGAATTGAATTTTAATGATATTCCGGACATAGATTTTTAGGTATCAGAAATTTATAGACAACGAATTTAATATAGAAATGTTATAAAAAAAGTACATCGTATTGAATTAATTTGTATTTTTGTAAAATAAATAGAAAACATGGAAAACATATTTGTAGTAACAAAAGGAGAATATTCGGATTATCATATTTGTGGGGTATTTTCTACCAAAAAGAAGGCAAAATTATTTATTGCTTCTATAAAATCACATGAAATTGATGATTATCAAATTGAAAAATATACCTTAAATCCGTATGATATTGAATTATCGAACGGGTATAAATTGTATTTTGTCAGAATGGCAAAAGATGGAAATGTGATAGAGGTAAAATTAGGTGAATCAGATTATTCAATAGACATAGTTTCATTCGATGTTCGTAAGAATATTTACATGTATTGCTATGCCAAAGATGAACAACACGCCATAAAAATATTGAATGAAAAAAGAGGTCAAAAAATAGCATTAAATCAGTGGCCAGTATGAAATTCAGCTGCCAACCGGCATATATAAACATCGAAGGCGGATTAATCTATTATCCACGTCTTAAATTAGCTTACGAACCGATAATGACAGGTGTTAAATTACTGACAGAATCGGAGGCGGTAGAATCTCAATTGAAAGATATCAAAAAAATCATAGAGCAAGCAGAAAAAATAAAGAAGGCTTTGGAATTGCACAAATCGAATATGAACCAAAATAAATTATTTTGAAATGAGCACAAAATTTAAAAAGTGGTTTTATTATTTCAAAAACGGACATGAATTTTTATTGAAAGAAGAAGCCGATATAATTATTCAGGTTAGATTCAGTCTATATTTAAAATGGATGAACGATAAGCAAATTAAGGACACGGTAAGAAAGTTAGTTAAACAAATGTATAAAGATAAGTTCCCGAATGCAAAGCGGTGGTCTTTAGTTAATTTATTCAAATGAGCAAACAACAAAAATACTATTTAGCCGAAATGATTGACGGCTATAAGAAAGGCAAGGTTTCGATGTGTGAGATTTGGGAGTATATAGACAAATGTTTTAAACTAAATATAAAATAATGGATAAAATTTATGTAGGCAAAGGCACGTCAAAATTTGACGTCAAATTAATTGAAATTAACGTATGTCTTTCAACCCTTCCGAAAGAACATATATTTGAGTACGAGGGCAAAAAGTACATTAAGTTAAAGGTACAAGAAATGAAACAGCCGGATAAATTCGGAAAGACTCACGTTGTTGAAGTGAACACATGGAAACCGGATAAAGAGAAACCGGCAAAGAATGAATTTGAGGATGTACGAGATTTGCCTTTTTGATATGGAACATTTCCAACACACAATGAGCCGAAAAGCTCTCGAATTAGGACTAACCGAAACCGATGCCGAATTTCACAAAGAAGCGTATAACGGATGGAAAGTTGTTTGTGTAAACAGGCATAAGCAAACCGAATGCAATGAACTTCAAACATGGATAGATGAAAAATATAAAGAGCCGGTAAATGAAGAAACACATATCTAATTATCTAAAGCATTTCAATTACTGTATTCAGGATAAAATATTATGTGAATATTGCGGGGCTGTCGGTATTGATATTCACCATATAATTTTCAAAAGTCACGGAGGCAAAGATAATATTGAGAATCTTATTTGTTTATGCCGGGATTGTCATAATAAAGCGCATGATTCACGTGAATTTAATGAAGGATTAAAAAAAATAAACGAAAATAAATTTGGTAAATTGAATTAATAATGTTAATATTGCAAGAAAATATTGTAATATGAACAAAATAATAGTAAACAACGGGGATGTATTTGGCAGGTTAACTATAATTCAAGAAATTGAAAGATTGCAAATACCATCTGGTCAAAAAATTAGAAGAGTTTTATGTAAATGTGAATGTGGAAAAGAAGTAAAAGTATTACTTCCGCATTTAATACGCGGTAGAATAATTAGTTGTGGTTGTTCTTATAAAATAAGGGATAATGAATCACATACACGATTATATAAATCATGGCACGCTATGATGACAAGATGTAAAGAAAATTACTTTGCTTCACATATTTATTTTAAGCGTGGTATTGATGTATCTGATGAATTTCAAGATTATAGAAAGTTTAAAAAATGGGCATTAGAAAATGGATATAAAGATAATTTACAATTAGATAGAATTGATAATTACAAAGGTTATAGCCGTGATAATTGCAGATTTGTAACAGCTTTGGAAAATAGAAATAACAGCAGAAATACATTTTATGTAACATATAAAAATAGATATATAAGTTTTTCATTACTGTTAATTGAGTTAGGATTAAAAGAACATTATGCTGCTATTTTAAAAAGAATTAAAAGGGGGTATTCTGTTGAAGATGCAATTGATAAGCCTATTAAAATAGGTAATTATAAAAGCAATATTAATAAATGAAAAATATCTTAAAACAGTTGTTTTATTTAATTATTTCAATTATCTTTGCAATACTGATTTTAATTTTAGTTTCTGAATATGGCACAAGATACGAAAGAGATAATCGAAAAGCTCAAGAATGGGCGGAAGTTGTCGATTGAAGAAAGAATCAAAGAACTTGAGGCGACATTAAAGGTATTGAAAGAACAGCGGACAAAATGCGCAACGTGTGACCGAAACGAATTGATAATGCTTATTGTTAACGAACTTGAACGGATAAAATGAGCCCTGAGCCTACTAATGACGAATATGCCTACATGGAACCGCAAAAATCAGTCCGCGAAGACTACATTTTTGCAGACAATGATATTTTAGACTTATTCCAATGAATGACAGCATCTGTAAATATTGTGAGTATGGTGATGAAATTTGTAACAAGGTTTATAAATGCAATTATCCGGAATATCTGAAATTGGTGGATAAGGTTACGGAGTGCAATAACTTTTTGAAATTCAGCGAAACAGAAAACTATGAATAACAACTTCAAAGGCTTGATTGAAGAGGCCGGAGATTTAATATAAGATATGTTTAGTGTTATTATCCCAACGATGTACAAAAGCGAAAAACTGTTCTCAATGCTTCCTATTTACGAACAAAGCGAACACGTTGGCGAGATAATAATCATAAATAATGCAGAACAACCTGAAAGTTTAGAAAAGTACCAAAAAGTAAAAGAATTAGGCAATTTTAGGAATATATATGTGAATCCGGCATGGAATTTAGGCGCTTCTGAATGTGAAAATGAGATACTGCTTGTAAATGATGATTTATTGATACTTAACTTTGATGAAATTTGCGAACTGATTGAAAAATCTGATTTTGACATTATCGGGATGAGCCTTAGAAAAGACCAAAATTTACGAATAACAGAAGTACAGGGGCAATTTCCGAATAATTCATACGGGACTTTTATGTACATTCGAAAGTATCAATATTTACCGGATAATCTTAAAATTTGGTACGGTGATAAAATACTTTTTGATTGTGCAAAAAAAAGAGGCATAATAAGAGGGGCAAAGATATTGACAGATAAATCAGAAACAATTGACTCAGATGCTAACTATTTCAGAAATCAAATCGGAGGCAATGACATAGTAACATACGATAATATCACAAGAAGAAAAGAAATGAATATCATAATCAGAACCTCCTGCCGGCCGGTATATTTTTCTAAATGTATTGATTCTATTAAAATAACGGGTATAAATGTAAAATTGCATATCATTTCAGACTGTCAAAATGATTATATAGATGAAACATGCGATGGTATGGATTATGTCGTTTATGAAGTAAATAAAGAAGTAATTTCAAACCTTTGCAAAAATATACCGATCGAACGGCCTCCGTTTATTTACAACTATTATTTCAACGTGGTTATGCCATACATAGACGGGTGGTGTATGTTTCTTGATGATGATGATGAATTATGTATTAATCCGGAATTTGAGAAAGATAAATCAAAGTTTTATCTTTTCAGGGTAGATATAGGAAATAGAATCATTCCAAATAATAAGAATTTTGGTAAAATCGTTTTAAATGACATTTCGGGAATAGGTGTTATTTTTCATAGTTCGCAATTTCAAGAATGGAAACCTCAAAGGGGGGGGGATTATGATTTTATAAAGTCACTTTCAAAAAAGTACGAACCTATTTTCAAAGATGAAATTTTAACCCAAACACAAAAGGGAAATATGGGCAGAAGAAATGACATAAAAGATAAGAGTATTTCTGTAAATTTAGCCACCTATCCGGCACGGTTAGAACAACTCAAAACAGTTTTAGAGAATCTGTCAAAGATAAGCCTTATAGATGTGATTCGGGTTTATATGAACGAATACAAGTCAATTCCAGAAGGTCTGCCCAAAGATAAAGTTATTTATAAATTCGGAAAAGACTTAAAAGACTCGGGTAAGTTCTTTTGGGCAATGGAAAACAAGAATGAGTATTATTTTACCATAGATGATGATTTGATTTATCCGAAAGAATATTTTATCCGACATTTAGAAACTTTACAAAAATACGATAACGAAATATTTGTTTCTTTGCACGGAAAAGTAATGAATGAGAAACCGACCGCTTTTAATGACTGTATTTCTAATTATCATTGTTTAAAAGAAGTCAAAGAGGATGTTTGGGTTAATAATCCCGGCACCGGTGTAATGGCATTTGATAATTCAAAGTTCACTATTTCGGTGAATATGTTTGAATATCATGGAATGGCGGATCTTTGGATGGCTTATTATTTACAGAAAAATAAAATCCCGTGCATTTGTAGAAAGCATGAAGCAAACGAACTGACTTACATTTTGCCTCCCGAATCCGATACACTATTTGAGCAAAGAACAAACCTTCATGAGAATCATAAAAAAGTATTAAGTAAAATCAATAAATTCGCATTATATGGTATTTGACAGTAATCAATATTGGAAGGATAGATATTTAAAAGGCGGCACTTCCGGAGCGGGCTCTTATGGAATTTTAGCCGAATACAAAGCTGAAATAATCAATAATTTTGTGAAAGAAAAAGAGATTAAATCAGTATTTGATTATGGCTGTGGGGATGGAAATCAAATAGGATTATTCAACTTTGAGAATTACACTGGGTACGACATAAGCGAAAAAATGATATTAGCCCACAATTCGAATCCTAAATTTAGGAGTAGAAAATGGCATTTTTTAAACAGTTTGGCAAATGTTCGGCATAAGTTTGAATTGACTATTTCATTGGATGTAATCTTTCACTTAACCAACCAAAAAGAATTTGAAACATACATTAACAATCTTTTTGCAATAGCATCGAAATATGTCATAATTTACTCATCAAACGGGGATAAATTGGAAACTTCAAACGTACATGTAAAAGATAGGGAGTTTTTGACATACGTTCCTAAAGAGTTTGAATTGATGCAAAAAATAGACAACAAATATCCGTATAATCCAAAAGACCCTATCAATACTTCGATTTCTGATTTTTACATATTCAAAAGGAAATGAAAATAATTAAAGCAATATATCTGATATTATTCAAAGGTTATTCTGTTATCCGTTTTGATACTAATAAAGAAAGATACGGGGCTTGCAATGTTCCGTTAGATTTAGATTATGGACATAATGGAGTTTGGGGAGTTGGGAATACGCCTGTTGATGCAATTTTAGACTGTTATAATAAAACTAAAAAATGAAACAACTGACTAAAATAGTAATAATGATACCGGTATTCGGACGTTCAAAGGTATTTGCAAAAGTAATGAAACAACTCGATAATTTTATTTATCAAAGAATAGATTACGATTTTAATGTTATATTTGTACTCAGTAAAGAAGACCCGGAACTTGAAAGTATCGGAAAATTGATAAGTGAAGTTGATTTCTATTCTCATACGGTATTTGAGAAAAATGACTTCTTAGGGCTAAAAATGAACAAAGGAATTACAGAGGCAATGAACTACGAATTTGATTATCTAATGAATTTGGGTAGTGATGATTTAATTCATCCTAACATCATGGATTTATACGAACCTTACATTGATTCTGGATATTATACCTTCGGGATTAACTCATATTTGATTCATGATTCGTTAAACGATGAACTCTATCACTTTGAGCCTGATTTATTAACACGGGTGAAACAAAACAAAGAAGAGATATTAGTCCAGCACCCTATAGGAGCCGGGCGGATGATTCACAAAACGGCATTAGAAGAAATAATTGAAAATGAAGGTTTTTTTTATGATAATGACAGGATGCGAGGATTAGATATGAACTCTGGTAACAAGCTGGTAAAAAACGGATATAATCAGAAAGTAATAAACTCAGGTGATTTCCCGTATATTGTGGATATTAAGACAGGTAGAAACATAAACACGATTGAAGATATTCAGGCTTTGAAATCTGAAAAGTTAAGGTTAATAGATAACAATATTATGACAAAAGCATTTAAATTATAGGATATGGAAACAAACGAAAAATTAATAGAATTATTGGATAAATTTGCATGTGAAGCATTAAACGCACTTATATCAAAGTCTCCATTTTTTGATTCTAAAAATGAATATGGTAAAAATATAAATCAAGATGAATTAACTCTATTTAAAAAAGAGTTGTGTAAAACTGCTTATGAATATGCAGAGTATATGATGATTGAGAGAGAAACGGCTAAGGAATGGATTTATACAAATAATATGTATAGCAATATATAAATTTTAAGATATGGCAGCACCAAAAGGCAATAAGTTTGCCGAAACATGGACAAGAGAAAAGGCTCTTGAATTAGTAGAAGAAGCACTTCAGATTTTAATGGATAACGAAGAATTGTTTTGCGCCGGTGAGGTTGCGGCAATTCAAAAGCAATACAGACAGCTTTACGGATACCTTTTTGAGAAATTTGATGACGAAGTATTTAACACAATAAAAAACAGATTCGAGAATATTCTTGAAACACGGATGTATGTCTTAGGGGCAAAGAACAAAATCAACCCTACAATGGCAATATTTGGGCTAAAAAACAACTTTAATTGGAAAGATAAAACCGAAGTGGATACGAAAGTGGATATGCATATGAACGTAGACCCGTTCAAACAGATTAGGGATAACTCCGAAATTGATGAAACCGACCAGTAAACAGAAAACAGCCCTAAAGTATTTGACCGATTCACAAACCTCTTACATCGGGTACGGTGGCGGGGCGGGTGGTGGTAAAACTTATTTAGGGTGCTTTTGGCTTATGCAGTTGGCATTTTATGCACCAGGGACTAAATACTTCATAGGTCGGGATTCATTGAAAGATACCCGGGAGTCTGTTTTGCAGACATTCCGAAAACTTGCAAAACAATTAGACTTTAAAGAATGGAAATATAATGATAATCAAATTATCTATAACAATGGATCTTTAATTGAATTTCTTGACCTTTCATTCTATCCACAAAAGGATCCAAACTACGACCGGTTCGGGTCAAAAGAATACACCTGCGGATGGATTGAGGAAGCTGCACCGGTTCACTTTAAGGCATTTGATATTCTTAAAACGAGGGTAGGCCGTTGGTTGAATGAAGAATTTAAAATCAAATCAAAGATACTTTGCACCTTTAACCCTTCAAAGACATGGGTAGATTATACGTTTTACAGACCGTTTGAACAAGGTACGGAGGCGACAGATACAAGATTCATCCCGGCACTTTATACAGATAATCCGTTTTTACCCGATGATTATGTACGTAACCTTCTTTCTATTTCGGATGAAACAACAAAACAGCGGCTTTTATTTGGGAACTTTAATTATGACGATGATCCGGCAAAATTATGCGAGTACGATGCGATAATAGACATGTTTACAAATGACCATGCAAAGCCAGGTCAAAGATACATCAGTGCGGATTTAGCCATGCAAGGCAGGGATAAGTTCATTGCAGGCTTTTGGGACGGGTTTATATGTACGATTGAAATCGACATGGCAAAAAGTACCGGCAAAGAGATTGAAACGCTCTTAAACGAGATGAAGATGAGAAATGGTGTAGGTAATTCAAACATAGTTGCCGATTCTGACGGGTTAGGGGCTTATTTAGAAAGTTATATAAAAAACATTAAGACATTTCACGGCGGGGCTTCACCCCGTAACAAGAAAGAGTACGACCATTTAAAAGATGAATGTGGTTTCTTGTTGGCTGAGAAAATAAATAAAAGAGAAATAAAAATCATTTGCACCGAAGCGCAAAAAGAAAAGATAATTCAAGAAGTTTCATCCTGTTTGAAACGGGATAATACTTATAACGATATCCAAAAAAAGAAACTAATCTCAAAAGATTTAATGAAAAAAACCATTAACCGGTCACCGGACTATTTGGACATGCTGTTAATGAGAATGTATTTTGAAGTTAAAGGAAATAATTTTGCAGGCTAAAATAAAACTATGTTATTCGTAACCCATTTTAAAGCAATTGACACAACAGACGGCGAACTGAAACGCTGGGGCGGTACGACAATTACAGCCGAATCATTTGAGCAAGCCGAAGAGATTTGCAGAAATTTATTCCCATATTTAGAGGTTATCGGTGAACTTGTAAGCGAAGGATATAAGGAAATAACAGATATTCAGCAAGAAACAGACGAACCGAAACCGAACGCATCCGGATATGTTTAATAACATGTTTTTTGTATTGAAATAAGTTGTATATTTGTTGAAACTTTAAATTAAATAACATGAAAATAGAAATTAAAGAATCTGAATCCATAAGACGCGAATATCCATATATAGGAATTTATGACGGGATATTATGGGTATTATTTGCAACCAAAAATGCCGGAACGGTGCTAAAAACAAATAACGTATACTGGCGTATTGGAGAATATCGAGTGGATTTTCACGAAGATCTGTTTAATCCCTTCACAGGCTCAATCACATTATCAAACGACTAAACAAAAGAGACATGGAAACGAACTACATTATTTTAATGATTTTATTTGGGATTGACCTTGTAATAGGTTATATATGCGCTATATTACTGACAATCAAATTGCCTACAATGGATAACGAAAGAAACGAATTAACATGGATGATTCTCGCATTGTTAGGGTGGGGAATTACATTGATATTATTTTTACATTTGATTTCTTCATAATAAACAATTTGACTTAGTGACCGGTACGAACCCTGCCGGGATATAAAAATAGGTAATAGACAACACCAACTAAAGACTGTTAGAAATAGCAGTCTTTTTTGTTGTTAATAAATAGTTAAAAAATAATTGTTATAAAACAACTTTTGTATTGTTAAAATACATATATTTGTAGCATATATCTAAAATATGGTATTATCTGACCTCCAAATTAAAGAATTAATCCGCTCACCAAAAAACAAAGTACTCATTGACTATCTGATATCAATGAAGAAAGAGCATGAATTGCATTTAGCCGGTCACGGTCTGGATGAGTTCCTAACTACGGTGGACGGGGTGGAAGATAAAGACTATATCCGGGTAAAGAAAAAATTATCCAATACCATAACGGTAAAGGCATTTGAAAAAGTCTTAAGACCTAAAGACAAAATCCAGAGCGCAAAGGGAGGCACTGTTATTTATGAATTTGGATCAGATACGGATAAGAAAAAAGAAACCATTTTAAAAGAAACCGTAAAAAACCTTAATTTCAGAGGTTACGGATTACAGGATTTCATTAATCAGATATGGTTAGACTATGGTATTTGGATTGATCCTATGGCCGTTACTTTGGTGGGTAAAGTCTATGAGGATATAGAAACCGAAACAGGAATTTATAAGCAGGAAACAGACCGGTTTAAACTTGAATACATTTCACCATATGAAAGATTGAACGGAAAAATCTTTCAAAACTTCCACGATATAGACTATCATTCCTTTGACAACATCAATTATCTGATTCTTAAATTAGGTGAAAATGCTAATCATGATAAGTTATTTAGGATTATCGATGAAGAAAAAGACGTTATCTACATTTGGAAAAATAACACCGAGATAATCGAACAAGTCGAAGCATCCTTAATTTTGCACGGATTCGGAAAAGTCCCGGGTGTTTTCAATTCAAACAAAGTAGACAAAAAGACAGAAAACAAATCATTTACTTCTTATTGCGCCGAGGCGATGATTATTGCAAAGGACTATCTGAATGATTACACTGATTTTAGAATCTATAAAAAGAAGTTAGGAATACCGAGATTTTGGGAACTTAAAACACGCTGTAAGAATTGCGGAGGAACTGGGCAAATTCATAGTACAGATGATGAAACAGGCAAAAGATTAACCGAATGTCCTATATGTCACGGGTCCGGAGAAGGTTTACAAAGGAACCTTACAGATGTGATGCTTCTTGACGTTTTAGACAAAGAAACACAAAACAACGTGCCTCCGTTCGGAACGGTTACTATTCCTGTTGATATTCAAAAACAATTGCTTTCTGAATTGGACGCGTTGGAATTTGACCTTGCCGAGATAGTTTGGGGGCAGGGTTCGGCAGTTTCCAAAGAACGTACAAATACAACGGCATTTGAGGTATCAGTAAGGAATGAGGGCAAAATTGACAAACTTCGCAGAATCGAACAAAACCGGGTTGCATTTAAGAGAGCCATTATTTCTTTAATAGGGGAACGTTCATTTGATGATTTCGGAGGGGTTATTATAAGCCCGAATGAACAGTTTATAATGCTTTCGCCAACGGAAAATAGGGCTTTGTATCTTGAATCAAAGAAGGGGCTCGCATCCGATCCTCAATTAGATAAGATTTGGGATGATTATTTAGTGAGCGAATATGAAAACAATCCTATCGAATTGGAACGTCAAAGGAAAATCAAACTATTAACTCCGTTGTTTCATTATACAATTCTTGAGGCTAAGGATATAATGAACGATTATGAATTGGACATAAAAAAGAATCTTGATAAATATATCCATACGTTTGAACTGACCAAAGGAAACATACTGACCTATACAGTTGACGAAATAAACAAAGAATTTGAAACATACGTTAAAATAGAAGAACAAAAAGAAAATAACAATAAAACTGACGACAATGATATTAGTTAGAAATAAAGACAACGGAACAGAATTGACATTCGATAATGAAATTCTTTTCAATTTAGCAAAGGATTTCGCAAATTTAGAAATCGTAAATAAAAATGTAGTAGAAGAACCTCCGATTGTTGAAGAGGTTGAAGTTCAAAAGCCGGTAGTAAAAGTGATTGAAAAGACGGCGATTAAACAAGTCGTGCTTGTTAAGAAATCGGGACGGCCTAAGAAAAGTCTGTAATTGTAAACATATATAGGAATTGGTGAATTGACAGCCGGGCAAATGTCATAATCTTATTTAAACAAAATGGAACTAAATAATAAAAATTTAGAGGTTTTGTCAGCCGAACTAAAAATGGACAAGGAAGCATTAATCAATGCGATTATTAAAGCGGATGCACCCGAATTGAAACTACCAGAAAGAGTGGTTTACGAAAAATCTGAATTCGACACTTATATTAAAAACCTGACCAATCAAGAATATCATAAAGGCAAAACGGCAGGGGATGAAATGAGTTTAAAAGAAGTAAAGAAATTCGCATCCGATAAATATGGAATTGTAACCGAAGGGATAAAAACACATGCCGAGGTAATCGAACTAATTGAAAAGAAAAAGTCAGAGGAATACAAATCAGCATTTGAAGGCGAAAAAGACAGTAAGGTGAAAGAATTATTGAGTAAAGTTGACGAACGTGCCAAAGAAGTAGAATTACTTCAAAAACGGCTGTTAGATACTGAAACGGACTATAAGTCACAGTTATCGGCCAAAGAAATGGAAGTTAAGAATCAAATCATCAGTAAGGAAATAGCATCTATTCAACTGCCTTTTGACATACCTAAAAATCTGATAAGCAATGAAGAAAAGACTAAGTACGTGCAAACGGAAAATATAAAGTTTTTAACGTTGCTTAAATCAATGTATGACTTTGACACCTTGGACGGTTCGATAGTTATCAAGCAAAATGGGGAAGTTTTGAAAGATAAATTTCTCAATCCTGTTAAGTACAATGCCGAGTTCGCAATTGATTTCGCTAAAAAAATGAACATAAACATTCAGAGCAACGGAACTATCCAAAGACCTGACGGAACCAGAATAACGAATAATTTCACCGGTTCAACAAAAGAGCAGTTTAACGAAATTATGAAAGAAAAAGGAATCGTTGTAGGGTCAAATGATTACGTCAAATATTACTCCGAATGGCTCAAATCACAACAATCTTAAAATAAAATAAAATGGCAGATACATTTGCAAATACCGTATTACTTGAGGCTCGTTTGTGGCAGCAAGATAGGATGCGGGAAAAATTCGACCAACGAAAAGCGTTAACGCAAATTCAAAAGGTCTTTTTGGACGGGCAAAACTATATACCCGATTTGGCAGCTCTTAAGAGTGCAACCACACGTGCAACCTCCACTTTATATTTGGAGAATAAGGCTTATACAGTGAACACTTCAAAATCTTGTACTCCATCAGGTGAAGTTGGCAGCTCAAATAAAGCTACCCTGACATGGGCACAAAAGGGAGCAGCTGTAAAGATTAACAAAAAACAATTTCAAGGTAACGAACTGACAGGAATTCAAGCGTTGGCAAATGCCATTTATAACGCTGAAAAATCTATTTGGTACGGTGCAAGCGGTATGGATGCAGCTATGTTGGCATATCTTGAAACCAATAGAACCCAAGTAAACGCATTATCAGACGGGACTTCAGGCTCTACAAATACATGGGTAGGTGCAGCTTCTTATCATGTAACCGTCCCGAATGCAAACATGGCAAGATTTTGGAACGACATGCAGGCAGACATGGCCGTGAACAACTATACCGGTAAACTTTGGGACATTGGTAATACTTGGTTTATGGCTCAAATGGGTTACTATTCAAGTCAAGGTGCTGCAAACTCTACCAACTATGCTTATCAATTCGATAACATACCGGCAGGAATTGAGTTCGTACCTTCTAATTTAGTGACAAGTTCAGGATATAATAAGTATACCCATTATGTAATTCCTGAAGGCGGGGTGGCAGCTTTATTCTGGAATGATCCTTTAAACAGAAACGGAAATAAAGACGAGGCAGGTGAATGGACAATTATGGAATCAATGTTTTTTCCAGGTATCTTTTACGATGTGTTTATTAAAAACTCTTGCGCTGATACTACGAATGACGGTGGTGCAACTCAAGACTCAGTAAATACGGTAGAATTGACATTGAACTATGCATTGACAAAACAACCGATTTCAACGTCAAATGAAACACCAATTTTCAAATATCAAATTTTAACAATCTAAATTAAGGGAGGTTAACTCCTCCCTTTCTTTATGATTTTGCAGACAAATAACATACAGGCGTTCATTGATTTCATTGACTTAAAAGAAAACGTTTACGTGATGTATGACGGGAGTACGTTTGATGATTCTTTAGTGGATTGGTTTAAAACAGGGTGTAAAAGTTATTTGACGTGTTTGGATTCTAAGGGGCGGGTATTTGCAGAAAAGAACGAAAAGAATTATCCGGTCAGATATGTATCTGAACCATTCGGGACATTTGCGGTATCAAAAGAAGCCGTTGAAATTCTTAAAAAATGCCCTTATGAAATCAAAGACTATCAAATGTTAGGCAAATATTTAATAAATAACGGAATAAATTGCATACAAATATTAAATTCTCGGTAATCATACCCTCTTATTTGGGTAACTATAACGGGTGTGCTACCAACCGAAAGTATAAGTTGGAACGTGCAATTAATTCGGTTTTAAATCAAACGTATAAAGATTTTGAAATTATTGTAATTGCTGACGGATGTAAAGATACGGTTTATTTATGCCGTGAAATAGAAGATAAAAGATTGCGGGTTGTAAGCATCAACAAACGTCCTGTTTTTTCAGGTGAAGTTAGGAATACCGGTTTAAGGTTTGCAAAAGGTAATTATATCATTTATCTCGATTCTGACGACATGTACGAACCCGACCACATGGAAAGAATTGCCGAAAAATTAGATGATTACGACTGGGTATTTTTTAACGATTCACAATTTAACGGAACCAAATACCCACAAAACAATACACTGACATTCGGAAGCGCAAAGACTTCAAACATTTGTCATAAAAACGGGTTGGAGGTAAAATGGACTGACGGATATCAACATGATTTTGAATTTATTAAACAGTTAATGAATTACAGTTATAAACACATCGGGGATTCAGGATATTTGGTTTGTCATGTACCCGATTTAATAGACTATTAATGGATAATATCGTAACCAACGCTGACTTTAAAGGGAGATACTCGCTTGCTATTTCTGATATAGGTGAAGAAAACTTTAACGACTTCATAACAGATGAACAATACGACCTACTTTTAAACATAATCGGCGAATCACTTTACAACACTTACAATGCAGCACCAACGACAACAGCATGGGTAAATTTAAGGGATGGAGTAACCGGGTATACAGATGCATGTGGTTATGTCCGAAATTGGCGAGGGCTAAAATATTTGTTAGTGCCTTACATTTACTCAAAATGGGTAGATTGCAACGCACTAAAACAAGTTCAAAACGGAACGGTAAAACCAAAATATGAGAATTCTGAAGCGGCAAGCGAGTTTGGACGAAGCGATTTAAAATATGTGGCATGGAATGATTTCGTAAACAGGTTAGCAGAATGTTATGACTATTTGGAGGCTTACGAAAGTACTTATACGGACTTTGAGGATTATTTTAAATTTGAAAAAACAAAAGGAATCGTAACTAAAAGGAGTATCGAATAATGCATATCATAGAAATAATAAGCGGGATAATAGATGAGGTAAAAGCCGACCTTTTAAATGCAGGACAAGCCGAAGCAACGGCAAACCTTTACAATTTCCCAAACGATGCACCTTATTTTGATTACGGCTCATGGATTGAGATTGATAAGAATTTAATAGAGAAAGGAAAATCGAATACTTATAAAAGTCAAAGATTCCCTTTAATATTTTTAAGGCTCCCGGTAACGGTAGAAAAGAATGTAACCACAGGCTCGAAGTATTACAGACTTAACAGCTTGGAACTTTATTTCTTTGTTGAAACTGACGAAAAGAAGTCCACACAATGGAGAAACGACAACAAAAAACCGACATTAATAGCATTGACGGATGCTTTTTTATACAGATTGAAAAAACATTCTGAATATGAACTTATTATACAAGAAACCTACATTCCATACATGGAAGGGACTGCCTTTGCACTCTCTACACCTGTGGACTGTATGAAAATTACAATTACAGACCTTACGATTACAGAATTATGTTTAACTTAATAAATTAGAAAAAATGGCAAATCCTTGCGGAGGCTTAACAAACACACCATCATACGGAGATATCTGTCAGCACGGGTATATGACCGGCGTTTTGATGAGTGAGGAAAAATTAAGCGCAATAACAGAAACAAATGCGGCACTTTTGGCAACGTGGCAAACGCTTTTAAAGGCGGACATGCCGAACCGATTAATGTATATTCCTTTTGACATTAACGAATTTGCGGAAAGAGAAACCGTTCAACAAGAAATTGATAACGGCTCGTCTGTTATTCTCTATACCAAATTAGCGACAAATACACATAAGTTAATTATGTCAATGGCAGCCGCTAAAACGCTTTTAAAAGACTTCACATCCGGTAGGACTATGTACATTTGGAGGGTAACCTCAAAAGGTTTCATACAAGGTAAAGAAGTAACGGCGAATACGATCGAACAAATAAAGGTAAATATTTACGCTTCGATTTCTGAGGCTACCAAAGATTCGGCAGGTTTTGTTAATCTCTATATTCAACCTTTAGAAGATTGGGAACCTTACATGAATGCCGTTAATCCCGACTTTGACGTTACCGCTTTGAGTTCGGTTCAAATGATAACCTTTACCGTAGGAACTACCAAACCGACACAAATCCCAATTACTGCGAAAGACTTTGATAAGGTTGCAATTACCGGGTTAAGCACGACTGCAAACGGTGGGGCAGGTTACTTCACACTTTACAACGTAAATGACGGGGCAGCCGTTACGGTTACTTCCATCACACGTTCCGGAGGTGTATATACGCTTAATTTCGCAGCCCAAACCGTTGGCGATGTTATCACGGTAGGATATCAAGAACCGAGCGCAACCAGTGAATATTATGATTTAACGGCTACTGTCAGCGCAACGATAGCGGCATCTTAATCGCAGGACTATGAACTATTCAAAGGAAAACGGTCAAATTATAGTAATCGGGGCGGGTGTTATATCTAAAGAGGGTGTAATGTTTCACCGTACCGGGATTACCTATAACGAGGCTTTGAAATTTGATAAAGACCTTTCGATTGACGAATATAACGAACTATTGGGAATTACTCCAAAGGTAGTTATTAAGGAGGTTTACAAACCTAAAGTCGAGAAGGTTTATAAGTATAAAAAGTAATTGTTTTCATGTTTTGGGGCGGGTGAAAGTCCCGCCTTTTTATCAATATGCCGATAGCAGCACTAAATAAAGCGATTCAATCAATAGACATTAACAAAATAATGTCGGATGCTTTTAGTGCCGCAAATATTCAGCAGTATGTAAAGGAAACAATTTTAAATAGATTACGTCAAGAAGGGATAACCGGAAGCGAAAAGAAATTACAGACAGACCGATCCAGACAACAAGGCACTCAGGCATATTCGATGTTTACTGAAATGTTAAGGGAGCGAAAAGGGAAACAGGCTTCGCACGTTGATCTTTATTCCGATGGTGATTTACATAAGTCTTTTAAAGTCACGTTAAAAGAAATCGGATTTGAAACAGAATTTAACTGGACGGCTTCAAAGTATGATACAGAAATTGCCGCAAACTTTACAGAGATGTATGCCGATGCAGATGAATTTTATAACGATGTAGAAAGCCTAACACCTGACGAATTGGATGAAATAGCATTACGAATTTATAAACAAGTTGAAAACAAACTTAATGAGATTATTTCGAGATAAATATAATTTGCCGTTATTTAATTGGATTATGTATAATGAAACCCGTGACGGTATTTATCTGTGTAGAAATTACGAAACCATTGACAAACTAAAAGACAAACACAAAGCAAAAGCAGAAAACAAATACATGGAAATTTTAAAGACTTTGAAACATGTAAATTCAGCACTTTTTGAGAATTACGTAAAGTGGCTTGTTCTTTTGACTGAACACCAGGCAAATCTATTGAATCAAAAGATTGAACGGATAATTGACAAAGCAAATGATTATACAGTTATCGAATTGGAAAAGACTTTCAGGGCTTATTTGGAAGAAATCGACAAAACCTATACAAATTTTGAATTTACGGAATATTATTTCAATCCCGATTACATAAACGAGTATGCTTTGATGTGTGCCGAAATTAGAGAAAAGGATGTAAAAGGGATCATCAATCATGACCAGTTGAAAGAAACCGGGAAATTATTAAACGAGTTCAAAAATATCAAATTTTATACGTGGGATGAGTACGCTTTTTTCCTGTCAAGATTTGAAATTTCATTTGCATTTATTCATCCGGAATTTAAGAAACGGTTCATTTTGGAACGAAAAATTAAACTCGATTCAATTATAAAAATGGATTCTTATCTATTGGATATTTATTCAGAGAATCAGTATTACGACCAATACCAATTTGTAAGGAAGGCACTTTTTGATATAAACAACCTGAAAAGCGAAGCAAAAGAAAGCCGCTCACAATTTGACGAGGTTGCATCCGTATCAAAGATAATAGGATTTCCGATTGACACTAAAAAGACATCGGTAGCGGAATACGAAAGCTATCAGGAAATGACTAAGGAAATAGCCGACCGCTCAAAAGAAAAAAACAATAACCAAATCCGGCATAATGGCACTCATTCAATGGGACGATATAATTAAAAGAAGCAATGAACTAAAGGATTCGATTAATAAATTAAAATCGGCATCAGGAAGTGTATTTGAACAATTTGAAAAAGGTAAAATAACGATTGAAGCTCTTCAAAAAGAATTAGAGGGGTTAGGTGTTAAAAATGCAAAATTATCTGACATTGAAAAAGAAGTATTACGAATTCAGAAAGAAAAAGAGGCATTTCAAAAGAAAGAAGCTGAAAGAATAGATAAGATAAACAAAAGTCTAAATTTAGAAATTCAAACAAAGAACGAACATTTAAAATTACAACAAAAAGAGATTTCCCAACAGGCAAAACAAAATGCATTAATTGAAAAATATGCCAATTTAGAAGCAAAATCTATAAACGATTTGCGCAAAAAACAGGCAGCGTTAACAGCTTTGCGCAATACATTAGATACGACTTCCGATAAATATAAAAAGATAACGAGTGAACTTGCATCCGTCAATAATAAATTGATTGAAAACGGTCGGGCTGTAAGAGATACACGTCAAGAAGTCGGGGGTTACACATATTCACTTAAAGAAGGATTAGCCTCTTTAAAATCTTTTGCTTTGGGATTTGTCGGATTATCAGCGGCAATCGGTGCAATAAGAAGCCTATCTAGAGCGGCAAAAGAATATATTGACCTTGCCAAAACATCCATATTACAAGAAGAAAAACTAACCGTAATTCTACAAAAGCGAACGGGTGCAACAAAAGAACAAGTTCAATCAGTCATAGATTTGGCAAATGTTACACAAGAGCAGGGTGTTGTAGATGGGGATGTATTGGTGGCCGGGGCGCAACAACTTTCATTATCGGTTAAGCGGGTCGGAACTATAAAGCAACTCATCCCGGCAATCGGTGACTTATTGGCTCAACAAAAAGGATATAACGCAACCGAAGAGGATGCAATTGCACTTTCAAAGGCGTTAGGTAAGGCGATGAACGGAAGCGATGCGGCTTTAAAAAAGATGGGTGTAACTTTGACAGATTTCGAAAGTAAAATGTTGAAATTTGGGGATGAATCACAACGGGCTGCATTATTGACAAAGATTATTAAGGATAGGGTTGGAGACATGAATGCCGAATTAGCTAAAACCGATATCGGCAAGATGACAATAATGGAAAACCAAATCGAAAACATTAAAGAGGACATAGGCAAAGACCTCATCCCGATAATGGTTTCGTTTAAACGAATTTCATTGGCGGCTTTTAAAGAATTAGGGTCGGTTGTCGGAGAGTTAGCAGAGCCGATTAAATTGGTAATGGATTTATCAAAGGCTTTTAAATCAACAAACGACACGACTAAAGAAACTCCAGGATGGTTAGATAGAGTCGGTAATTCATTAAAGAAAATGATTAGTCCGTTAAGGGCTTTGATTTCATACAATTCTCTATTAATAAAAGGATATAGGGAAATACTCAGATTCTTAGGTATTCTTGAAAGTGAAGAAGCGGCACGAGCCGGCAAAGTACGTGAAAGAGTTGACGAACTTACTAAATCTTTCAATGCATTATCAGATGAAGCAAAGGCGGGAGTATTAAAGGATTTTAATAAACTGAAATCACAATTTGAGAAGGGCGAAATTTCAGCTACCGACTTTGCAACTGCTCTTAATCTATTGATTCAAGAAGCGCAAACAAGCGCATTTAAAGATATTGGCGATGACGTGAACGATATGGCTGATAGTTTTGAAAAGGCCACAAAAAGCATCGAAGACTTTGCACAAGAGAAAGAAAACGTATTCGGGAAGGGAGGGGAGAGATTGTTATCTGTTTCTGCACCTGAAATAAGAAATACAATAATTCCATTAAAAGATGATATCGAAAAACAGTTTAATGAATTACAAAAATTAACCGGAACCGAAACAACAAAATTTAAAAATTACATAAATCAATTATTAAACGGTGACGGTTCATTATTAGAACGTCTTTTTGGAGGTGGTAAAACAGGAGAACAAGCGGCAAAAGCATTGACAGAAACATGGGCGCAATTCTCAGCTGTTTACAATGATTTTCTTCAAAAGCAAATAGATAAATATGATGAATTAGTCGGTAAGTCAGAAGAACGGATTGACGGAATTAAGGGAGAATTAGAAGCCGAATTAGATAGGATTGCAGAAGTTCAGGCAAGTGGACAGGCTTACGACCTTTCAAGAAAAAAAGCATTAGAAGACCAATTGAAAGCAGAACAAGAATATCTAACAAAGAATTTAGCCGAACAAAAGAAAGCCAAAGAGAAAGCTCAAAGAATGGCAAAAATTGAGGCAACTATAAACCTTGCAAGCGCAATCATGCAGATATGGTCACAGGATGGGGGTAATTATTGGATAAAATTGGCGCAAACGATAGCAATGGCAGCTTTAGGAGCGGTTCAAATATCCAATATCTCAAGCGCAAAATATGCAACCGGAACGGAATATCTTGAAAGGGGAAATAATCCAAAAGGAACCGATACTATTCCGATTTGGGCTGATGAAGGTGAAGGGATTATCCCGGCTAAAACAACCGCTAAAATGAGAAAGATAATGCCGACATGGAAAACCGAAATGTTACCGGCCGCTTTAATGGCTTATACTAACGGGAATAGTGTTATGGTTTACGACAATCCAAAAGCATTAAAACACTTAGAGGGTATTGAAAAGAACACGTCACGGGATATTATTAGGGATTCAAACGGAAAAATAATTCAAGAATCTAAGGGAAATCATTTGATATTTTACAATTAAAAAGTTGTTTTATAACAATAATTTTATAACTTTGTAGCATGGATGTTTTTAAAATAAAATACATACCCGATATTTTTGGTTCATTCTTATTTGAGGATGATTTGGTACTTTTACAAGAAGTTACCGAACTTCCGGCAAAGTGGGAATCACAAGCGACTTCGCAAAGATTCGGGATTACATATGATAATGTCCGTTCAACAAGGTTAATCCAATCAATTAAAAGGCGTTATTATTCGGTCAAGGTGATAATGGCACGTAATATTGACGTTCAAATATTATCTTTGGCCTATACGACAATCACCACAACGGCAGGCGAGAACTTTGTCGCACGTGATATTTCGGTAAGCTATGAGAAAATAGAAGGCACGTTAAATGTGGTTTATACCATTCAATTTTATAGGTATGATGATACTGAAATAGTCAATCATTTATCAAGCGACAATGTTTTGGCTTATAACACTGAAACATCCACAGAGGTCAATACGTTATCTTTTCAAGTTGTCAATCCTGCATTTGCATATTCAAATGTAACTACTTATGATTATAATGATTCAGGAACTCATTGGGTTGCATTTAAGGTTGCATTAGACGGAATAAATGCGAATGTAGCTATTAGTGACGCTTTTTATGTTCATACTGATAATTCTACATTTGATGCATTATATACACATAATTATCCAAATAAATTAATATGTTATAATAAAGATAGTGATTATGTCTATTTTTATTTTGATTTTGATAAATCGCCTCCATTTATTTATACGTTGAATAATGTTTTGATAGACTTTGAGCCAGACTGGCGTGGCACTCGTACCGGTATTACAGACTTAACGTGGACATTTAATATTTATACCTTCATAAATCCGATAATATCCCAACAGTTAACACCGGTTGAAGGGATTCAATTAGAAGACGGATTAGTCGAAAATCAAAAAATAAACACAAAAAACAAGGCATATTTTAAAATTTGGCTAACATTATCAGAACTTTGGAAAATAGAGTTTCTGCAATATGCAAAAGCTAACGTAGTGACTTTCACACTTTCTGACGGTACGACAGTTTACACACCGATGCAGATGGGCGGGATTAGTTCGCCTGTTGAAAATACCAATCTTATTGACTTGTATGAATTTGACATAAATCTAATGTACTCAAATAAAACAGTTAACGTTTTTAGATGAATTTGAAATTTAAAATATTAGTTGGAAGTACGACCACATGGCTTAATCCCGATTATTCTGATTTGAAATTCTCAAATCAAAATAATGACGGGAAGGCTGTATTTTCAGTTGGCGGGGTGTTAAAACTGATGGGTACGGATTACGATGTTTTTAAAGCGGCGACAACCTACGATATCACCTGCTACGGTGCCGGTACTACCATGTTCACATGTGATGAAACAACTACGGAAGTAAGTAAGGAAAATATATCATTAAGACAAATTGACTTAAAAATTACGGCTAAAACCGAATACACGGCGGCCGGGTGGGAAAATTACGATAAGGAATATGATATCACTACGATAACAACCGAATCAAATGACCTTTATTTTTTGCCTTCGTTTATTACTTATGAAACTCAGACCGTAGCATATACAGATAAAAGATTGAATAACAATACTGCCGTAAATGCCAATTTAGGATTATCGGGGTGGGATATTTCATCTATTTCGATATCATTTTCATATGAAGACCCTATAGGCTCAGGAAATTGGTATTATGAAGGGAACTGTATATATTTAAGACAAAAAGGAAAAGGGTTTTATATAGATTCAGTTGCTTATGAACCTACAACGGATTCGGGTTGGACATATAAAGAGGATGAAGTCATTAACGGTGTAACTTATCCGATATTTACAAGGCCGTCAGGTGCTAATACATACACTTATAACGGCGCACCCGAACCGTGGAGTTCAATCGTTAACAGTTCAAACCTTTATTATAACGCACCTATTGAATATACCGGGGTAACAAGAAAAATAACACAAGTTATCACATATCTAATCGGACAGATGGGCGTGACTTACTCTGTTGATAATTCTGGCACTTCAACAGATACTTTTTATTCGTTCAAGTCAATGACCGGTGAATCTATGACAAAAAACGGCACTACATCTGATAAACTATATGGACATTTGCTTGTCATGAATTTAACTGATTTCGTACCCGATGTAGACGGAACTCAAAAAGACGTACCGGCATCCGTTACTATGGTATCTTTAAAAACCATCTTTGATTTTCTTTCGTTAAGGGGCTTCTTTTGGTATCTCGAAAACCGCTCAGGAACATATTATCTTAAAGTTGAACACAAAAGCCAACGGACATTTGGAACTTCAAACCCTGACCTTAATAATTATAAGGGACATTGTTTTTCACGATGGGCTAATCTTTACGAAAAAGACCCGCCGGAATGTAGGATAATACGAAACGAAAACGAAAGCAGGAGTATTGATTTTGTCGGTACGGATGCAGTTTTTCCCGATATATTAACAACAGATGCCGTAAAAGAATGGCGGGATAATCAGGTATTTGTTGACCTTGACGATATCGCTTACCGTAGACATGATGTTTATTCAGAAACCGACAATAATAACATCGTGATAATTGCGGCGATGCAGACAAGCGGCAAAGACTATGTAAGGAATCCAAATGGAATAGTAACCGGAGCACCTTCCAATAATACCGAGTTATCATGGTCTTATATAGCAAGGTACTATCTATGCGACTTACCGGATTCAAACATGACGGTTAACGGTGGAACTACAACGGCGGCGGCTTACAGATTGAAAAAAAGAAACAAATACAAGCTAACAATTCCGATTGACAATATCATAACAGATTTTGATTTTACAGACTACGTTTCAATTTTTGATGAAGATACGGAAATAGACCAAATATCAATGAACGCCCCAAATACAATAGGCGAAATAATTCTAAAAGCATGAACGGATTTTTAAAAATATACACATCAAGTCAGACAGAAAGCCAAAAAACAGGATATCGAAATAACTTTGATTTTTCTATTTTGGTTTTATACGATAACGGCAAAAAACTACCTGGATTCAATCTCGATGCAACCGGTACGACTGTAACCGTATACCTCGATGAATTGGATACCAATCAATTGAAAGGCAATGGGATTATAAGTGTGGTCAGTTCTACGGAGATAACAGGATTTGTGACTGCCGATGGGAACGGAATGACATACGCACTTAAACAGGCATCTCCTGAGTCGCTCGGTGAAATAAATAAACTATACAGATATAAAATAGACGTTGACGGAACGGTTTATTATACGGATTTATTTTTTGACATATCTGTAAATATGCCGGTATATAGAAGTATTGACGAATTAGGAAATTTACGAATAACATAAACCAAAAAAATGAATTATAGGATACCTGAAATTGCCAAAAAAACAGCGGCAGAAATAACCGACCTTACGGATTATTCAATTGAAATCGGCAAAGAAAGCGACTTGAATAAAAGGAGTTACGGGCTGCTTTTGAGCCAATTGCAATTATTAATCGGAGGTAGTGATTCATCAATGTCAGTTAATTATATAAATGATGAATCATTTACACCCAGTACATCAGGATATTATCATATTTTAGCAGCGCATGAGGTAATAATAACATTACCGGCAATTTCAGAATCTAATGACGGTATGCAATTATATTTTAAAAATGCTAATGCAGGTACTATAACGGTAAATCGTACTGGGTCAGATGTTATATTTGAAACATCAAATGTAAACACATATAGTATTACAGGGCATTCATCGCATTTATTTGTGGCAATTAATTCCATAAAAAAATGGATAATATTTTCATCTACTAATTTAGGATAATGGCAACAACTACAATAACAGACAGGCTATGATACAAGAAACTAAATATTTCAAGATTTATAACTTCGCTAACCAACTTAAAGGCGATACTTTTTCGGCTCGGCAATTCGCTTTGACCGATGAGGACGGGGTTGCAATATCTTTGGTCAGTGCCACCTTTTTGATTCAATTCAGGGTTGGCAATGCGAACGGAACGGTAATAAAGACAATCACTACAACCTCAGGAATGACGGTAACGGATGCAGCCGGCGGGAAATTCACTATTTCTGCTTTTCTTTGCTCATTTCCGGTAGGAGTATATTATTATGATTGTCAGATTACTTTTGCAAGCGGTGAAGTGCATACCTACTTTGGGGGCACGATGAATGTCGTAAACGATACATCTAAACTATAATGGAAGAAGTAATCATTCAAATAACGCAACCCGCTCAGGTCAATATCGGAGTAACCGAAACTCAGGAAGAAGTTAATATTGTCGTGGCTAATCAGGGTGTAAAGGGTGATCCCGGTGCAACCGGTGCCAAAGGTGATAAAGGCGATCAAGGTATTCAGGGTATACAAGGCATTCAAGGAATACAAGGAATACAGGGAGTAAAAGGTAATACCGGAGATAAAGGTGATAAAGGCGATACCGGAGATAAAGGTGATACGGGTGCGCAAGCCGTTTCTGTTTCTTTCGTTTCAAATGATATGGTATTTGTTTTGGATGATTCGAGTACGGTAACCTTAACAAATGCAAAGATAGATTTAAAAGGTGATCCCGGTACGGATGGCACGGATGGAACCAACGGAACGGATGGAGATGACGGGGCGACCCCTGTCAGTGCTTCATTTGTTGGGGATGATTTGGTTTTTGTAAAAGATGATTCAAGCACGATCACAATTCTAAATGCCAAAATTGATTTAAAAGGGGATGACGGGACTAACGGAACGGACGGAAAAGAAGTACAATTGCGGGTAGATTCTGGATATGTTCAATGGAAATACGATACCGATATTGCATGGACAAACCTTTTTCTCATTACCGATTACGTCACTAAAGCGGCAATTGAAAGCGTGTTGACCGGAACGATCACAAGCCATTCACATGCCGAAATAAAAGATACTGCCGGCACTACCTATGTAGATACTGACGAGGTTGCGGGGGTGATAAAAGGCAAGTCAACCCAAACAGGGACAAACGATATTTTTCAGCTGTTTGAGGGGACTGGAACACCGGTAAAGTGTTTTCATGTGGATGGGAACGGGGCAATTAAGTATAATAACCTATATGCTTTATATAATAACTCCAGAAATTCAACTTATGTAGGGACTATGAACTCACATACTGCTGCAACAACCGAACAATATAATTGTTTTGTAGGTATAAATGCAGGGGGTACAATTAAAGACGGGACGTCAAATACAATTATCGGAAATTGTGGATTAAATTTAATTTCTGGAAATAATAATGTTTTTTTGGGAAGGCAATCCGGTAATTCTATACAAACAGGAAGCGGTAATGTATTTATCGGATATTATAGTGGTAGATATCAAACACCATCAACAGGTAATAAATTGATAATTGACAATCAAGGGCGTACTAATACATCCGGTGAACTTGCAAACTCCCTTATTGTAGGCACATTTGACGCAACCAAAGCATCACAAACGCTCCAAATAAACGGGGCTTTGCGAACCTTCGGAAACCGAAAAGCATACTCAACCAAAACAGCCGATTACACAATAACAGCAATAGATGACGGCTTTTGGATTGATTGCACTTCTACCGGCGTGGATGGAACTTTGCCGGCAATATCTGCAACCAATGACGGACAGGAATATTATTTCAAAGTAATTAACTTTGCAAACGTACCGACATTGATTTGCACCGGCTCAGATGTGTTTGACAACGGCACCGGGACATTCACTTTCTCAGCTTTAAATGAAGTATTAACAATCGTGGCCGATAATACGGCTAAAATTTGGAGGCAAAAATAATGGCTCAAAAAATAGAGAAATTTGGACAAATTCTATTACCTGATACGGTTTACGATGATTTGCAAATCGGGATTAATACCGTAAAATTACCGGCTGCAAATTATCCTAACGCGCGCGCGTATGCATTTGGAGTAGGTGGTGGAATTACGTTTAACACATTGGGATTCGCTTTGAATAATTACATTGATTTTGATATTCAAAGTACCCATTCAATGAAACTTTCATCAACTTTAGATGTGCATTTTCATTATACCTTACCGAATACGACCAATATCGGGGATAAATTTAAATTTAAATTGGATGTTATTGCAGCCCCTATCGATGCGGCTTTTGCGGTTCCGACCGGCAGCCCGTTCAGTCATGAGCATACCGTAGCAACTAACGATAACACTTATCACAGATATTTTGAGGTAGGCTCAATACCGGCAGTCAATACAACCGTTTCAACCGTTTATAAATGTAGGCTTACAAGAATAGCAGCTTCGGCAAACGAATACGCAAGCGAGGTATATATTACCTTTATAGACTGTCATATAAAAAAAGATAGATTAGGTTCATTATCTGAAACAATTCAATAAAAATAATATGTATATAAAAATAAAAAATGCCAATGAAGGCAAAGGAATTAAGCTGAATAAATTGTCAAGAAATGCCGATGATTTATTGATAGTATTAGAAAATAACAACGCAATGACGTTTAATTTTGCGGACTTTTACGAAAAGTTGCAGGCAAACGAAAGTCCTATGTACGTTATAGATGAAACATTCAGGGATTTTCAATCAGATTTCAATGATAACCCGATTATTAATTTGACAAAATTTGTAAACTATCTGAAAGAAAAACACGGATTAACAGATAGCGATTTTGAGATTATGTCGGATTTGACTTGGCATGATAACGGATTGAATTTACCGGTTAGGGTTACAATTCCGCAGGGTGTTGTTTTCTCAAATATGAACTATATCGGATTAGTAAGTCATGTGAAGGGATTGATGGAATTAAACAGGGCTTATTATTATGTAAAAAATGGGCTTGTTTACCTTTATTTTGTAGCCTTACTTCAGGAACATGAAGCACTTTTAGCCGCTGATTCAAATGTAATGATTGAAAAATGAAACACATCAAGAAACTCTTTGAACTGATTGCAGCCCTTGTGTTGAGTGCCGTTTTATTTCCGATTGCATTAATATATAATGTAATCATAGGATTCAAGAAACTTGACCAATTTATATGGCTTTTTGTGATTGAAATCTTTCAACTTATTTTTGACGTGTTTGAAAAGTTAGCCGTAATTATCGATCGATTAGGAAATGTCATTTTAGGTAATATGTTTTGCCGCTTCTTTGTCTTTAAACCGTTCAGGGATAAGACACTTTTCTTTAATTCTGAAGTCACTATATCCGCTTCATTCGGACATTTGCAAAAGCACGGTTTTTTGAATAAAAAAGGCGAAAGATTTAGAAAACTTTTGGATAAAGTCTTCGGAAAAAATCACTGCCTGAATGCATTTGAATTTGACAACCTTAAAAATATGTATAACAACTCAACAGGAATTTCATAACCTTAAACTACTATTATGCTATTATTACAAACTCCAAACATCGATGCACCTGCACAAACTATCTTACAACAATGGGGCGCGCCTGGTGCTATTATTATTCTTCTCATTATCGGAATCCTTATTTTTGGCCGTTGGTTTTCAAAACGGGAATCCGACCGGGTGGAATATGATAAAATACTCCGAAAAACTCAGGATGAAAAGTTCGAGAAATTACAAGAAAAATATGAAGAGCAAATCGGAACAATAGCCATAACCAACGAGAAACTTGTGGACATGGCAGTTGAATTGAAAGACGTTGTAATAAATAACACGGTGGCTTTTAAAGAATTTAGTAATTATTTAGTCGGATTAAAAAAATAAATTTGTGAAAATCAAATTATTATATTAATTTTGTTTGCAAATTTATAAAAATGATAAATGTCATTCAATTAAAGGCTGAACCATTCAAACTGTTATGGGCTAACGATGTTCACATGGATTCGGTTCACTGTAAAAGGGAGCAGTTTATAAGGGATTGCAAAGAAGCGGACAAGATAATCATCAGTGGCGATTTTTGGGATTGCATGGAAGGATTCGGAGACAGGCGGGCAAGTTCAAAAGACCCTGAAATAAGAAAGCACTACATTAACGGATTGATAGAATTGGGTGTAAAAGTTTTGACCCCGTTTAAAGATAAGATAATCGGGTGGAACGGTGGCAATCATGAACTTTCATTTGGGAAGTTTTCCGATGTGGATTTGACCGATTTAGTTTGTCAGATATTAGGGATAAACCCGCCACGTTTAGGAATGAGAGGGTATTATGTGTTTAACTTTGACAGCGGAAAACCGCATGCTCATTCACAAAAGATTTACTTTCAGCATAATTCAGGCAGTAACGGCAAGCGGTCTAAAGGGTCACTTGCCGCTGACCTTTTAGCCGGGGAGCATCCTACAGCCGACATGTGGATTACAGAGCATTCACATAGGGGAACTATCGTTCCGATAAAGGCGGCAGAATTGACCAACGTACACACTTTGAAATATGTAAATAAATTCTTTGCCAACGGTATAACGTACAAGGCAGCCGATGAAGCTAAAGAAGGGGATACGTTTGAACAAAACAAGGCACTTGGAATGTGCCCTATTGGCGGTTTAATTATTGAATTTAAATTAGCACCTGAAATTGACAGACCAAATAACAGACATAGGTTTATGACAATGAATCCTTATTTTAAATTGTAAGGTATTTATTACATAAATAGCAATTATCTAAATATTAACATTTATATACAGTAGAATGATAACAATATACTGTTATCAATAAAATAAAAACTGTATATATACATTAGTTAGCAAACATTTAGGAAGCTAACTCTAATATTAGAGTGTATATCAGTATGCCAACCATTACCCCTGCGATGAAGTTTGGAAAATTAAAACGTTTGCTAACACTAAATAAATGCAATAATTGGTCTGTTGCATCATCAATGTTAGTACGTTTATTAAGCATTCGTGCCAGTATGTTAAATATCTTCTGTTCCATAATTACTGCATTTATTATTTACGTTAGCCACCATTTTCAGACAGCCATTCCGCATACAATTCTTTATTATCATCGTTTTGAAGTTCGCATTTACCATCCCTCAACACTGGACATCCAGTATCACATCCCCATGTCATTCCATATCTTTCACATTCAGACATACCTAAAAACGTATTATCTGCCATGAAATTAGCAAATCCAATTTTAGCATCATTATTAAAAACGGTGGCTAACACACGGTTGGCGCAATTGCCGTTTTCGTTGGTATTTAAAGTTTCTTCCATTTTATTAAGTTATTTATAGTTTGATAATTAAGTGCTTTTAAGTCGGCAACTTCGCCAACCGTCAACGTTAGTAGCCATTTAAAAGAAACGACCCCCATTGCGTTGCGATAGCTTCTGCGATACCTTCAAAGGTTTTTGACCTTGCTTTTCTACGCTCCTCTTTTGGAAGTTTAAGAGTTTCAAAATGTAACTTAGAATCTGTTCTACCAGATTTGTGAGTTATTATATCAGGTTCGACAATGTTTGTCGGTATTAGTTTCGGTAAATTTTTAAGCCACAAACAAGTTCCTTTACGTTCAGGGTCTCCAAATTGGTAAGGCTGTATTACTTGTTCCGGCTTCCTCCAACGACTGCTCATTATTCCGATAGGATTTTCAATAGCAATATGATAAACATTTGCATTTGCAAGTTTCATGAAAAATTCTACTGCTTTTTCTCTATCTTCGTGAATAGTCGGGAAACGTTCAGCATATTCAGGCTTATAGTATTTATTTGCAGCTACTGTAAGACGTGTACATTCCGGGTGTGCTATCATTAAGTCCCATTTTGTTCCGTTTTCAAGAACTTCAAAAATATCTTGTTGATAGTGCCATTCAGGATGTCCGCCTGAGCACGGTAACAAATCACAGCTAAAGGCTTCAAACCCTTGTTTTCTGAACGCTTTACATATCGTTTGGCTTTCCTCGCAAGCGATAAGTATTTTAAAATCTGATTTTTGTTTCATTTGAATAAAGAATAAACGGCTACTAACACACGCCTACCCGACAATTGGCGAAATAGTGCGATTTTGGACGTGTGCAGCCCGCTTAAAGTTAATACTAAGTAATAAAGTGAATACGCCCGCTATTCGCCAAATGCGGGTAGCCTCGCTACGTTCAAGGCAATGCCGTGAAAACCGCCGCAAAAAAAATAAATGTCTATTTATAGAAAGTATACACATCACAACGGAAATCCACTTTACGACAATTCTCTCCTTTTGGTATTTTTAAATCTCGACATTTCTTCTTTTTTTGCTCATTGCCTTGAATGGCAGGTATAACACAGTTTTTTTCTATGTCCCTACATTCTTTGTGCTTTTTAATAAGTGCTTCAATTAATTGTTCCTTTGTGAGTAGTTCATACAATTCTCTCAATTCTTTGTCTGTTATTTCATTATTTGTTGTCATATATTTAAGTTTTAGTTATTAATACCGCAAAAAACCGATGTCATACCAGCATAACGTTAATATAACTCATTAACTACCATTTCAATCGCTTTCACGTGAAACTTAGCAATCCTTTTGCGGCCTTGTTAATTATATAAATCGTCAAGAAACATGTATAATGATTCCAAACTTGTAAAATGTTCATATTTTGTATATCCATTCTTTTTATATGCAACCGACAATTTATGCCGGTTATTAGTAGAATAAGAGGCATGTACCCAATCCGGGCTATTGTCATTCCCAAACTCCCAAATCAATTGATCAAATTCAAGATATTGTGCAATATATACAAATATCTGACGGTTTGATATTTCACCAAAATCATCATCTATATCCATTGCCTCACCTATAAGATGCTGACTTCCGACAGCCCCTCCGATTACTTTATTTAATGTTTCACAACGGTAGAAAGATTCAATCTTTATAGGCACTCCAAAATAATTTCTTAGTGGTTCAAAGATGTGATTTGCCACAAGTTTCATGCGATCTATTGTCTTATCGTCAGGGGTATTGTCAATTCCTAACCTTTGCGCCGTGATGCTTTTCGTGGCCTCGGCCAATGAGATGTGATCCGATATTTTCATTTCGTTAATTATTTGGGTTAATATTTTCCGTGCCGGTATCGGCAGTTGTTTAGTTTTCATTGATTAAATTTAAGCCCGCCCCATTTTCGACTTGGTTGGCAATATCGCCGGCGGGCTGTTGGTTATTTAAATGAGCATTTGGAAATGTACCATTCCAATATTGAATGTATTCAAAAATTTGATGCAAATAATATTCCATCATAGTGCCCTGTCTTATCATATACGGTAATTTAAACCAAACAGTAGAACTACCTTTATATTGTTCTTCGGTATTATCATTATATTTCAAAGTCATTATGCCGTCATTATATTCGGCAAAAATAACACATCTTTTTATTTTTCTTTTAAATAATTTCATTTCTTATTTATTTCGATTTCAATAACCTCCGATTCATTAGCACCCTTGCATTTATTCAAAGTAACCATAAAGTTCTTTTTAGGCCACGGCCACGGCCTCACTTTGTCGTGCTTATTTACCCGCTTCCAGTAAAACACCGTTTCTGCTTTATAATCAATTACAGGCACATCCCAATAGATAATGGTATCTTTAACCCGTCCCTCAATATGAAGGCAATCATCAAAATCTTTTGAGAAATATAAATAAGGGCTATTTTCGTGCGTTATAAGCAATGATTGTGTAGAATCATATACATACCTATACTCATGCGTTATCGTTCGCTCTATATGCTTTACTTTTAAATTTAGTGAGTCTTTAATCTTTTCGTAAAGTGCATTCGATAAAGTTGACTCCAATTCCTTGAACTCTTTTTTTGTCAGGTGGTAATATTGTGAATTCTGATTTTGGATTGCGGTTTCAAAATTATCTGTTATCCGATTGACACGGTGAAACATTCCGATTAAAGCCAAAATAAGCAGGATAATGACGGCCAAGCCAACGATATAAATTAAGATATTTTTCATTTTGTACGGTATATGTTACACAATTAGTATTTATTTATATTTATGAATATGTATAATACACGTTAATAGATTAGTATATTAGTAGCAAAAATAAAAACTGCATATATACAATAGTTAGCAAACATTTAGGAAGCTAACTCTAATATTAGAGTGTATATCAGTATGCCAACCATTACCCCTGCGATGAAGTTTGGAAAATTAAAACGTTTGCTAACACTAAATAAATGCAATAATTGGTCTGTTGCATCATCAATGTTAGTACGTTTATTAAGCATTCGTGCCAGTATGTTAAATATCTTCTGTTCCATAATTACTGCATTTATTATTTACGTTAGCAACTATTGTTTGCTTAAAACACGTTCTGCAACAAAATCAAGGTAATCCCAATTTTCGTCTTTAAACTCTTCTTTCCACTCTTTGATAAAAGCAAACAACAGTTCACTTCGTTTGCTAACAGCAAGTATATTGCAGTTTTTTACTTCCTGTTGTGCATAAATATCCATTGCCTCTTTTACATAAGGTCTAATATTTTCACTCAAATTGAATGGCATCTCGTCAATCATTTGGTCTATAATTTCATCTTTTGTCATATAATTAATTTTTAGTGTTTCAAATTCGTAAAAAACCGACAACATACTTGCGTACCGTTAGCAAACATTTAGGAAGCTAACTCTAATATTAGAGTGTATATCAGTATGCCAACCATTACCCCTGCGATGAAGTTTGGAAAATTAAAACGTTTGCTAACACTAAATAAATGCAATAATTGGTCTGTTGCATCATCAATGTTAGTACGTTTATTAAGCATTCGTGCCAGTATGTTAAATATCTTCTGTTCCATAATTACTGCATTTATTATTTACGTTAGC